>NZ_JBVJKF010000037.1:0-40614 GCF_055585365.1 Streptomyces sp. NPDC053432
CCCGCCAACACCGGGGAATGAACAACATCAACTGACGGACCGGGGGTCAATCTTCAACCGGCCAGGGTGGGTCACGATTCAAGCGCCGCCGACAGAGACAGGGCAAGGAAAACGTTGGCGGAGCGGCGGGTGCGAGTGCCAGCAAACGAACGAATGACGACAGGCGCGGCGGGCGTCCAATGAACCCGGATTTTCCGGGGCCTCGCGGCGACCGCTCCACGGGCGGGTGGATGCGGTGTGGTGGGGCCGGGTGTATGGGACCGAAGGGCATGACCCTGAGCCGGGGCTGAGGCCGGGGCACGCCTACGTCGTGCTGGTGGGTGGCCCGTTGGACGGGACGCTGCTGGACGTGTGCGGGTGGGAGCCGCAGGAGATCGTGGACCACGCGATGCTGATGTCGGATCACGGCCGGTCCGGGCCGGCTGGCGGTCCGGAGTACGAGCCGGCCGAAGGACGACATGACAAGGCCGGCCGGTTCGTGTGGCGGGGCGACGTGCCGTAGCCGGTAGGCGGCAGTCCGGGGGCGCGGCAGGGCCCGGTTGGGGTGCGGGCAGCCTGTACCGATATGGCGGGCGCGGGCCGGGCCCGGTGCCCAGCTTTCAGTGCGCTGTGGGGGCAATACCACCGGGCAGCCCAGGCGCCGGTCCCACGCCGCCGCCGGACCCTGGAACCGCGCGGTCTGGGGCCGAGGGCCGGGGTGGCAGCGCAAGTGCCCATCGTGGTGGGGCGGGCGCTGCATGAGGGGGCGGTCCCTCTTCGCCAGCGGGGTCACACTCGGTTGAAGGTGCTGGCGATCGGTCCGAACAGGCCGGTGAGGAAAACGCTGGGGAGGTGGATGCCGCCGGTGTTGGGGGTCTTGGCGGGCTTGTAGGGGGCGATGGTCCACCTCTGGCCGGTGCCGCCCTTGGTCTTGCCGACCAGTCGGCCGTCGTCGTCGGTCCAGTAGGTCTGCTCCGACGGCACGGTCTTGCTGTCCGAGGCCGTGATGTAGGTGCCGTCGTAGTCCCACCGGTAGGTGCTGCCCCGGTAGCGGATGGCGCCGCAGCCGAACATCCGCGTGCGCGCGCCGACACGGCCGACCGGCTTGGTGATGCCCTCCTCAGCGGCCGAGGCGAGGTAGACGCGCATCTCCTCGACGTGCTTCCGATCGATACCGCGGAGCCTGTCGGTGTCGTAGAACGCCAGGGACGCGCACCGGTCGTTCCACCTCGCCACGCCCTTGAGCGGGGCCCGACGCTGCCACGCCCGCACCGGCGCCTCCGCCTTGAGCGCCTTCACCAGGGCTTTTTCGGCGCTTTCCATTTCGCTCAGAGGTTCGCCGAAGTCTCCCACCGCATCAATGTTCTTCAGCCACCTCAACACCTCGTCCCCGCCGGTGAACCGAAGCGACCTGAGCTGCTTTTGCAGCATGGCGTCCTGCTGCCGTGGCTCGGCGTCTTCCATCTTCTCCTCCAGGCGCTGCACGGCCTTCACCCCTCTCAGCAGCGTTCGCTTCACGGTGCGCATCAGCTCGTCCTCGGTCATCGCCCTGAACGGTCCCCCGTCAACCGAGATCCGCATGCCGCTGTCCCCAGCGGCCTTGTTCGCCTTCGTCAGGTCCTCCGCCTGTTCCCTGAGCCCTTCCATCACCTTTCCGCCCAGGGTCCGCATGTTCTCCAGCAGCTTCGCCTGCCGGCCGTTGAGCTGCTCGAGCGGCCCATCGAACTGCTTGCCCTCTTCCCGCCAGAACTTCAGCTCTTTTTCGTAGTCCTGCGCGGCCTGGGTCGTCCACGCGTCGGGGATGAGCGCGTCGAGCCGCTCGGCGGTGTCGCCGGTCGCGTCGTTGAGCCTGCTGGCGTACCTCCGGTGCAGGGAGTCCTTCTCCCGCTCCACGGCGCGGGCGTTGCTGTACATCCACACGCTGTACTCGCCGATGTTCTGGTGCTTGTCGACCGCGGTACTGGCGATCTGGTTGAACGGCTGGCGCTCCAGCCCATCCTGGTGGTACCGGTAGTACCAGGCAGTCGCCTCGCTACCGTCGTTCGCTCCCAGCTCCACCCTGGGAGGGAAGGTCCGGCTCAGCAGGTACTTGGTGCCCTCCTTGTAGTCGCTGAGGTCCACCGACTCCCCGAGCCGCACCCGCAGGCAGCGACCGGTGTCCTGGTTGACGATGGTGAAGGGCCCTTCAGGGAATTTCGACATACTCGGGAGTCTGTTGTCGTACCCCAGCCCACGCGGAGGGGCTTGCCGGGCGGCACCCCGAAAGAGCCAAGTTTCCTGATCATCACTGCGGATGCCCCATTCGAGCGGTGACCGGGCCAGTCACCCTTTGCACACAGCTCGCGCCACTCGCCTTCGAAACGATGACCCGGGCTCCGGCCGGGAGCGATGAACATGTGCTGCCCAATTTCAGGTCCTGGCGCAACTTCTGTGGTGCCGCGTCGGGTGGGCCCGTTGGTCGAGGTTGCCCAAACCGCTGGCCTGCCGGTTCCCTCGCCCGCCGATGGCGCTCTCCCGGCCGACCGCGCCAAACCACGGAAGTGATGCTGTTGGTGATCTTCAGGTGGGCAGGCTTCGGCAGAACGTGTGAAATCGGCTTCTGGGGCGTGGTCGGTGGGGCGGTGTGATGCCGGGTGAGAGGTACTCGCTGAGCCGGGTGATGTTCGTTCCGGCTGCGGTGAGGACGTGTTGGACGTGGGTTCTTGCCATGCCGCGGTAGCGGCAGTTCCGCAGGCCACGAGCATGGACCGTTTCGGAGACCGTGGCTTCGCAGCCAGCGCGGATCGCGTAGCGGCGGCGCCACTCGGCTGTGGTCTGCTCGGCCCGGTTCTGTGTCTGGATCTCTTGAAGAGGCTGGGGCATCAGGAAGATATGGCGGCCCTTGCCGTCGACGTTGCCGGTGCATTTGAGTCGGTCAGCGCATTCGCGGCAGGCCTTGCGCGGGAAGAGCACGGAGAGCCGGGGGTGGCCGTCGCCCAGTGTGGGTTTCCATGGCGGGCTCGTCACGCCGTTCGGGCAGGTCAGCGTCCGGGCCTGCCAGTCGATGTGGAAGTCCTTCTTGGCGAAGCCGGGCCGTTTGTTCGCGTGCGGGTCGTCACGGACCGGCCCGAAGAGCGTGATGTTCCACTGCTGGGCAGCGTGATGGATGCTGTCCGGCGAGATATAGCCGCTGTCGACGACGTGTTCGGTGGGCTGGAAGCCCTGCCTGGTCAGTCCCTGGTGGATTCGGTCGAGGGCGTCGATGTCCTGCTCGGGCGCCGGCCGGGTGGTCACCTGGACGATCACGTTCGGGCCGGTCTCGTCGCAGGTCTCGGTCTGGTGGTCGCGGTAGCCGATCCAGTCCTGCTGTCCGGCGGCGGTGACCTTCTGGCTGTAGCGGGCCTCGGGATCGTGCGGGGTGACGATCTCCATCCCGGACCACGGCACTCTCGCCGAAGCGGGATCGGGCCGGCCATCCGCTGAGGCCTTGCCCGTGTTGCGCCGTTCGGTCGTCCTGCGGCTTGCCCGGTCCCGGCTGGATTTTGGTCCCCGCCAGCGCAGTTGGCTGCTCTCGTCGATCCAGTACTGCTGGACCCAGACCTGCCGCAGGACCTCGACTGCGGGCAGTGACCGCAGGTCGGGTGGGGCGTCAGCGTCATGGACGGCTCGCAGGATGTGCATGCCGTCCTCGCCGACCCGCAGGACGTAGGCGATCAGGGCGTCACCTCCCCGGGGAAGCCGGTCATACCGGACCGGGCGGCCGTAGCGATCACCCCAGTCCGCGGTGACGAGCCCGGCCAGCCATTCCTCGCCTTGGACCACGAGCTCTTCCAGAGCCACCCGAAGTGTTTCGGCAACCAGTTCGCCCCGGTTGAGGCGTCGTACTGCCGCCAGCACGTGGGTCGAGTCGGTTCGGACCCTGCCTCGGCGTTTGACCAGGCCCGCAGCCGCAAGACGCTCGACCATCACTGCCAGCAGCCGGTCTGCACGGTCGTCTTCGGCCAGCCGGTCACGGAACTCGCTCAGCACCGAGAAGTCGAACCCCGCATCGTCCAGCTCCAGGCCCAGGCAGTACTTCCAGTCCAGCCGGCACCGGACAGCCTCCGCCGCCTGCCGATCAGTCAGATTCTCCGTGTACTGCAGCACCGATACCAGCGCGAGCCGGGCTGGTGACAGGCCCGGACGCCCGTTCGCCGGATACCAGTCGACGAAGTCCTCGTCGACGAACAACTCGTCCAGGCGGTCACGCATCCACATCGCTGCGGTGCCCCGCGGATTGCTCGCCCGGGCCATCTTCACGGTCAGCGGCGGAACCACCCGACCAGAACCACACCCCATTGCCATCCCGGCCCCCTCCGACCGGCAGAACCACCCCCGCTCAACAACGGCAGCACACCGGCCGCCAGCACGAACGGCGTGTCGGAATGAGTTCACCCCTCCGAGCGAAGATCACCAACAGCATCCGGAAGTTGTGCCAGAGCCCAATCTCACACGGTGGCCCACTCCTGTCCGAGTTCGGGGGTGAACCGTTCTGACTTCTCTGCCGCTCCGTTGTGAGCTATCAGGGAGGATGGGTCTCGTGCCCAAGAAGATTGACGCAGCCCTTCGTAGCCAGGCTGTGCGCCTGGTGACAGAGCACCGTGCGGAGTACTCCTCCGAACGTGCTCTGCACATCCAGGTCGCTGATTCCCTTGGTGTGTCCCGGGAGTCGGTGCGACGGTGGGTGATGCAGTACGAGGTCGACGCCGGCAAGGCAGCGGGCGTGAGCACGGACGAGCGGGAAGAACTTCGCAGGCTGCGAGCGGAGAACAAGCACCTGCGCGAGGTCAACGAAGTGCTGAAGTCCGCGACGATTTTCTTCGCGGGGGAGCTCGACCCCCGAAACCGCTGATCGTGGCGTTCACCGATCAGATGCGGGCCACCGGCTATGCCGTCGAGTCGATCGTCACCGCCCTGGAACAGGCAGGACTGAAGATCGCGGCACGAACCTTGCGGGCCTGGTGTGCCCCAGCCGGCCCGTCCAATGTGGCCGCGGCCCGAACCGTGACCGACGCCCTGGTCGAGGACGCGGTCCGCCGCCTGGCCTTCACCACCAACACGGCCGGTGAGCGTGTGCTGGCTCCCGAGGGACTCTATGGCCGGCGCAAAATGCTGGCTCTCATCCGGCGCACCCTTCTGTCCGAGGCCGGCTTCGGCGCCGTCGACCGCGCCATGCGCTCACTCGGACTCAACGGTGTGGTCCGCGGTCGCAAACCCAGAACCACCATCCCCAACCCAGCCGACGCGCGGGCCCCGGACCTGCTGGACCGCGATTTCACGGCCCTGGCACCGAACCGAAAATGGATCACCGACTTCACCTACGTCCGCACGTATCAGTCGTTCACCTACGTCGCGTTCATCGTCGACTGCTTCTCCCAGAAGATCGTGAGCTGGCACGCCTCGGTCAAGAGAGACGTGGAGCTGGTCGACGTACCTCTGCGGATGGCGTTGTGGCGCCGCACCCACGAGGGCAACCCCGTGGGACGCGACCAGCTCATTCATCACTCGGATGCCGGGTCGCAATATACGAGTGTGCGCTTCACCGAACACCTGAGCATCGAAGGGATCCGCCCCTCGATCGGCAGCGTCGGAGACGCGTATGACAACGCGCTGATGGAGACGATCAACGGGCTCTACAAGGCCGAGTGCATACGGACCAAGGTCTTCCACGACGGTCCCTGGAGAACGGTCTCGGACGTCGAGTACGCCACCGCCTCGTGGGTCGAGTGGTACAACAACCGTCGGTTGCACGGAAGTCTGGGCATGATCAGCCCCACCGAGTTCGAGGCAGCCCACTACGCTGCCACAGAACCACGAGCCGACTGATCACCGGCCAGCAAACCACCGGCAGAAAAGTCAGAACGGTTCATGGGCGCTGGATCCGGATGCGAGCCACGGTTGCCAACGTACTGGCCCGCGCGGTGAGACGGACGCAGTCCAGGACCTTCAGGACCTGGACTGCCGTGGTGCGCCCTGGTGGCACCCACCGAACGTACGGCTGCTGCCAGCGCGCCGTTGGGTGCCTCGCACCCTCGGACCCTGTTCACGGCCGCCCGCGTGACAGGCCGTGCAGGTTTACCCCTGTCAGAGACGGCCGTGTGGTCAGTGTGTGGCGGTGTTGCGGAGTGTGAGGGTGGTCTGCGCGGCGTCGGCGAGAGTAGTCGACCGCACGATCCGGACCGCGCCGAAGGTGGTGGCGTCGCTCCAGGCGCACACCGCCTGATCGCCGTCGATGCCCTGGGAGAGGCCGCAGGCGAGACCCCCGCCGTACTGGCCCGCGTCGAAGCGGGTCACGTCGTGGGCTTTAGCACCGGTGAAGTAGTCGAGGAACTCCTGGGAGATCGACTTGGTGGCCTTATCCTCGCGGACCTTGGGGTCCCACTCCGCGCTGCGGACCATGACGAGCAAGTCGAGGTTCTCGTCTCCGTCCTTGTCGTAGTAGCCGGTCTTCATTCCCTGGGGCAGTTTGCGGCCCGCCAGCACCGCTGCCTCGGTTTGCTTCGCGGCCTCGCCGGTCATCAGCCGGAACTCCGCGAAGCCGTCCGGCAGAACCACGGTGCGCGACGTGTCCGCCTGCCCACCCTGGCCATCGGAAACGGGCCCGGTCGCCACGGCTTCGGAGGCTCGGGGTTCCGGGTTGTACGAGGCCACGGCCTGTATCCCCGCGCCCATCGCGATCAGCACTGTAAGACCGATGATGATCAGTCGGCGTCTCCGTTCCTCGCGAAGGGTGGCGGCAGGGTCGCCCCCCGCCGGGGTCGACGGCGCGCGCCAGGACCGGGTAAGGCGCCATAGCAGCACGATGGCGATGCCGAAAATGGAGAGAACGCCGGTCACCTGCCCGACGGCAAAGCTCTGGGAGGTTGTGTCCACGTAAGCAACGATCACGCTCGGCATCGTACGTGCGATCGAAAGCCTGGTGGATCACGATTCGGCACCCCCCCCCGCAACGATGGTCAACTACCGGGTGAGGTGGGTGAGTCTTCAGCTTGTCGTGTTGGTCCGTCGTCGAACGGTGCTCGAACTTATTCGGGGTTTCCCCTGTTCACGGCGTGTCCGTGGGGCCGCGGCTTGATCCTGCGAGGAGAGGTCGGCGGGGCATGGAGGCCGGGATCGTGGGACTGGTCGAGCACGGGGTTCAACGAGACGCGTTCGCAACGATGACGGAGTTCCGGTCGGAGCTGTACGCGTGCCCGGTCTCCAGAAGCGACGCGTTGTTCGAGCTGTGTGACGCCTTGCTGTGCACCGACGGGCCGGTCCGCAGTCTCGTGGACCTGGCCCTCGCGCCCGAGCACCGGCGCGGGCACACGCCTTGCACTCCGGGCTGAACCGGGGCCGGATCGACGTGGCCCGGCTGCGGCGGACCCTGGCCGGTGTGCCGCTGCCCCGGGCCGCCGATGGACGCCTGGTGTTGGCGGTGGACGTCTCCCCGTGGCTGCGGCCGGACGCCGACACGTCCTCGGACCGCTCGTTCTGTCACACCTTCGGCCGCGGCTTGGGCAAGCACCAGATGGTGCCCGGCTGGCCGTACTCGATCGTCGCCGCGCTGGAGACGGGCCGGACCTCGTGGACCGCGTTGCTGGACGCGATCCGGCTGCAGCCCGGTGCGGACCTGGCCGCCGTCACCGCCGGCCAGGTCCGCGAGGTCATCGAACGCCTCGTCGGGGCCGGCCAGTGGCGGGACGATGACCGAGACGTCCTGGTCGTGCTGGACGCCGGATACGACGCGCCTCGCATCGCCCACCTCCTGGCTGACCTGCCGACAGAGGTGCTGGGCCGGCTCCGGTCCGACCGCGTGATGCGCAAGCCGGTCCCGGTGCCGTGGATCTGTCCGCCGCGGGCGCCCGCCCAAGCACGGTGGTGAGTTCGTCTTCGGCCGCCCCGAGACCTGGGGCGAGGTGGCGGTGGTGACCGTGACTGATACCGAGCGGTACGGGACGGCGACCGCGCAGGCATGGGACCGGCTGCACCCCCGGCTGACCCGCCGGGCGGCATGGGGTGATCACGAAGGCCCCTTGCCCATCATCGAGGGCACCGTGATCAGGTTGACGGTCGCGAAACTGCCCAGCGGCGGGGTGAACAAGCCCGTCTGGCTGTGGTGGTCCCGCACCGGCGCCCGCCCCGAGGACGTCGACCGAAGCTGGCAGGCCTTCCTGAGAAGGTTCGACGTGGAGCACACCTTCCGCCTGCTCAAGCAGACTCTCGGCTGGACCCGGCCCAAGCTCCGGGACTCCGCTGCGGGCGACCGCTGGACCTGGATCGTCCTGGCCGCACACGCCCAACTCCGGCTCGCCCGGCCACTCGCGCGGGGCCTTCCGCCGGCCGTGGGAACGACCGGCGGAACCGAACAGACTCACCCCCGCACGAGTCCGCCGGGGGTTCAGGAACCTGCGCGCGAAGACGGGCACGCCAGCCGGTGCACCGAAACCCACCCGACCGGGCCCCGGCCGCCCACCCGGCTCGAAGAACCGGAGACCCGCCACCCGCTACGACGTCGGACGAGTCCTCGCCACCGGCGAGTCCTACACCAGACCCGCACACCACAAGGTCGGCACCAAACCCCGACGAACTGGATAAACGTCAAGCTCAAGGCGGACCCGAGCTGCGCCAGTATCGGGAGCGTGCGCTGGGGGTGGGGCGGGCGCGAGCCCATGGGCCTCGGCGCGCTGGTCACCGAGCGGGCCTGGGAGCTCAACTGGGGCGACGCTGCGGGACCGGTGGGCGGCCATCGCCCCTGAGCTTGCCGGGCACGTCGCCGCCATGTCGTACGACCCGGACTCCGGCCGGCTCACCGTGTGCCCGGAGTCAACGGCCTGGGCGACGAAGGCCCGATTGGAGCAGACCCGCCTCATCGCGGCCGCCAACAAGGTGGCGGGCCGCACCGTCGTGAGCTCCCTGCGGATCCTGCCGCCCGGCGCCGCGCCCGCGCTTGACCCGGCCGACGTCGCCCGAGCGGCCCCGGCCGACGCCCCCAGGGGCCCGGTGAAGACGCGGGAGACTGCGAGCGAGGGCTACCGCCGCGCGCTCGCCGCACACCAGGAGGCCGCACCGTCGTCCCGGGTGGATCTGGCCATCGCCGAGGCAGTGGAGCGGCAAACCGCCGCGATGCGGGAGCTGTCCCGTCGCGCGTTCCCCGAGCCCGACGCCGTCCCGGACGATGCGCCGGCCCCAATGGAGCAAGCCCGTGCCCAGCGCCGCCGCCAGGCTGCGGCGACCGAGGCAGCCGCCCTGCGCCGGGCCCGTGCGGAGCAGTCCGGCCACCAGATGCAGCCACGGCGCCTGAAGTGGACAGCCTGACCAGCTTCTGGGGAGGCGCACCGGCCAAGCAGCGGGCCGTGACTGACAGCACGCCGCCCGGCACCGAGGAGCCTCGTCAGAGCTGGGTCTACAGCGCAGGGAACTGGAGCACCATCGCGGATCCGCTGACGCATGTAGAGGGAGGGTCGTTCAACGGCGCGGTTAAGGCTGCTGGCTACGAGGCGTGGACCGGAGCCGGAGAGGTGTACAACGTCCCACTGACCCTCACGGTCCCCTCGCCCACGAGCCCTGTTTCCTGTTGGACCTGGAAGGAAGTGTGACCTCTGAACAGGTCTTCGCGCGGACGTTGCCTGATGCATTGGCACTGCTCAACCAGCTGGCCCCGACGCTTCAGGCGCTGGCCGACCAGATCGCTCGGGCCGAGCCCAAGAGCATGTCGGTGCTCGCGGACCTCCTCGACACCCTCCATGGGCGCCGCCGGGACACCGCCGGCCGCATCGTCGAACGCTGACAGGAAGGAAGGCCCACGTGACCCAGCACGCCATCGCGTACGTACACAGCAGGAACATCGCCGACGAGACGGCCCGGTGGGTCTTTCTGGCCGTTGCCGAGCAGACCAAGGGGGAGGGCGACATCCTCGGCCTGAACCTGTGGGACGCCGACATCCCCGTGCTCGCCCAGCGGGCCGGCCTCGACGCGGACGAGTTCCGCCGCCAGCTGCGCACCCTCAAGCAGCACGTGCGGATGGACGTCCTCGAGAACTCGGACGGCCTGTGGGAGATCGTCTACGGACCGAGCTACACCCAGCCACCCCGGCCGCACCTCCAGCCGGTGACCCCGGACGCGCTCCGGGCCGGTCCGCAGGCGTTCTGGATGCCGGGCTGGGACCACTACAGCACCTGGGGCTACGCCGAAGGACTGGGCTGCCTGTACGCCCAGCTCTTCGCGAACCAGGACGACCCCGATGCCGCGCCCCGCATCTGGATCACTCCGCCCAGGTACCAGGTCCGTACCGTCGACGAACTCGCGGCCGCCATCGCAGAGGCCCTCACCCCGCACACACCGGTGCCGGTGCCGGCCGAAGTCATCAAGTCCTGGCTGACCACCCCACCGCGCTGAGCGCGCCCAGGAGCCTTGTCCTGCCCGGTGCGCCCCGCCACGGCCGACACCGGGTACGCCGCCCCTGTCAGCTCCCACCAAGTACGGCGGGGTCCGCCAACCGCGCTCGCGCCCGCTACGGCCCCGGCACATCCGACCCGTCACCCTCGCCACCAGAACCAGACAAACAAGGCCAGGCCAGGCCGGCAATCGTCGGCCCTGAAACGTGCTTGTCGGCGGCCTGTGCGCAAGGTGCTGTCTTCTCTGCAGTTCTCCAGAGGGCTGGTGACGGATCATGCCCCGTCTCAGAACATCTGGTTCGCGGCGCGAGGGCGTCCGCAGGCCAGCTTTGGGGACGGGCATCCGAAGGGGCAAACCGTCCTGTCTATGATCAAAGTCAGTCGACCAGGGGAGGGATTGAAAGTGCCAGAGGGCGAGAACGGCACGGGAATGAGGCTGAACGGCCTGGACGGTTCACCCGCCGGTCCGTTAGCTCCGGGAGGGGGAGGCACGTTCGGCTCGACGCCCGCGGAGAAGAGGTCGGCGGCGAACACCATCGAGACCGAACTGGAGCCGAACACCAAGAAGGCGACAGATGGGGCGAAGGAGAGCACCACCACGGCGGCCACGGCTTTTGACGGCTGGGAGACGGCCTCCGGCCTGAAGAAGGTGACGGAGATCTGGGATCAGCAGGTGAGAGTTCTGATGGGACGGCTTGGCGCTGAGAAGTCGTCCCTGCGGGGTGCCTCGGGGCTCTTCGTGCAGAACGACCAGCACACGGGCGACGGACTGCGGGCGCTGGGGTCGAAATCCAAGCTGGACGGGCTGTAGGGGGACAGTGTGCTGACGTACCAGGAAGTCATGACGACAGACCTCGGGGTCCTGACGACGGCTGCCGAGAAATGGGAAGCCATGGCCGCCAGTCTGTCAAAGGTCGAAGAGCGTTATGGGGAGACAGTCCAGAAGATCACTCTGGGTCAGAACTGGCTGGGATTCAGCGTGGAAGCCGCGCACACGAACTTTTCGACGACCCGGCGCGAGTACCAGTCCGCCCAGACCGAGGCGAAGGCTGTGGCCAAACTCATGCGGGACGCGCACACCGGTTTCGTGGATCTGAAGAAGAAAGTCGAAGCGGCCCGGGACGACGCGGTGGCTGCGGGTATGGCCGTCTCGGCAACGGGCCACGCGGCGTTCGACTTCACACGGGTCCAGGATCCGGCTGAGGCGCGGGCTCTACGGCACGACCCGGACCTCAAGGGTGTGGAAGAGTCCTGGAGCTCGCACATCGCTGCGGCGGTTCGGGCCGTGGATGAGTTCGACATCGCCGTCAAGCAGGCACTCGAGTCCGTGGTCGTCGACGGAAATATTGGTGACGGCACCATCGGAGGCTTCAATGCCTCTGCCAGTCCTGTCATCCCGCCCACAGGGGCGGCACGCAGCGAGCAGAAGTTCACCGATGCCGAAAAGTGGATCTTCGAGGAGATGAAGAAGAACGCGAAGGCGGACGTTGTCGGGCAGATCAAATCTCTACTTGACAAGCCTGAGTGGTACGAATTTGGGCGCAATTACGGATCCGACGTCACAGCAGCACTGGCAATGTGGGGCGTGAAGGTGGGGCCGGGCCAGGACTGGGACCACAAGCCACAGCTCCAGGAGCGGTACGACCTACAGCATCTCGACGACTACTACTTCAAGCAGCCCGGAACGAACCGCGAAGTCTTCTACGACATCTACTCCAACGTTCACTACGGATATGTAGGCCGGGCCGCCGGCTTCGACGCAGACACTCTGATCAAGGGTGCTTCCCTCGGCGAAACAATCCTCACGGGAGATGACGACCAGGGCGACCAGATCACGATGCGGGTCGGTATCGACCTCTATGAGAAGTACGGCGACAACCTGACGGAGGAACAGCTCCGGCAAGGAATCAACGACGCGATGGATCAAATGGAGCAAGCACAGCAGCGCGGCGAGAACGTTCCGCAGGTCAGGAACCGGAAGTGACGCGCGGCCAGTGGGGCTGCGCGGTCGCCCCCGTAGCCGGGCTAGCCACGGGCGTTCTCGGATCGGTGCTTCTGGCGGCTGCGTGGCGGGCGTGCGACGTGGGTGTGAACGGTGCGGCCAATGGACTCGCGCTGATCTTCTACGGAGCCATGCTCGCGATCGCTGCGGCAGCGTGGTGGGGTCTGCTCATCGGGTACGTAGGACGTTGGAATCTCGCCGTCGCCCTCGTCGGCGGCGCAGTCGGCACCGCGGTCATGATCTGGATCTTCGTGGCGCTTCTTCAGGTGCCCCACGGCTACCGCTGTTGACTCCAGAGGCGCCCGGAATACTCGGAAACGCCGAGGCCGGGCGCTAGAGCCTGTCGCCACAGGGATTCAGGGGCCGGCTGTGGAGGCAATCGCTGCTTTCCAGCCTCTCAAGTCTTCCCGCGGCAGCTCGCCAGGGGAGAACAAACGAGCGGACTCGCGGTTGGTCGCGACGGATCCGTCTGGGAAGCGGTGCAGGTAACCACGGGCGGCAAGCCGCGCCGCGAGGTTTTCAAGTCCGACCTGTGAGCGGTCGGGCACCCAGGCCAGCGCCATGAGGATCGCGGTGTTGTCTGTTTGGTCGAGCAATTCGGGGTCTTCCTGGCCGATGGCCACTTCGTAGAGTGCACCGAGTTCTTCGGGGTGGTGGCGGAAGAGTGCCGAGAGCACGGAACGGCGCATGCCGAGGATGAGTCCGGCTAGGTCACCGACACGCAGCGGCTGGTAGTGCCAACGGTCATTCGCGGGGATGTCGTGCCGGTTCGGCATGGGGCCGTGAAGGCGGTTGAACTGCTGTTGTGCGTCGCGCTCGCGGGTGCGGTGGGCAGTGCGGGCCTCGCCCAGGCGAGAACCCGTCACGTAGGTGCATGACTGCCCCATATGGCTGCTGCATGTGGGGCAGACGACCGTCATCGGCTGGCCGGGTTGCACTTCACTCCAAGCGGTTGGGATCAACGAACGAAATATGTTCAGTCGGTGTCAGTGCCAGGCTGGCCGTCGAAGACGGCCTCCACGCGGTATGGCCGCAGGAACGCGGCGTCACGCACGATGTCGAACGGGCGAAGCTCGGCTTCGACGTGGTCAAGTCCGCCCGGCGCGTCGTGGACGGAGCAGTGTTGGGCGAGCCAGCGGTCGGCAGCTCGTGTACGTCTGGCTCCGTTCACGTCGGGGCTTGCCAGGTTTTGTTCTGCCCATGGTGGTTCTCCTGATCCTGGGTGGTGGGTCGGCGCTGAGCCGTGCAGCACGCGCAGTCACAGGTCCGGATCGTGTCGACCTGCAGCCAGCGCAGTCACATATCAGGGGGCGGTCTCGTAGACGACGGTGGTGGTGGGGCAGTCCTCGGCGAGCCCGAGCAGGGCCTGGCGCTCGGCCTCGTCGATGGCCAGGTCCCAACGCAGTTTCGTGCCGACCCATGTCGCGGCGTAGGTGCAGTGGTAGGAGCCGTCCGATGGCAGCCACTCGGCCGGGTCCCTGTCGCTCTTGCTCCTGTTGGAGGCGGCGGAGACCGCAATCAGCGTGTCCGGAGCCCCTTGGTCGTTCGCGTACGCCTCCCGACGTGCTGCGGTCCAGGGCGTCTGCTCAGCTGGCGGAGAGCGTCATTCGAAGCGTGCGGTATTCCCCCGACGGCGGTACGACTCCCCTGGGCGGCGAAGTCGGTGTCCGGGACGGCCGGGAGCGCACAAGGCGTGGGGGTCCTAAGTCGACTCGAAGCTCGCGGGACGATTCAATGCCTGGGTGGTGAACTGGGCACAGATGTACGACTGTCAGTTTGACGTAGATCGCGTCCCTGAGCTTCTCGCTCGGGTAGAGCGTGAGTACGACTCCGAAGCGTGGACGGAGCTGGGACACCGGCTGATCCTTGAGCGTGACCTGGTGTCGCCCGCCAGCATCGCTGCCCTGCCCTGGCTGGTACGCCTCGATCCGGGGAGCAGCGAGGCACGCCACCTGGCAGGCGAGATCATGGAGCGTGCGGCAAGCCACCATGGCAGCGACGAACTGCTGGATGAGAGCGCCGACGTGATCGCCAAGTTCGGCGTTCTCCTGGACCGGCACCTGCAGTCGCGGCCATCCGACTACCTGGTCACCTTCCGCGCACTGCTCGCGGTCGAGGAGCAGTACCACTGGGCCAACGTCCTGGGGGACTTCGCGGACGACTTCTACGACCTGCAGTGCCCTCACTGCGGTGTGGAGGTGACCGTTGCCATAGGCGACTACGGGCGCTACTCGGCGATCCGGGACTGGAACCTGGGCGACGTGGACCGGCGTGATTTGCGGCCGAGGCCGGGCGGGGAGCTCACGGGCATCGGCCGGTGGATGTACGGGATTGCTGTCCGCGATGGGGAAGTCGCACTCGCTGAGGGAATCGCGCATCTCTTCGGCAAGGCCGAGTGTCCGAGGTGTGCCAGCGTCTTTACCATCGCGGACGAGTATGAGGCTGCCAACTGCCCAGGCCGGCGCTAGCGTCCTTGCGGCATTGCTTCTGCGCGCTCACCGGAACTGGCTGAAGCGGCTTCTCCTCTCACGCCGCCTGCGAGACCTATATGACCAGGCCAGCAACGATCACGGCCCGGACGGTGGGCGTCTGTCCGCGAGTCCGCGCTGGCGCGCCTGGAGGTAGGCGGTCCAGTCGGTGGTGGCTCGCCGGCGCCAGTGGGCGGCGGTGACGGGGTGGAGGCCGAGCATCGGACCGAGGACCGCCGGGGGAAGATCCTGGGCTAGGGCGACGAGGGCGGTGGCCCGGGCGGGCCGGTTGGGGATCCGGTGGGCTGCCAGGCGGCGGCCGAGCACGGTGGCGGAGAGGTGCTGTCCGGGACTGCCTCCGGGAAACAGCCAGCCCCGAGAGGTGTTCGCCGCCCAGTTGGTGGGCGGTGGGCGGTTCGCGAAGTCGGCCAGCAGGCCGCCCAGGGGAGTGGGCAGGGGGATGGGGGTGCGGTCGAGGGTCAGGAAGGTGTCCTCGCCGGCGGTAGTCACGGCGTGGGTGGTCAGAGCGGTGATCCGGGTCAGGTGCTGGCCGAACAGGAGGAGGATCGATCCGGCTCCGCGGACTTCGAGCGGCAGGTCGGTATCGGTGAGGCACTGGTGGAGGAGTTCCCAGTGGGAGTCTTCGTCCATCGTGACCGGGTCCTTCTCCGGCCAGTGTGGGACGTCGAGGGTTCGGGCGTGCCCGCGTCGGGTGGCCCAGACGACGAAGTCGCGGATGGCGAAGCGGGTTCCAGGGTTCACCGCGAGCCAGGTGTCGACCTCGTGCTGGGTCACTTCCTGCAGGAGCAGCCCGCGCGCGGTCATCGCGCTCAGGAACTCGGCGGCTCGGTTGATGCGGGCGTAGGCGCCGCGGGCCCGGCCGAGGAACCCGCCGCCGCGCAGCCGCTCGTGGCGGCGGGCGCGCGGTAGCAGCGACCAGCGCACGTAGGAGTGGAGCAGGAGGGCGTGCTCAGGGTGGCGGGCGGCAACGCGTTGGAGGTGGCGCTCAATCCGGGCGGACAGCTCGTCCCGCTCGGGCAGTACCTGGTAGGTGGTGAGGAGGCCGCGCAGGTACTCCGTAGTCCGGGCGGCGGACTGGCTGGCGTTCTGCAAGGGCAGGATGATCGCCGAGAACGACCCGGTCGAGCAGGAGAAGGCGGTGAAGCTGACGTCTTTGCTGGCCAACTGCGTGATCTTCCATACGACCCTCGACCTCATGGAGGTCGTACGCGAGCTCCAGACGGAGGGTTGGCAGATCACCGGTGATAACCTGGCCGCGATCAGCCCGTACCTGACCGACCAAATCGTGAGGTTCGGGTTCGTACGCCACCACTGAGCTGACCGCGCGCCCGGACGCCTTCCACCCGCACTTGCACGTCGGCTTCGATGCGCAGGAGGAAAAGTCGGCCGTATCCCGCCCAATCGGGTGAACACCCCCGACGGCATCGCGGCGGCCCGCTGGTTCCAGGCCAGTGACGCCGGTCAGAGGGGAGGACCGGAGTGGAGGATCCGCTGGAAGAACCGGTGGTCTCGCCATGCACCGTTGATGTGCAGGTACTCCGGTGCGGTTCCGTATTGGTGGAAGCCGGCCTTCTTCAGAACCCGCTGCGATGCCAGGTTGTGTAGCTGCGTGCCCGCCTCCAAGCGGTGCAGGGCGAAGTCCCAGCGAGCGCAGAGACAGGCGGCTTCGACAGCCGCTGTAGCAAGACCGCGGCCGGCCCACTCGCTGTCGGTCCAGTAGCCGAGGCTTGCACTGCGCAGGGGCCCCAGAGTGATCTTGGAGAGAGAGATCCCGCCGACGATCCTGCCGGTCTTCACCTCGACGAGCACCCAGGGCATGAACGTGCCTGCCCGGCGCTGTGCAAGCTGCTCCTTGATGCAGGACCGCTGCCCGACTTCGGTGTAGTACTCCTCCGACCGGTCCGGCTCCCATGGCTGCAGGTAGCTGCGGTTTCGCAGCAGCGCCTGAGACAGGGAGCCGGCGTCTTCGAGAGTGGTCGGTCTCATTTCCACGCCGAGTTCCAGCAGCGTGGGAGTCGGCGCCGTCATGAGGTGGAGCAGGCGTGTGCCACCGGCTTTGCCGGCCGCAGGTATTCGTCGAGGGACCGCCCGCAGCGCACGCGGAACCGTGCGACGGGTTGTGCGCGGTCGAGGTCGAGGACGATGGTCCGCTCCTCGGTCCAGCCCTGGAGCCGGAACTCGGCGTTCCCGATATGCACGAGTCCGAAGCGGGGTTCACCCGCGATGCAGAGCGTGAGCCGTCCCTCCCGTACCTCGACGGAGCCCGGCAGGCTGTCGTCGGGGTCGGCTCCGGAGTCGTCTGACCAGTCGGGGAAGTTCGCGGGGATGTCGACCTGACAACACAGTGCCAGCTGTTCGAAGGGCTGCAGGGGGATGGGCTCCCTGGCCATGAGGACATCGCTCCAGGGCAGCTCGTCGAGGAAACCGGCCGGGAAGAGCGCCATGAGTTCCGGAGTCGGGACGGTATCCACCACGAGGTGGATCCGTCGTTTTGCGCCCCGGTTCCTGGCTACGTGGAGCCGGTCGAAGTCTGCGTACCAGAGGCGGCCCGCCTCCCAATGGTACGTCTGGCCGTCCACGGTGAGCTCGGCGCCGGGCTCGGTCACGATGGGGATGTGCAGGCGCAGGAACCCCCAAGGGAAGTTGGTGTGCCCGTCGCTGTGCTCGTGGGTCTCCGCGCCGGGCCCGAGCGCCATGAGACGCGCGCTGTGCAGTGGGGCGGGAACGGCGGCCAGGACCTCGGCGTGATAAGGGCACCGGTCGAGCACAGGGGTGTCGAGGTGGTCCTCGAGTCCGGCGCCGCCGGGGTCGGTGCGCCGGACGTTTCCTGTAGGGCCTCGAAGAGGAATGATCTTCCAGTCGAAGGTGTCCTCCTCGCCCAGTCCGTTCTGGTGGACCGGGCGGTTCGGGCGCCACGTGAGGTCGGCGAGGCCCTTCACCTCGGCTGCGAGCCGTGCGGCGTCGAAACTGAGGCCGAGGGGGGCGGCGGGAGGGAGGTGATGCCATGTGGCGCCGGACGGGCGTTCCAACGGAGAGGACACGGGGGAGCCCTACCCTTCGGTAGATGGAGCTGACTGGTGGGAGGCCGGAGTGTCGGCGGCCTCAGCTGCCTCTGGACCTGCCTTGGACGGGGTGATGTGCCAGGGTCGGTGTCGGCCGATGAGGGCAGCCACCGCCAACGCGGCGATTCCGGCGCTCGTGAACACCCAGGGCATGGGCATCCAGTCGGCCATGAGCCCTCCGACTGCCAGGCCGACTCCCTGGGTGGCGATCGAGCCGGTTCCCGTGAGCGTCATCGCACGGCCTCTCAGCCCTGCGGGCACACGTTCCACGTACATCTGGTCAAGCGGAAGCGCGAAGGCTGATCCGGCACCGCTGACGAGCAGCAGGGCCAGTGCCAGAGGCAGCGAGGGGGAGACGGCGAAGAGGAGCAGGGGGGCGCCCGCGAGGAGGAGGAGCGCGGGTACCCACCGGCTTCGCTCCTGAGGTCCCAGGAATCGGGCGACGGCCGCTTCGCCGATGACGGTGCCGACCGCGGGGAAGGCCAGGAGGAACCCGACGCTCTCGGGTCCGCCACCGAGCTCGGCGGCATACGGCGCTGCGAGCCCCTCCGGCAGGACGATGAGGGCGGTTGGTATCCACTGGAGAAGCAGGAGCCGTCGCAGGACCGGATCGTTGAGGATGGATCGGTTGCCGCGGAATGTCTCGCGGATGATGCCCGATTCGCGGTGGGTGCCGCTGGCGGTTGCCGGCCTCGGCCGGACAAACATCGGCACCATCGTGAGGGAGAACGCAAACGTCGCCGCGTCGACGAACAGCGTCGCCCTAGGCGTCAGGATGAGCAGTAGGGCTCCACCCAGACCGAAGCCGATTATCTGCCCGATTTGGATGGTTCCCGAGAACATCGACCTGGCGAGCGGGTACCCGTTCATGCCGATGATATCGGGGAGCATCACCTGTCTGGCGGCCCGGAACAAAGGGGACAGCGCCCCCGAGGCGGTCACCAGGATAAGAAGAACAGCGATGGGCATTCCGGGTACGGTCATGGCCAGGACACAGGCCATTCGGCTCGCGTCGCCGATCAGCATGAGCCGCCGAGCCGGAACCAGGTCCACGACGGCAGAAGCCAGGGCCGCCGTGAGGATCTGGGGCATGAAACCCAGCGCGAACGTAATGGCGGCCATCAAAGCGGAATTGGTGCGGTCGAAAACAAGGACAGCCAGGGCTACCTTCGTCAGCACGTCGCCGAGAATCGACACGGTATGTGCTGCAAAAAGGCCGCTGAATTCACGATTGCGCAGAAGCTTGCCGTATGTGACGGTTCCGTCCATCATTCCGCCCTGCCGGTCATGGGACATCCCGCCACTGTTCGGCCGGCCGTGGGGAGATCAGCCGTGTTACCGCTGTCCGACCTGATTGCGAGCCGCACCCGCAATCCGCTGGGTGAAAGACCGCGGGAGGGATCGGGTACAACCTTGGCGGCCGAGGAAGGCGCGAGATGGAAAGCGCGCGTAAGGAGAGCGGTCGCGAGCGTCATCTCGATCAGGCTCCACGACATTCCCATACAGATCAGAGGGCCCGCGCCGAACGGCATGTATGCGAACTGCGGGGCGACGCTGCCGGAGCCATCGGGCAACCAGCGGTCCGGGTCGAATGCCAGCGGGTCGGGGAACCATCGCGCGTCCCGCTGCATCACATACGCGGGGACCATCACCTTGGTACCGGACTCCAGCGTGTAGCCGCCCAGCACCGTCTCGTGCATTGCGTGGCGGGCGAACATCCAATTGGGCGGCCAGAGGCGGAGGGCCTCTCGGACCACCCTGGCGGTAAGGCTCAGCCGCTCGTAGTGATCATGCGTGATGGGCCCGGATGCCGGAAGCACCGCTGCTGCCTCGGCCGCGACCATTCTCTGGATCTCCGGATGCCGCGTCAGCTCGTGGACGATCCATCCGAACCCGGCTGCCGAGGTGTTCTCCGACGCGAGCAGGGTGGCCGCCAGAGTCTCGCGGATGACCGCATCGGGCAGTACGCCGTGCCGGGCAGTGGGCTGCATCAGCACATCCACGAGGTCACCGGTCGCGCGCTGACCCACGGTCCGTCGAAGGCCCATCGCCTCGCTGATGGCCTGCTCGAGCGCGCGGTTGGCTCGTACGACCCGGCGGTGACGCGGGAGCGGAAACCCGAGCGGCAGGGAAACGGAACTGCTGACGACCGGGGTCAGCGCATCGAAGAGGTCTCGCCCTAGGCCTGCCACCAGATGCGCGTTCTCACCGAGGCAGAGTACGGCTCCGACCCTGGCCGTGAGCGCGCGCATACGATCGACCACATCGATCTCGCCACTTCCCCAAGAGGAAATCCCGCCGTCCAGCTCTGCGGCGATCCCGGGGATCTTTGCCTGCATGGAGGAGGGGCGCATGTACCTCATGCGGGCAGCTCGTGATGAGGCCCACTGCTGCTTGGTCTCCGCATCGCCCTTTTGCTTACGGTGGAGGAAGTCGACCTCGGCGCCGAAATCAGTGTTCGTGCGTGTGAGCACCTCCCCGGCCAGTGCCGGGTCGGCTACGACGACTATGTTGCGGTCAAACGACCAGATCGCGCCAAACTTGTCTGACATCTGCACCATGAACCCGAGGCGGTCCTGGTCGTAAACGGGACCGTTGCCGGCGAGGCGCCCGCCAAGCGGACCTGGCGGTCGGTTCATCGGCTCCTCCATGATGTGCATTGCAGGGCCCTGAGCCGGGGCGAGATAGCGCCTCGCCCCGGCCCGAGGGATTACACGGATCGACCTCGGTGAGATCAGTACTTGTAGAAGCCGGCCACGGCCGTCATCTTCGTGCGGCGGGCGATCGCATACGAGACGGTCTTGAGCATGGCCATCGTTAGTACCTCTTTCATGAAGGTGGGTTCCGCACGGCGGACTTGTCGGCATTTGCCGCGTCCCGGAGAGAGCTCCTCCGGTAACTCCTTGTGCACTCTCAGACTGCCCCGGCGAGTCCTCCCCGTCCAGAGTGATCATGCTGCACTAAGCT
Organism: Streptomyces sp. NPDC053432; assembly: GCF_055585365.1. NCBI lineage: Bacteria > Bacillati > Actinomycetota > Actinomycetes > Kitasatosporales > Streptomycetaceae > Streptomyces > Streptomyces sp. NPDC053432. The sequence goes on from NZ_JBVJKF010000037.1 coordinate 20,894, forward strand.
GCGTGCAGGATCTTCCCTGGGGGGAAACAGTGGAAAATCGCACACTTGAGGACTTTGCCCGGTTGGGCAAAACGGAAATCGAAGTCTTCCGCTGGGCGGCACAAAATGGACATCTCGATATCAGTGAAGCTGCCCACGACCTCGCCTTGGATGTCGAGGAAGTGCAGCAGGCCGCGGCCTCACTAGGGACCCGGCACCTGCTCCGGCACCTGCCCGGAGACGCCGCAAATGAGCGGCTGGTGCCTGTCGCACCGGAGAGTGCGGCAGCGATCATGTTCACCACCGCCGAGGCCGCGCTACGCGGCCGGCTGGCCCGCATCCACGAACTGAAGGGTGACTTCGACGTCCTGGGTTTGCTCTACGCCGAGACCCAGCGCAGTCGGCGCAGGCATACGCCGATCCAAGAGGTGCACGGACTCGAATCCGCCACCGAGCTGCTCGAGAACGCGATTTCAGCCTGCCAAGTGGAAGTGCTGACCTGCGAACGCGGCAGGGACCTGCCGCCAGGGCGCACGGAGCAGGCCAACGAGCGCGATCTGGCCCTCGCCCGGCGTGGCATCCAGATGCGCACCCTCTACCAGCACTCCGCCCGCCACGAGGCAGCGACCCAGGACTACATCAGCCATCTCGCCTCGTCGGGTGGCCAGGTCCGCACCTTGCCCGAGCTGTTCGGCAGACTGGTCGTTGTCGACCGGAAGGTCGCGTTCATCCCCCGTGCCGACGAGCACGAGGGCGTGGTCGTCGTCCAGGACCTCTCCACCGTCAGCTACCTGTGCGCAGTCTTCGAACACTCGTGGGTGCAGGCCACACCCCTCAACCCCGGGCACTTCGGAACACCCGTCATCAAGACGGAGGCCGCGCAGGCGATCGTGCGACTACTCACGGAGGGCATGAAGGACGAGATGATCGCCAGACGACTCGGCATGTCCTTGCGAACCTGCCGCAAGCACATCGCAGACGTCATGGAGAGCTTCCGCGCTGAGAGCCGATTCCAGCTCGGATACCTGATCCGGGCGCGGCTGGGCGACCCAAAACGCGCCAAGAGCGGAACGATCGACGTCGTTGTTGCTGCGGCCCTGTCCTCGGACAACCAAGAACAGTGATCACGAACCGCAACTGAACTGGTTGTCGGCGTACTTCGCTCAGCCGTACTTCCCCCTCGAGGGAGCAGGGCTGATTCAAAGTCGATGCCGACTTCATCGCTGCTGGTCAGGAGCTTGTACTTCGTGGCCGCACAACTGCAACCTGACGTGAGTCATACACGTCCAAGCCCTCGGGACACTGGCTGACCTGCCCCGACGCCGACTCGACCGTGGGCTCGCACTGAAAGTCGGTCGTACCCACCACGACTTTGAATCAGCCCTGCTCGAGGAAGGAGGAAGTACAACTCCGGCTACCCGTCCGCCGACCTGATCACCAAGGCCTTGAAGCAGGGCATCCGCCCCGAGGTTGCCGAACTCATCCAGCGCACGTGCACCGAACTGCCCGCCGCAGCCTAATTCCGGCGGACGACCGTTGGACCACACCGCACGGCGGGTGTCCGTGACGCTGCCACCAGCTTCGTGAGCATGGTCCGCCGCAGTCACTCTTTCCTCGTCGCCATGGCGATCCGGTCGGCGTAGGTGCGGTACGCCTTGCGCCCGGCCGGGGCGGAGCCGTCGCCGGCGAGGGCGGCGCACTGCTTCAGTGCCTGATTGAGATCCCTGGCCGAAGGGTTCGCGGGTCGCGATGCTGAGGTCATGGCCGTTGGTGAGGTGGACCGCAGGTACTGCCGGGAGTGTGGGGTGCTGCTGCCGCCCACGAAATCGGCGGCAGCAGTCTTCTGTTCGGGTCGTTGCAGGTCACGCCGGTGGCGGGCCCTGGAGCATGCCCGGCAGGGAGTGGCAGCCATGCAACGCGGAACCAGCGCGGTGTGTCCGGTGTGCGGTCGTGAGTGGACGGCAGGCGTGGAGCTTCGCCGGTCGGCGGTGTTCTGTTCGCCGCGGTGTCGGACGCGGGCATGGCGTGAGCGGGCGTCACGGGATTCCGTCACGGTGACGGCATAGCCGAACGCCCGCGGGTGCCTCAGGTGCCCCGCTTGTTCGGTACGGGGTCGAACAACCGGTCGAGCTGCGCCTCGGGCGCCCCCGGTTCGCGCCTGCCACGACGACGAGACGGGTATCCGCGTCGATGACGACCTGGTGGGCGGTGGAGTACCGATAGTTCTTTGACTGCTCCGCCACGCATTGGTCGCGGGTGGGAACCAGCGTGCCGTCCACGATGAGCACGTGCCCTTGGCGAACCGCTTGCGGGGCTGGAGCGCGAGCATCGGCCCGAGGTGGTCGATGATGCGGTCCGCCGCCGACTTCGAGACCCCGAATAGCGGAGCGAGCTGCCGCATCGTCAAGTTCGTGCGCCAGTACGCGGCCACCAGCAGGGCCCGGTCCTCAGAGGCAGCCTCCACGGCCGGCCCCTGCGGACCGCATCCGCGCCCTCGCGCCACAAAACGGTCACCAGCTTGCCGAACTGGCGCGGGCTCAGCCCTGTAAACGGGGCTATCCAGACAGACTCCGATGCCGTAATCACACAGGCCATATCAAGATCATTTCATGCGGCGACCCAGCAGCTCGGCTCGCCTCTCAGCTTCCGCTGAGCGGAGACTCCCACGTGGGATGGTGCAGGGATCTTCTCGTGAGGTGGGCCAGCAAGTGCTCCGCCGTGTTGGAGGCAGTGTCTTGCGGCGCGCCGACCACCGCCAGGGCGGAGGTGAGTCTGGCCGGCGCCTCTTCTGGCACATCCGGGTCGGTAAGAAGCGGAAGTACCAGCAGGAGGCGGGCTGCCGTGTCCTGGACACCTTCGGCACCGGAGGAGGGGCTGCCGGCGATGCGGACCAGTTCGCGCCACGTCAGCCCAGCACCCCTGAAATCTCCGTCCCAACTCGCGATCTGCTGGACGTAGCTCCTGCCGGGATGGGTGAGGAGATAGTCGGTGCCGTAGTCGCCTTCCAGGTTGCGGTAGACCGCCACCGCTCCGGGGCCGGTTTCGGTCGGCACCCGAAACACTGGCCAGCGTTCGGGATCGAAGAGGACCTCGGACAGGGCATCGGCATCGGCGCCGTCGTCGCCGAACCACTCCGGAACGGGCCGCTCGGCACACCCCCCGTCGCTGCACATCGCCAGAAGGTAGTTCGACCAGAAGCCCGGGCGGGCCAGCAGTGACTCGCCCGCCATCAACGCGTCGGCGTCGTATCCTTGATCAGCACCCCTCGAGCCTGTCACCAGCCACTGACACGGTCCGCTCCGGGATCGGCAAGGGGGCGCCGCCCAGTTACGGGACAGGTCTTAGGGCTTGCAGATCATTAACACGTCGTCTTGATCTTGTTGCTGGGCTCGTCGGTCAGGGTGAGGACCCGTGCTTGGAGGGCGTCGAGAGCTGCTGGCGGGGTCGTCGTTGGCGGGATGGAGATGCCGTGGGCTTTGAGTAGTCGCCGGTTCTTCAGGAGGGTGCGGTGCATGGCGGTGCGGCTGCTGCCGAACAGTACCGCCAGAGGCTCAGCGGCCAGGGCGGCCCGCAGGTGGAGCACGGTGGCCAGAACTTGCTCGGGGAACGACAGCCGGGGCGGTCGACCACGCTGGAGGCCGCCGACCGGTGCCAGCATTGCTGTGAGGCGGTCCAGTTGCCGGTGGGTCATGCCGGTCAGCTCAGGATCGGACAGCAGCGCCTGGTCCCACTGCCTGGTCGGTGCCGGCTGAGCCCGGGCCGCCGGGACGGGCGGGGCGGGGCGGGCATGCAGGGCATAGTTCCAGTCGCCATGAAAGGTGTGCCGGGTCAGTGGCAGGGCGGCCATCTCCGCGTCCCCGATCTTGACGCCGGTGGGATAGGTGTTGGTGTCCAGTTGGGCGGTCACACGCAGCCCGGTGCGGGTCCTGGTCGCGGCGATGGTCTGGACGATGACCTCGTGGCTGGCAAGCGGGCGGCCGCGCCAGTTCATGGTGATGTGGGAGAAGAGGCGATGCTCGATCTTGTTCCACTTCGATGTTCCGGGCGGCAGGTGGCACACGCTGATCGTGAGCCCGGTTTCTGCGGCGAGGCGGGCGAGCTCGAGTTTCCAGGCCCGGGTCCGGTAGCCGTTCGAGCCGCCCGCGTCCGCGGTGATCAGCAGCCGGGTCGCCCGCGGGTAGGCAGCCTGGCCCTGACCGTGCCACCAGCGGCGGATCGATTCCACCGCGAACGCGGCGGTGTCGTGGTCGGTGCCGACATTGACCCAGCCGGTGTTCGCGGCCAGGTCGTAGACCCCATAGGGGACGGCCTTGCCCAGCAGGGGGTCGGCGAAGTCGTGGATGTGGACCGGCACCGGATCGCCGGCCGGACGCCACTGCCGGCCGGCGTTCTTGAAGTCTCCGACGAGTTCCTTCTTCTTGGTGTCCACGCTGATCACCGGCTGGCCGGCGTCCCGATGCTCGCGTGCCCGCTCGTTGAGATAGCGGAACTGGGCGTCGCGGTCAGGATGCCCGACGCCCTCCAGGGTCTTGGCGTTGGCCTGCAGACTGAAACCCTCCTCCCGCAGCAGGCCCGCGACGGTGTCCGCGCCGACCTTGTGACCGGCCCGGGTCAGCTCCCGCGCGAGGCTACGGGTGGACTTCACCGTCCACCGCAGCGGCGACATCGGATCCCCGCGCTCGTCCGGCTCCACCAAGGCCAGCAGCGCGGGCCGCAGCCCAGGGTCGAGGTCCGCGACCCGTTTGCGGCCACCGCCCGGCCGCCGGACCCGCCCCAGGGGCTCCTCACCCGCCTCGAGCTCGAACACGCCCTTGCGGACCGTCGTCTCACTCACCTCAGCCGCCCGAGCGACGACCCGGACGCCGCCATGCCCCAGCACACGAGCCTCTGCAGCCATCAGCAGACGCCGCTGCCGCTCATCCAGGTGCGGGAACAACACCGCAAACTTGACAGCGAGTTGGGTACGGATCTCATCCGGGATGCGCATACCACACCAACGAGCCTCAGACCGGGAAGCAACACCTTGATTCCCGGCAAGTCCTTAGGTACTGGTTTGCGCGATCCTAATGCGGTCAAGGTTGAACTGGGTTCGTTCAAAATAACGGGACGAGTCCTCGCGGCATCAGACAAGGGAATTCAAGTGCAGTTCACGGTGACGGAGACTCAGGATTTCACCTCCGCTGCCCACCTGATCACGGGATATGACTCTGAGCCGGGACCCATTGCCCACGCGCTTGACCGCAAGGGGTTTTTTGGACTCATGGGGCCGAAGAATCATGTGGTCACCTGGCGTGAGGAGTTGAGGTACTGATGGGCCTGGCTGCTATCGGCCGCTGGTGGCGCACCGTCCTTGAGGTTCTGGTGTGCCTCATAGCCGTGACCTGTGCAGTGACGGGATGCGGCTTCGTCGACAGCCCTCCGCTCCAAGAAGCTCGCGACGTTCGGAGGGAGCAGCTGGTGGGATCCTGGCACGACGACCACGGGGCGGTTTTGACGCTTGAGGAGGATGGCACCTTCACTGCTGAGAAGTTGCATACGTCCTTCACTCAAGGCGAAGGCGTCAAGGTGCTAGGCAAGGAACTTGTCGAAGGTCGAGGAAGTTGGACTTCCGGTGACTACGGCTCCGGTCCTGAACTCGACATCCGCTTCACCGGCGGTGGAGGCGCCACCTTGAAGATAGTGGAGCAGGACAGGGAGCGGGTCCTGTCCGCCTGGATCGGCGACGGTGACAGTGCGCTTCTTACGAGGAGACACGCCCCAGGTTCATAGGGGTTAACCAGCCAACGGCTTCCGAGTCGGATGTGAAGGTGCTGGTTACTCAGAGTCCCTGCTTCGCCCCGCCGATGGGTCGTCGGCGGGGCGAACAGCTGGTAAAGACGTGGTTGTGCGAGGTGGCGCCCTACCTCATTGAGCACTTTCATGTGTACGTCGACACTCCTGGCTCCAGCGCAGTTCGTTCACCGCTTCTGCCGCTTCCCTGCGGACTTCGGGGTGGGGGTGGTGAAGGAACCGCTCGACGATCGGCAGTGCCGCCGGGTCGTGGGTCGAACCGAGGATTGCCAGGACGTAGTCCAGGAGCATGGGTTCGAAGCCATCCGCACCGACGGCGAGCGGCTCCACCACCCGGTAGGGAAGTTCGTAGTGCGTGGAGGCGGTGCAGGCTGCGTGCAGCGCGGACTCCCGCACCGGGTAGCCTTCATCAGAAAGCGCGACCGTGACGAGGCGCTCGACGGCCCGCTCGGCGTCAGCCGGCATCAGGCGGCCCGTCTCCAACACGTCGCTGACGACATCGAGGCAGAGGTCCCGGCGGCCCGCATCGGAGCCGTTCAGCTCCTCCCAGGCCAATTCGATCAATGCAGTCAGTCCCTGGTAGCCGTCCACGGCCAGAGCTTAGGAGACGGTGTCAGGTCTAAGGGCTGTCCGAGCAGATCTCATCAGGAGGCATACGCGGTGTTGACGTTGGACGAGGCGGTTGTTCAGCTTGACGACAGGTCCTCGGCCAAACGCCGTGCGGCTGCGAAACGACTGCGCAGACTTGCTGCCACGACGGCCGGCCCGCCACTGCTGGGCGCCCTCCAGCGCGAGGTTCGCGACCCGCGGACGTGGGAAACTCAGTATCAGATGGTCATGGCTCTGGGAGCGTGTGATCACCGGCCAGCGGTCCCGTTCCTGAGCGATCTGGCTCAGCGGTCCCTGGATGCCACGATGGTGTATGTCGCCCTTGGAGACTCGATCGTGCGCCTGCGCGGCGCCGAAGAGGGAACCTCAGCCCCTGTTCAATGGTGCCTGGACAGTGGAACGCCCATGCTTGCCGACGGAGCCCTCCGCGCTGTCGCCATGCTGCGCTCGGTGCCGGACCCGGAGACGGTCGACTACATTCTCGACCTTCTTGCACCACTGCAGCCTCACGATGGACTGCGCTTCTGGGCTGCAGCGGCCGCAGCCGGATGGCCAGGTGAGCGGGTGCGGGCATTTTTGCAGAGGTGTGCGGAGGGCCCGCGAGCAGACGTGGCTGATGCAGCGGCCTCGTCGCTGCAAGGCAAGTACCAGGACCATCGGCCGCTCTAGCCTGGCCGAAAGACCTTGGCACATGGTTGGGCTGGGCGAGTCAACTCAGTCGTGGTAGCCGATGAGGGCTGCGACTATGCCGACGAAGGCCAGGAAGTGTTCTGCCTTCCCTTCGTACCGGCGGTGAAGCATGCGGCAGCCGACGAGCCAGGACACGGTCCTTTCTACGACCCATCTATGGCGCCCGAGCCGTTGTGAGGACGCGACGCCCTTGCGGGCGATGCGGTGGCGGATTCCGCGGCTGCGGAGCCATCGGCGCACCTACGTCCTCGCCAGTGCGTACTGCGCTGAGTGCGACGCCCTCTTCCGCGTCGATCACGCCATCGTGGCCCGCTGGAGCGGCTGACCTGCGGCGCGCCACTGACGAAACGCCGCGCCTCACTGACATCTACTCTGCGTCCGACAGCTCCCGCACGACTGTGCCGCTCGCCCATGAAGGAGCCTCATGACCACTACGTCCACCGGAGCCGCGACCTACTGGGAGCGGCTCTGGTCCCAGGGCCGCCGCTACCGGCAGCTCGACAATGCCGAGAACCGACTGCTGGAAGACCAGATCGGTCCTGGCCGCGAGCGACCGGCCCTCGACATCGGCTGCGGCGACGGCTCTCTCGCCCAGCGCCTTGCTCAACTGGGTTACCGCACGACCGGCATCGACTGCTCGCCCAGCGCCATCACCCTCGCCGCCACCCAGGACCCCGGGTACAGCCGGAAACCGCTCTGGCGGTGCATGGACATCACCACCGACGACCTCAGTGCCCTTCCGGAGCCGGCATACGCAGTCATCACCTGCCGCCTGGTCTACCGATGGATCGACGACAAAGCCGCCTTCCTCGACCGCGTGCGCCACCTCCTCGCCCCAGGCGGGACCTTCTGGGTAGTCGCCGAGATCGCCGGACGCCGCGCCGCCACCGACCCTTTACAGCACCTCGGCATCACCCCCGCCCAGGCCGAGATCCTCACTGCGGGTTGGTCCGCCGTCCACACCACAGACCTCGACGTCCTGCGCTACTACTCCCTGCGCCCATGACCCACGCCCTGCCCAGGGCAGCCGCCCGGCCGAGGGGGAGCACCGCGCCGGCATCCGCTTGGGTCTCTCGAACGTACAGCCCTGTCGAATCTGGCCATTGGGGCGTACTGCCGCCCATCCCGGGTGATCCCGCCACAGCGCCCCTGACCTCCAGCTACACAAGACCGAGGGAGGATGACGCTGCCCCGTGACGGGTCGGACCGGGGGGACGGGGTGCGTGCTCACGATGAACGTGGCGCTATTGCTGGCGTTCATCGTCCTTCTGTGGCTGCGCCGCCGCACCGAGATCCGTAGCCGCTTCGACGAGAAGATGACTGTGGTCGTCGTCCTGGCGCTGGGCATCATCTTTGCCCCCACTGACGTCGGCCAGGGGATTGCCGGCTTCCTCGGACAGCTGGTCAGCGGTGTCTCCCAGGCTGGCCAGTGACCTGCGGACGACACCCCCAGCGCGAAGCCGACACGTCGATGCCTGCCGTGTCGGGAGAAGACTGGTGAGCGGCCGTCGCCCCGCCCGGCGCACCACCGGTCGGCCCCGTAGGCCCCGCCGGAGCAACAATCAGCCCACGGAGCGGGTGGTCCTCACCGTGCTCGCAATCGCAGTCGCCGTCGTGTTCAGCCTGGCGGCAGCAGCACCGCTTCCCGCCTCCTCACTCAGCTGGCGCACCGCACGCCGGGACGACTCCAGACTGGCCCCATCCGGGTCCCGCTGGGCGCTGGCTAACGGTAGCGTCAGGTATTGGAACTCTCGGAATACTTGAGGATTCGCCACAAATTTGTCCTTCGGGTTATCCGTGCTTGCCGAGCGTGGGCAAGCCGCCCGACACCGTTCGGATGCTGCGCCCGGCGTCGGGCCGGTCGCTTGGCCATCAGCAGTTGGCGGGCCATGGTGCTCCACTGCGTTGCCTCGTCTTGGCGCCCAGCGGCCATCCATAGCTGAGCGGCCGCGAACATGGCCGCCAGGTCTTCCCGTACAGCGGTTCCGCCGAAGACACGGCTCCGCTGATCCGTACGGCGCCTTCAGTACCTCGTGGACAGAGCACGAGGCGACGGTCCGTGTCGCCCTCGGCCAGGCCCGTGACGTAGAAGGAGGCCCCGCTGCTGCCGAGCGAGATCTTCCGGAGCTGGATCAGGAGTTCCGGGTCGCACGGCAGCAGGACTTGATCAGCCTGGGTGGCGGGTGCGGGAGCCAGCGACACGAGGTCGAGGCCCCGCCTTCCCGCCAGACCCACATGCCGAGCGTGGGCCGGCTCGCGGCTGGGTCGAGAGCAGGATCAGCTGGCTCTTGCTTCGAGGAGCAGGGTTCGGAGATTCGCCGCCTGCTCAGCCCAGTTGTTTTCTGCGAAGCCGAGAACTACGCCCGCCCAGACTTGCCCATCGGGGTCGATTCCGTGGGCGGTCTGGGTCAGGTACAGGTTGTTGTCCCGTTCAATGATGGCGAACGTGATGGTGGAGCCGGGGTCGTCGAAGTAGTCGTCGCTGGTCACCGTGAAGGTGAAGCTGGTCTTCTCGGTCGACACCTGGACGTGACCGGATCCGTGCCCGGTGTACTCGGTGATGCCGGGATTCGGGTGCAGGAAGCATTGGGCGCCCTCGGCGAAGTGGCTGCATTCGGTGATGTCGAACGGGAACACCCGCTTCGGGTTGTCCTTGAACAGTGTCATGGCGTCTTCGGCGTGACCGAGAAGGTTCGTCGGGCCGAGCAGGAACGAGTATGCGTAGTCGTAGTTCCGCCGCCGCGGGTCGTCGGTGTCCCTAGGGTCACATGATGCGGTCAGGCATCGGATCGGCGCATGACGGTGCCCCTTGGGAGGGACCGCGGCTTGCGCGGCACGGAGTCCGGGTTTCGCCCGCGTGTCGCGGTACGTGGGGCGGTGCTTCTTCTGTTGTTCGAGCTGCTTGGTGACCCTGTCGACGGCGTGGGGCGAAGGACCTCCGCGTGGAGCGGGCATGCAGCCTCCGTCGTAGGCGATGCACAGTCCGGTCGGGTCACTGAACGTCGCGGGGTTGTTGCCTCCGTAGGTGTACGCGTTCATCAGTTGCGGGGTGCGCATGTCCACCAGCGGGTCGGGGCTGAGGAATCGTCCGATGGTCGGGTCGTAGGAGCGGGCGCCGAGGTGGACCAGGCCGGTGCTGTCGTCCTCGGTCTTGCCGAGGAAGCCTCGGTCGGTGGTCGAGCCCAGGGCGTCGGGGGTGCCGCGGTGTGCACCGAACGGCAGGTAGCGCTGACGCGAGACGGTGCCGGTGTCGGCATTGACCGCGAGGTGCGCGGAGCCCTGTGTGTCGCCGAGTAGCCAGTGCACGGTGCCGTCGCCGCCGTCCGATGTGCGGATCGCGACCGTCGCGCCGCCGCTGGTGTAGTAGCGGCGCGCGGTGACTGCACCGGCGGCGTCCGCGGTGATCTCGGTGCCGGCGATGTAGGCGGTGCGGCCGCCGTCGGGGGTTCGGCGGATGAGCCGGTTGCCGTCGGCGTCGTATACGAAGTCGGTGCTCTTGCCATCGACGATGGCCTTGACGAGCTGTCTGGTCTCGTCCCACGTGTAGGTGGAGGCAACACCGGCGACAGTGCGGCTGGTCATGTTGCCTGCCGCGTCGTGGCCGTAGGTGTCGCCGCCGACGGAGGTGACGGCGTGCGGGCGGACTGACGTGGGGCCGGAGGCCGGGTATCCGTACGCCGTGGCGGTACCGCCGTTGTCGGCCCGGGACGTGATGTTGCCGATGGTGTCGTACGTGAAGTCCTGCCGGTATCGGGCCGGTCCTGGCTCGTCGTTCCACGCGGCCTGAGTGGCGGCGGAGCAGGTGCTGGTCAGGGTGGTCCAGGCGGAGCGGAGACGGTTGCGTCCGTCGTGTTCGTAGCACTGGGACTGGCCGGCACCCGAGGGGCTGTTGTCGGTGATCCGCAGGACGTTGCCGACAGCGTCGTGACTGTAGGTATCGTCCTGGATCACCGTGGCGGCGGCTCCGAGGGTGGCCTTGACGTTGGTGACCTGGAGCGTCGCCGGGTCGTAGGCGTAGCTGCGGTCGACGCGGTGTGTGGCGCTGCTCGAGCCGAGGGTGCGGCTGGTGAGCTTGCCGTCGGCGGCAAAGCCGGTGGCATCGACATATGTGCTCAGCGGTGAGGAGAGCCGGGTCGGCAGGCCGAGAGCGGTGTAGGTCTGGGTGACCGTCTCGGCCGGGAGTCCCCCGGCGGCCGGGTAGGTGGTGGTCTTTAGGCGGTCGGCGTCGTCGTACCCGTAGGTCTGGGTGTACGAGCCGGCCAGCGCGCCCTCGCCTGCCGGGAGCGTCCAGGTGGTGGAGGCGAGCCTGCCCCGGGCGGTGTCGTAGGCGTGGGCGACCGTGTTATCGCCGCCGCTGGTGTGACGGGTCGTCCGGTCGAGCGCGCCCGTGTTGCCGAGGGGGTCGTAGAGCCATTCGGTGAGCGGGGGTCCGCTGGTGGAGTCCTTGCGGAGCTGGATGCGCCGGTTCAGCTCGTCGTACGCCGAGAGCACGGTCTGGCCGCGGGCGTCGGTGGACTTGGTGATGTTGCCGTTGCCGTCGTACTCGGAGGCGGTCAGGCCCGTGTCCGGGTCTTTGCCGGTCAGGCGGCGGCCGAGCCAGTCATAGGTGTAGTCGGTGACGTTGCCTTTCGCGTCGATGATGCGGGTGAGGTGGTCCTGCAGGTCGTAGCCGTAGGTGGTTGTGGCCGTGCCGGAGTCGAGCGTTTCCACGACTTTGGCGGTGCGGCCGAGCGCGTCCAGGTGGTAGGTCGTGGGTTGGCCGGCCGGTGGGTTGACCGTGGACAGGTCGGCGTACCAGGTCGTGGTGGTGGCGTGCCTCTTGACGCCTCCGGACCACAGCGCGGTTTCGGTAGCCCGGCCGAGCGCGTCGTAGCCGGTGCGGGTCTCAGAGGGGGTCTCCGACACCACCGGGACGGCGAGGGCCGATCCAGCCGTGCCAGTCATGGACATCGGCGCAGTGACCGCGGCGGTGCGTCCCTGGTTGTCGTAGCGGGTCTGCGTGACGATCCGCCCGGAGCCGGACGGGGCGGGGGCCTGCATCTCGGATGCCCGGCCGAGTCCGTCCAGGAAGGTGTACTCGGGTATGTACGTGCCAGTGGCCCGGTCCGTGATCCGGCTCGTCGAGACACGGCTGGGCGCGCCCTGGTTCACCTGGTAGGTGAAGACCCAGTCGGCGGCGTCGCTCGCGGCGGTGCCGGGGAGCCGCACGGCGGTGATCCTACCGAAGGCGTCGTAACCGCTCGTGGTGACCCTGCCGTTGGCGTCCGTCACCTTGGTGGGGACGGCGAAGGCCGGGTCCATGGTGGTGGTGACCGTGTGCCCCTTGGGGTTGGTCACGGTGACCGCGGTGGGGTTGCCCTTCGCCGGGCTGTAGGCCGTGGTCGTGGTGTGGCCGAGCCCGTCGGTCTGGGTGAGGGCACGTCCGTATGGGTCGTACGTGGCCTTGGTGTCCACGTACGCGGTGTCGCTGGTGAAAGTGCGCACCTGGGTCGGGTTGCCGTCGGTTACCGGGTCGGTGGTCAGCGAGGAGTGCCCGTCGTACCAAGTCTGGGTGCGCGAGACGACGGTGGCGGCGCAGTCACCCGCGTGCAGCTCCGTCTGGTACGGGTAGTACATGTAGGCCGCGCCGCCGTGGATGTAGCCGGTGGTGGTGCACCGCTCGTCGCCGGTGACCGCTGTGTCGCCGTACTCGTACTCGCTGGTCAGCTGGTTGTACGTGTCGTCGAAGACCCGTACGGTCTTGGTCCACCGGCCGGCGGTGGCGGTCTTCGCCCAGGTCTCGTGGGTGGTCTCGCCGAGCATGATCGCGTCCCGGGCGTCACCGCCGGCATAGTCGATGGTGTGCGGGCCGGTGTATGTGGAGAAGTCCTTGGTCAGCGGGACGGTGGGGGCGTTGTTGGCGTCCAGCCCCCAGGTGATGGTCTCCCGGACGCGGCCGGTCAGGTAGCCATGGTCGTGGAGGGCGTTGTTCTCGGAGTCGGTGACCTGCACGGTCTTCGTTCCGCCGGAGCCGTCGCTGTCGCCGTGCATGCCGCGGAAGTAGGTGGAGGAGGTGGTGGCGCGGGTGGAGCCGCTGCCCTTGACCACCGTGACCTGCGGGTAGCCTCGCCACTGGGACCAGGACTGGGCGCTCACGGGCGCGAGGGAGAACTCGTCGTGGTGCCAGGCCGGGGTTCCGTAGTAGATGTAGTCGGTGACCTGGTCCGGTGAGCCGGTGTGCGGGTCGCTGACGGTGACCTTGTCCACCAGGTACTTGTGGAACCAGCCCCATCCTGCCGGGCCGGACTCGGGCACGTGGTACTGCGGGAAGCAGTCCTTGGTGTTGGTCGCGGCGTTCGACGGCACGGAGGTGCACGGGTTCGGCCGGGAGTAGGCCACCTCGATGAGGCCACCCAGCTCGGTCTGGAGCTTGGTGATCCGGTACATCTTCATGGGCAGCACACCGGCGGACGTGTCGTAGTCCATCCGGTTGTCCAGCGCGGTGCCGTAAGTGTAGATGGCTGGCATGGCCTGCCAGGTCGCGCCGCCGTCGCTGCTGCCGTAGCGCTGGATTTCGCTCAGCCACAGTGCGGGGTCGCTGCCGTCGCCGGGAGCGGGGAACTGTTTGCCGAGCTCCCACTTGGCGATGGCACTGCCCCCGGCCGTCAGGGTGATGCGCTTGAGCCGGATCGTGCTGAAGAAGGTCGGCGTGTGCTCTGTACAGGGCTCGCGCCAGCAGATGAGGTCGGTCGGCACGTCCGGGTAGGAGCCGGGGTTGTTCTCGATCGACGGGCAGGTCGTGCTCTCCGTGCACCGGAAGTCGGTCGTGAAGGTGAGCTTGCCGGTTGCGGGGGTGGTGGTGGGGCTGTCGCCCCACTTCCGTCCGTACTCCACGGCGTTGAGCCAGCCTCCGCGCACGTAGTCCGTGCGGGCGGTGGATCCGTTCTTCCCGTAGCCGTCGACGGCTTCGCCCCAGTGGAGCACGGTCATGTTGCTGTTGCGGTCGACCACCATGTCCAGGTTCCAGCGCCATGCCTGGTTGCACCAGCTGCCGCTGAAGGTGCTGGTATAGCAGGGCTCGCCAGAGTCGTCGCCGTAGACCGGCACGGTCCAGGCGGAGTTCAGGTCTCCGCCGCCGAAGTCGGTCTCGCCGCCGAACCGGTACTGGGTTCCGTCCGGCGATTTCACCCACCAGAACTCGCCTTCGTTGTCACCGTTGTTGGTGCCCGTCTCCCGGGTCACCGACCATCCCGGGTCGTCCCGCAGCCGCCACTTGGTCCGGCCCGCGTCCAGAGGTATGAGCTGGGTGGAGCGTCCTCCCAGGCTGATCGCAACCTGGTCGTAGTCCTTCCAACACAGGTCAGCGGAGCTCTGCCCGTCGCTCGTGCAGGAGTGGTAGCGGCGCTCGATAAAGCCCGGCGCGATGTCCCATCCCTGGCCCACCCAGGACGGCTGAGCATTCTGAGCCGAGGTACGGCCGTCCACGGACTGCGAGTTGTAGTGCAGTGACAGCTTCAGCGGATCCCCGCCCGGCGCCGGAGGCGCAGACAGCGGATAGGCGTATGTGAAGGCTCCGGAGTTACCGCTCACCGACCAGTCTGCCGAGTTCAGCAGATCGGTCGCCTTGTACGAGCCGGAGGAGCCGGACGCGCTCGCCTCCAGCGCGTAGACGAAGGCGGCGCGTTCCGCGGTCGGGGCCCCGGCCGGCGCGACGTCCACATCGGAGGAGGTCACCTGGCCCGCCTTCAGGTCGTTGCGCGACGCGACCGGTGTTCCCGTGGCACACTCGGCGTCCTTGGGACGGTCGAGGATGCACGCCGGGTACCGCAACAGCCCGAGACGCGAGGCAAAACCGCCGCCGTACGCGGAGCGGAAGCCGCTGTAGTCGACCGCCACCGCCACCCGGCCGGGGACATCGGCAGAGCGTGGCGCTGCCGCCGCCTGGCTCGCCCCGTCCTCCTCACCGGCTTCGCGCAGCGCGAACAGGACGCCCCGAAGACCGGCCTGCTCCGCCTTCGCGCGGGACAACATTTCGACCTCAACCCGCTGGGCCCCGGCCCGCTCCGGTGCGGCATCCGTGCTCGCGCCCCCTCGCGGTGCTGGGCGAGCCAAGGTGACCGGCAGCGTCCCGGCCCGGCGGGCCGAGTCCGACACACTCACGGTCGCCGTGCCGGCCTTCGGCCACACCGGCTTTGAACGCTGTGGCGTCGCCAGCATCGCCGGCAGTTGGGCGGGCTTTCGGTCACCGACGGCCGACGGCACTGGTGCGGCGCTGTCGGCTGCCGAGCGTACGGTGGTTGATATGGACAGGAGCGACGCTGGCTGCGCGGCGGCCTGTCCGGTCACCAGCCCGGCGATCAGCACCCCTGCCGTGGCTGTCGCCACGACCCAGGTCGCTGCCCGCCAGGCGGAGACTCTGTCAAACATGCATTCCTCCCCATTCCATTCCTGCGGAGTTCCTACGAAGGACACGGCCCCGATCACGTGACGCGACCTGAGGGAACATCCGCGCCTCCTCGCGCACCCCCTGACCCCGCCACTCTTGAAGGCCCGGCCGCTGCACTGCGTACCGCCGCAACATTGTGGCTGCATTGGATCAACACCGTCTCCGTCAGGGACGCCCCTGGCTGGAACGGACCATGACCAACCAGGCCACCAGGCCACCAGGCCGAAGGGCTGCGTAATGACGTACGCCCGCTCACGCCCCGATGCGGGTGGACGCCGTCCACCTCGTCGACGTCACCGCCGACGCCCAGGCCAAGACGACCACGTGGGACCACGTCGCGACCATCCCGCTCGGTGCCGACGGCTGAGGACCGGCGGGATCAGTTCGCCGGGCGTGTCCGTACCGGGCGAGCGGCGACATCGGCCGCGTACGCCGCCCAGTCGCCGCCGCTGGCCTGCTGCCACTGCACGGCTACCTGCCGGTGGATGCCCAGCATGCGCGCCAGGATCGCCGCCGGGACCTGAGCAGCCAGCGTGAACAGGGCCGTGGCGCGATCTCGGCGCGGTCGTACGCCCAACGCCCGGAGCCGCACGACGAGCTGGTCGCTGCTAATCGGCTGACCGGGAAGGCATCCGGGGAAGAGCCACGCACCGGGCGTATCCAGCAGCGTCTGGCCGCGTCGCGTGGCGATCAGTTCCTTCATGAGCCTGTCAAGCGGGGTGGGCAGCACGATCGGACGGTCCCCGAGGCGGATGGTCACCTTGTCGCCGTCGCGCTGCACGTGGTCGAGGGTGAGATGGCGGATGGTGTTCACGCGCAGGGCGTAGAGCAGAAGGAGCAAGCCGGCGACCCGGTCGGCGGTGTCCGGGGCCTCGTCATTCAGGAGCCGACGGGCGACCTCCCACCTCTTGTCCTCGTCGTGCGGGCCGCTCGGGCCCGCCCACCGGGTCGCGGGAGCGGGGAGGTTATGAGCGTGGCGGTGAGCGACGGCCCAGCGCACGAAGTGCGCAGAACGTGAGGGGTACGTGGCACGGTGGGCCATGAAGTCGTCCAGCTCACCCTGGGTACACGCGCTCAGCAGCATCCCGCGGCTGGCCAGGTCGTCGAGGAGCTGGATGGCGGCGTTGATGTGGGTTCGGACCCAAGCACGGAACGGTGCTGGTCGTGGTCGACCAGCCGGCCTCGATCGGCGCTCTGCCGCTCGCGGTCGCCCGCGACATGGGCTGCCCGGTCGCCTACCTGCCCGGACTGACGATGCGGCGGATCGCCGACCTCTACCCGGGCGAGGCGAAGACGGACGCGAGGGACGCGTTCATCATCGCGGACGCGGCCCGCGCGATGCCGCAAGCGCTGCGGGCGATCGACGGCGAGGAGGAGACGATCGCCGAGCTGGAGATGATCGTGGGGTTCGACGACGACCTGGCCGGCGAGGCGACCAGGGTGGCGAACCGCCTGCACGGCCTGCTGACGCAGATCCATCCGTCTCTGGAACGGGTGCTGGGGCCGCGGTTGCAGCACCCGGCCGTCCTCACTCTGCTGAAGCGGTTCGGGTCACCGGAACAGATACGCAAGGCGGGCCGGCGGCGGCTGGTCACGCTGCTGCGGCCGAAGGCGCCGCGGACGGCCGAGCGTCTGGTCGAGGACGTCTTCGCCGCGTTGGACGAGCAGACCGTGACCGTCCCGGGGACCGAGGCGGCCGCGCTGATCGTCCCAAGCCTGGCCGGATCCCTGGCCGCCGTTCTTGACCAGCGCAAACTCCTGGCCGGGCGGATCGGGGAACTCCTGGACTCCCACCCTCTTTCGAAGGTCCCGACGTCGATGCCGGGAGTCGGCGTCAGGACCGGAGCCCACATCCTGATCGAGGTCGACGATGGCAGCACCTTCCCGACCGCTGGCCACCTCCCGCCTATGCCGGTCTCGCCCCTGCCACCCGGAGTTCGGGCTCATCGATCCGCGGCGAACAGCCCTCGAGAAGGGCGAACAAGCAGCTCAAACGGGCCTTCTTCCTCTCTGCGTTCGCGGCCCTGGCCGACCCCGCATCGCGGACCTACTACGACAAAAAGATCGCCCAGGGCAAGCACCACACTCAGGCCCTGCTCTGCCTCGCCAGACGCCGGGCCGACGTCCTCTTCGCCATGCTCCGCGACGGAACCTTCTACGAACCCCGACCGGCCTCAGCCGGCTGATCCTCAGCGGCCTCGCCGCACACGGGGCAGTCCCGCTCGTCGACCGAGTCCATCACGACCGGATGACCGCAGAAGTCGCACGGCCGCATGCCCTCGACCGCCGACTCTCGAACAGGCACGTCACCACTCATGACAGCCACACTGCCACCCGACCACCTTGACCAAAGGCACAGGGGCCCCGGAGCGCCTTCGATCGCCGGGGCGGCATCGGAGGGCGCAGGGCCTCCGGCACTGTGGTTCCAGCCCTGCCAGGTGTACCCGCCGTCGGTGGAGCGGTTGAGCCACAGCTGGTGGTCGTTGGGGCTGATGCAGCCGAGTGCCACGTTCCGCTGTGCCCGCCAGGCCGGGTAGTTGCGGTCGGTGACCAGCTGCTCCCGGCCGCCGCGGCCCAGTCCCACGGACTCACACTGGGCGTTGCCGGGCACCGGGGTGAAGGTGGCGTTGGTGAAGTTGCCGAGACTCGTGTGGGAGACCCACACGTTGCGGTCCCGCCCGATGACGGCTTCCATGAGTTCTACCTCGCGCGCGTTTGACACCACGTCGTTGGTGATCAGGGGGCGTCGGTGTAGGCGCTGAGGACGCGGGGGGCGGTCTGCAGACGCCAGTACGGCCCGTTGGCGACCCGGCCGTTGGATCGTCATCTCCGCAATCCATACCCGGTCGCCGACGACGGTGGACAGTCGGGCGCTGTTGCGTAATCCGGCGGCGGAGATGCCGTTCCTTGTTGCCGACGTGGCCCAGCTGTGCCCAGGGCGACCAGATGTTTCCGGCAGCGCCCCCAGGAGGCTGTAGTAGACCTCGCCGTTGTCCCCGGTGTGGAAGACGACCAGGTGGGGGCTGGCTTCGTCCTCGATCACCGTGACCTCGGGGCGGTGGTGGGGGCGGCCGTTGCCCGGCGTGACGCGTCAGCTGCCGTTGGCGTAGCGCCACCAGATCTGGTTGTCCTCGCCGCGGACGAACTGGTAGTTGTCGCCGCGGAACCAGTCGGAGGCCATGGCTTCGGGAGAGGGGGGCCGGGCCAGCCACGTTGAGCCACTGTCCTTCGGTCGCCGCCGCTGGCGCGAGCGCTGCGGTCAGAAGCAGGGTGAGGGTGGTGAGTGCCACGATCGGCAGGCGCGCCGTTCGGCGCGTTCCCGGTCGTCTGGCGGCTGCTGGGGGACTGGGCAGGTCCATCGGTTCTCCTTGTCATGGTTGGCTGGCCGCCGGTGCGCCTCGTGGGAGGTCATGCGGGCGGGGCGGCCGGTGCGGGTGGGGCCCCGAGGGCCGGTACGGAGCGGGCTCGGCGTGGTCGGTTGCAGTCGGGGGGCTCAGGGGGTCGGGTCGATGAAGCGGCGGATGAAGGTGAGCGCGGTGTCGGCGACCTCCCGCCAGCCGCTGTCGATGGTCAGGGAGTGGCCCCGGCCGGGGATCTCGGTGATCTCGGTGACGGCGTGTTCGTTCTGCGCCTGCTTCTTGTAGGCGGCGGTGGCGATGACCCAGGGGACGGTGTTGTCCTTCTCGCCCGAGATGATCAGCAGCGGTCCACGGTCGGCCGCGTGGGTGTCGACTTTCGCGTCGGTCCAGGGGTTGAGGTTGGCTGCGGCGGCCTGGAAGAGCGGCTCGCCGGGGGCGGCCACCGCGAAGGTGCCGTACAGCTCCAGCGCCTCTTCCTCGCTGACGGCGTTGGCGAAGGCGTAGCGGAACTGGTCGTAGGTGAGCGGCACCGCGCGGTGGTAGTTGGCCGGGTTTCCGAGCACAACGCTCGCGGCGCGCAGGGAGGACAGCGGCAGCGGCAGCACGCCCCGGAAGGGAGCGGGGTCGATGGCGACCGATGCTTGGGACAGGCCGCGTCCGGCGGTGATCTGGGTGATGAGTCCGCCGAAGGAGTGGCCGATGACCGCCGGCTTGCGGTCCAGGCGGCATTGGCCAGGGCGGTGGCGTAGCGGAGCTGGTCGAGGTGGCCAGTCAGCTAGTGCCGCACCAGGCAACGTTCGCCTCGGCCTCGCCGGTGGGGCGGGACGCGTAGTCTCGCGGGATGCACTCTCATCTGCGCTTTGAGAACC
>NZ_JBVJKF010000038.1:0-35668 GCF_055585365.1 Streptomyces sp. NPDC053432
GTGGCGGGACGGCCTGTCAAGGGTCGCCGCAGGCGATCGCGAAGCGACGCGACCGCAGGGAGCGCCCTTGACAGGACGGCCCGACGCGGAAGGACAGTGGGGCTGACGGGAAATCCCCAACCCTTTCTCGCTCCCGACCGGCCGGGGCACCGCCGAACCCGCGCCCCCACCCCCGGCCCGCCCCTCCGCGCAGCGCGCGCGAAGACCGCCCCGCAAGCCCCGCCCGAACCGTCGAAGCCCCCTCCCCGGACGACGCCCGCCACGCCCCCACCACCCGCACCCGGAGGCGGGTGGGCAACCGCCGACCCGGAGGGGCGGGCTGCAGGGGGGAAGGCCCCGAGCGCGTGTCGATTCGTACAGCCGCGACCCCCTGCGCGGCACCGGCCTCGCGCCGTTCCTCCTACTCCCCCCGCTTCCCCACCTGCGACCTGACCGCGCCCATGCTCGCCGCGATGACCAGGGCGATGGCCAGGGCGTCCAGGGCCGACATCGCCTGGTGCAGGACCAGGAAGCCCGCCGTGGCCGCGATGGCCGGTTCCAGGCTCATCAGGATCGCGAAGGTGGGGGCCGGCAGCTTGCGCAGGGCCAGGAGTTCCAGGGTGTACGGGAGGACGGAGGACAGTACGGCCACCCCGGCGCCCAGCGCGAGGGTGCTCGGGTGCAGCAGGGCCGAGCCCGCTTCGAGGACG
Organism: Streptomyces sp. NPDC053432; assembly: GCF_055585365.1. Classification (NCBI taxonomy): domain Bacteria; kingdom Bacillati; phylum Actinomycetota; class Actinomycetes; order Kitasatosporales; family Streptomycetaceae; genus Streptomyces; species Streptomyces sp. NPDC053432. Next base: position 690 of record NZ_JBVJKF010000038.1, read on the forward strand.
CCGAGCGGCAGCGAGATCACCGCGGCCACCGCCATCGCCAGGGCCAGGCCGTCGGCCTGCGGGAAGCGGCGGCCGGTACGTGCGCTGAAGACGATGTACGCCGCCCACATCGCGCCCGCCCCCAGGGCGAAGCCGGCGCCGAGCGGGTCGAGGCCGCCGAAGCCGCCTCCGCCGTGGCTGGAAAGGAGGACGACGCCCGCGAGGGCGAGCCCCGCCCACAGCAGGTTGACCAGGCGGCGGGAGACGATGACGGACAGCGCCAGCGGGCCCAGCACCTCCAGGGTGACGGCGGGGCCGAGCGGGATGCGGTCGATGGCCTGGTAGAAGAGGCCGTTCATGCCGGCCATGGCGACGCCGAAGGCGATCACGGTGCGCCAGTCGGCGCGCGAGTAGCCGCGCAGCCTGGGCCGGCACAGGAGCAGCAGCACGATCGCGGCGGCGGCGAGGCGCAGGGTGACCACCCCGGCCGCTCCGACCCTGGGCATGATCGTGACCGCGAGGGCGGCGCCGAACTGCACCGAGATGCCCGCCGCGATCACCAGCGCGACCGGCCCGAGGCGGGCCGTCCCCCCATGAGCGGCGGCCGGTGCGCCGGCCGTGGCGGGCGCGGCTTCCCTGGTGGCGGGGGTGGTGGGGCTGGAGGAGGGCGCGGGCGCGGTCATCTCCCCAGGGTAGACCGGGGGTAAGGAGTGTTGCTGCGTGTGTTTCCTTACATGTGTTCGGTGAGCGGTACCGGGCCGGGCGGTGCGCGTGTGATGTGTTGCGCACCGTAGTCGCGCCATAGCCCGGCGAAAACCCCGCGAAACACCGCCGACCGTCCGCCACGGCGTCTCATCCGGTGGACGCGGCGCGGTGGCGCCCACCTGGACCCGATACGCTCCGCCCGTGGCTGAGATCCAGATTCCCGCTGACATCAAGCCCGCCGACGGACGCTTCGGCGCGGGCCCCTCCAAGGTGCGGACCGAGGCGCTGGACGCCCTCGCCGCCACCGGTAACTCCCTGCTCGGTACCTCCCACCGCCAGGCCCCGGTCAAGAACCTGGTCGGCTCGGTGCGCCAGGGCCTCCGGGACCTCTTCTCCCTCCCCGAGGGCTACGAGGTGATCCTGGGCAACGGCGGCTCCACCGCCTTCTGGGACATCGCGACCGCCGGTCTGATCGAGCGGAAGTCCCAGCACCTCACCTTCGGCGAGTTCTCCTCCAAGTTCGCCAAGGCCGCGAAGCTCGCGCCGTGGCTGGACGAGCCCTCGGTGATCTCCTCCGAGCCGGGCACGCACCCCGAGCCGGTCGCCGAGGCGGGCGTGGACGTGTACGCGTACACGCACAACGAGACCTCGACGGGTGTCGCGGCGCCGATCAAGCGCGTCGCGGGTGCCGACGCCGGTTCGCTCGTCCTGGTGGACGCGACCTCCGGTGCGGGCGGTCTGCCGGTGGACATCACCGAGACCGACGTCTACTACTTCGCCCCGCAGAAGTCCTTCGCCTCGGACGGCGGCCTGTGGCTGGCCGCGTTCTCGCCGGCCGCGCTGGAGCGCGCCGCCCGCGTGCACGCGTCGGGCCGGCACATCCCGGAGTTCTTCTCGCTGCCGACGGCGATCGACAACTCGCTGAAGAACCAGACGTACAACACCCCGGCGCTGGCCACCCTCTTCCTGCTGAACCAGCAGCTGGAGTGGATGAACAGCCAGGGCGGTCTGGAGTTCACCACCGGCCGTACGGCCGCCAGCGCGCGCAACCTGTACGGCTGGGCGGAGGCCTCGAAGTACGCGAGCCCGTTCGTGCAGGACGCCGACAAGCGCTCGGCGGTCATCGGCACGATCGACTTCTCGGACGACATCGACGCGGCGGCCGTCGCGAAGGTGCTGCGCGCCAACGGGATCGTGGACACCGAGCCGTACCGCAAGCTCGGCCGCAACCAGCTCCGTATCGCGATGTTCCCGGCGATCGACCCGGCGGACGTGCAGGCGCTGACGGCGTGCATCGACTACGTCATCGAGCAGCTCTGACCTGACCGTTGAGCAGAGCGAGCCCCCGGCGACCACCCGGTCGCCGGGGGCTCCGTGCTTTCGGGCCCGGACCGGGACCTTCGTCCCAAAGATCGGCGCAAAGAGCCATTGAGCGGAAGATCTTCGCGCCGAAGAGGGGCGAGGAGATCGACGTGCACCGGACCGACGGCACCACCGCCGTCTTCGCCGTCGACGAGGTCGACACCTTCAAGAAGGACGCCTTCCCCACCGACAGGGTCTACGGCGACACCCACGGCACGGCCGGTCTCCGTGTCATCACCTGCGGCGGAAACCTCACGAAGGACCGGCACTGGGACTCCGACGTCGTCGTGTTCGCCCACCTCACGGGCAAGGCCCGGCCCCGTACGCGATACCTTCAGGGCTCCGGGGTCAGCACCCCGGGAAGCGACTTGGAGGCAGCGGCGTGAGCGTGCGAGTGACGGCGGCCCAGAGCGGCGTGGACCCCTTCGGCACGGCCCGGCTGCGGCGGGGCGTGCTCGACGCGTGGGGCGCGGGTCCGGCCCGGTTCCGTGAGGACGCCAACGCCGAGGAGGACCTCGCGCTCGGCGGCTACCGCGACCGGCTCGTCGTCGAGCTGGCGCAGAACGCCGCCGACGCCGCCGCCCGCGCGGGCGTGCCGGGCCGGCTGCGGCTCACCCTGCACCCGGGCGACGGCGAGCACGAGCACGCCGTGCTGGCCGTCGCCAACACCGGGGCCCCGCTGGACGCGACGGGCGTGGAGTCGCTGTCCACGCTGCGGGCCTCCGCCAAGCGGGAGCCCGAGCACGACAGCGTCGGCCGCTTCGGCGTCGGCTTCGCCGCCGTCCTGGCCGTCTGCGACGAGCCCGCGGTGCTGGGCCGGCACGGCGGGGTCCGCTGGTCCCTGGCCGAGGCCCGCGAGCTGGCGCGGGGCGCCGCCGTCGGCAGCCCCGGCCTCGGCGACGAGCTGCGCCGCCGTGACGGGCACGTCCCGCTGCTGCGCCTCCCGCTGCCCGCCGAGGGCACCGCGCCCGAGGGCTACGACACCGTCGTCGTCCTCCCGCTGCGCGACGCGGCCGCCGAGGACCTCGCCGAACGGCTGCTGGCCGGCATCGACGACGCCCTGCTGCTGACCCTGCCGGGGCTGCGCGAGGTCGTCGTGGACACGCCCGCCGGCGGCACCCGCACCCTGTACCGCCGCGACGAGGGCCCGTACACCGTCATCGAGGACTCCCGGACCGGCACCAACCGCTGGCGCACCGTGCGCCACGGCGGCCCCATCGAGCGGGCCCTGCTCGCCGACCGGCCCGTGGAGGAGCGGCTGCGGCCCGCCTGGGCGGTGTCCTGGGCGGTGCCCGTCGACGCCGAGGGCGCCCCGGTGCGCCCCGCCACCGCGCCGGTCGTGCACGCGCCGACCCCGACCGACGAGCCGCTGGGCATCCCCGCCCTGCTCATCGCGACCCTGCCACTGGACACCTCCCGCCGGCACCCCGCGCCGGGACCGCTGACCGACTTCCTCGTGGAGCGCGCGGCCGACGCGTACGCCGAACTCCTCGGCGGCTGGGAGCCGGTGAGCCCCGCGCTCGTGGACCTCGTACCGGGCCCGCTCGGCAAGGGCGAGCTCGACGGGGCCCTGCGCGCCGCCGTCCTGAAGCGGCTCCCCCGCACCGCGTTCCTCGCCCCGGCGGCCCCCTCCGAGGAGCTGTCGGCGCTGCGCCCCTTCGAGGCCGAGGTCGTGGAGGGCGCGGGCGCCGACACCGTGCGCGTCCTCGCGGAGGTGCTGCCGACCCTGCTCCCGGCGGGCCTGGAGCGCCGCCCCGAGCTGCGCACCCTGGGCGTGGGCCGGCTCCCGCTCGGCGACGCCATCGAGCGGATCGCGGGCATCGAGCGCACCCCCGAGTGGTGGCACCGGCTCTACGACAGCCTCGCCGGCGTCGACCCGGACCGGCTGTCCGGGCTGCCCGTGCCGCTCGCCGACGGCCGTACGACCATCGGCCCCCGCCACGTCCTGCTGCCGTATGCGGACACCCCGGCGGACCTGGCCCGCCTCGGCCTGAAGGTGGCCCACCCGGACGCCGCGCACCCGCTGCTGGAGAAGCTCGGCGCCCTCCCGGCGACGGCGCGGGCCGTGCTGACGACCCCGCAGGTGCGGGCGGCCGTCGCCGCCTCCCTGGACGCGGGCGAGATCTGGGACGAGGACGCTGACACCCCGGACGCCGACGAGCTCGCCGAGATCGTCCTCACGCTGGTCCGCGACGCCGAACTGGCCCCCGGTGACGAGCCCTGGCTGGGCGCGCTGGCCCTGCCCGACGAGGACGGCGAGCTGACCCCGGCGGGCGAACTGCTGCTGCCCGGAAGCCCGCTGGCCTCCGTCATCCGCGAGGACGAGGTCCCGTACGTGGACGCCGAGCTGGCGGCCCGCTGGGACGCGGACACCCTCACCGCGTGCGGGGTGCTGGCCGCGTTCCAGCTGGTCCGCGCCACCGACGTGGTCCTCGACCCGGACGAACTGGAGCCGCGCGAGGGCGACTTCGCCGAACCGGACGACGCGGGGCTGCTGGACGCGGTCGACGTGTGGTGCGAGGACGTCCTGGACCAGCTCCCGGACCTGCCCGTCCCCCCGGTGGCCACGGAACTCGTCGCCGTCCGCGACCTCGACCTGGTCGACGACGACTGCTGGCCCCAGGCCCTCGCGATGCTCGCGCAGCCGCCGCTGCGCGACGCGCTGACCCAGCCCGTGCGCGTCCTCCTGCCGGACGGCACCACGCAGTCGGTGCGCCCGTACACGGCGTGGTGGCTGCGCGACCACCCGGTGCTCGACGGCCGCCGCCCGGCGGGTCTGCGCGCGGCGGGCGGTGACCCGCTCCTGGAGGGCCTGTACACGTCGGCGGACGCCACCGGCTTCGAGGACGAGCAGGTCCTGCGCGCCCTGGGCGTACGGACCACGGTCGCGGCCCTCCTCGACGAGCCCGGCGGCGCGGCCGAGCTCCTGGGCCGGCTCGCCGACCCGGACCGCGAGGTGACGGGCCGCCAGCTGCACGGCCTGTACGGGGCGCTGGCCGACCTGGACCCCGAGCAGGTCACCCTGCCGGACGAGCTGCGCGCGGTGGTGGACGGCGAGGTCCGGGTGGTGGACGCGGCCGACGCGGTCATCGCCGACGCCCCCGACCTGCTGCCCCTGACGGCGGGCCTCCCTCTCCTGCCCGTCCCTCCGTCCCGGGCCGCCGACCTGGCGGACCTCCTCCAGGTCCGCCGCCTCTCGGAGACGGTTCCGGCGGAGGTGACGACTCCGGGCGAGGAGCACGAGGTACCGGAATCCGTCCGCGTCCTCCTCGGCCCGTCCACCCCGCTGACGTACCTCGAACACGAGGAGCTGATCGCGGGCGGCACCGAACTCGACTGGCGCCTCACCCCGGACGGCACCCTCCACGCCGCCACCCTGGAGGGCGTGGCGGCCGGCCTCGCCTGGTCGGCGGGCCAGTGGCCCCGCCGCTTCGAGGTTGCGGCCCTCCTGGAGGACCCGTCCCGCACGGCGGAACTGGCCCGCGACCGCTGGTTCGACTAGCCGGTCCCCGGCTTCGGGGTGACCTGCGCGATCCTGCGGGCGGGCCGGGGCCGCACCCGGCAGCCCGACAGGCCGGCAGCCCGGCAGACCGTCAGGCCGTCAGGCCGGGAAGCGCCGGTTCACCCACCGGAAGGTGAACTCGATCAGGGTGGCCGCCGCCGCGGCGACGGCCACCGCGATCCAGGGCATCGTGACGCCCACCAGCTTCAGCTGGAAGAAGTCCTGCAGCCACGGCACGACCAGGACGATCAGGAACGCGCCGCCCATCGCGCCGACGAGGGCGATCCGCCACCAGGTGTACGGGCGGGCGATGATCGCCAGGACCCACATCGAGGTGAGGAAGAGCGTCAGGGTGGCGGCGCTGGTCTCCGCGTTGAGGGAGTCGGGGCCCGTGTAGTACGCGCGGGCGATCAGGTACGTGACGAAGGTGGCCGTGCCCGCGATCACGCCGCCGGGGATCGCGTACCGCATCACGCGCCTCACGAAGTGCGGTTTCGCGCGCTCCTTGTTGGGGGCCAGGGCCAGGAAGAAGGCCGGGATGCCGATGGTGAGGGTGGACAGCAGGGTCAGGTGGCGGGGCAGGAAGGGGTACTCGACCCGCGAGCAGACCACCAGGATGGCGAGGAGGACCGAGTAGACGGTCTTCGTCAGGAAGAGGGTCGCGACCCGGGTGATGTTGCCGATGACCCGTCGGCCCTCGGCCACCACCGATGGCAGCGTCGAGAAGCTGTTGTTCAGCAGCACGATCTGGGCGACCGCGCGGGTGGCCTCGGAGCCCGAGCCCATCGAGACGCCGATGTCGGCGTCCTTGAGGGCGAGCACGTCGTTGACGCCGTCGCCCGTCATGGCGACCGTGTGCCCCTTGGACTGGAGGGCGCCGACCATGTCGCGCTTCTGCTGCGGGGTGACGCGGCCGAAGACCGTGTTCTCGTCCAGGGCCTCGGCCATCTCGGCCCGTTCGGCGGGGAGCCTGCGGGCGTCGACGGTGTTCTCGGCGCCCGGCAGCCCCAGCTTGCCCGCGACCGCGCCGACCGAGACCGCGTTGTCCCCGGAGATGACCTTGGCCTTGACGTCCTGGTCCTCGAAGTAGCGCAGGGTGTCGGCCGCGTCGGGGCGCAGCCGCTGCTCCAGGACGACGAGGGCGGTCGGCCTGACGCCGGTGGCCACGGCCTCGTCGTCGAGTTCGCGGGCGGAGCGGGCGAGCAGCAGGACGCGCAGGCCCTGTTCGTTGAGGTCGTTGATCTCGTCGAGCGCCGGATCCCCGGCCGGCAGCAGTACGTCGGGGGCGCCCAGCAGCCAGGTGTTGTTCTCGCCGTCGCCCTCGCTGAAGCTGGCGCCGCTGTACTTGCGGGCGGAGGAGAAGGGCAGCGACTCGGTGCAGCGCCACTCCGCGCTGTCGGGGTAGGCGTCGATGATCGCCTGGAGGCTGGCGTTGGGGCGAGGGTCGGACTCGCCGAGGGCACCGAGCACCTTCTTGACGTACTCCGGTTCCGCGCCGCCGAGCGGGCGGAGCTCGGTGACGTCCATGCCGCCCTCGGTGAGGGTGCCGGTCTTGTCGAGGCAGACCACGTCCACGCGGGCGAGGCCCTCGATGGCGGGGAGTTCCTGGACCAGGCACTGCTTGCGGCCGAGGCGGATGACTCCGATGGCGAAGGCGACGGAGGTGAGCAGGACGAGCCCCTCGGGAATCATCGGGACGATGCCGCCGACGGTGCGGGCGATGGCGTCCTTGAGGTTGGAGTCCTTGCCGGCGAGCTGGCTGATGATCAGGCCGATCGAGGTCGGGATCATCATCCAGGTGACGTACTTGAGGATGGTGGAGATACCGGAGCGCAGTTCGGAGTGGACGAGCGTGAAGCGGGAGGCCTCTTCGGCCAGCTGGGCGGCGTAGGCCTCGCGGCCGACCTTGGTGGCGGTGAAGGCGCCGCCGCCCGCGACGACGAATGAGCCGGACATGACCGGGTCGCCGGGCTTCTTCAGGACGGGGTCGGCCTCGCCGGTGAGCAGGGACTCGTCGATCTCCAGGCTCTCGGCCTCACCGACGGAGCCGTCGACGACGACCTTGTCGCCGGGACCGAGTTCGATGACGTCGCCGAGGACGATCTCGGAGGTGGAGATCTCGGCGGTGCGGCCGTCGCGGCGGACGCTGGGCCTGGCCTCGCCGATGACGGCGAGGCCGTCGAGGGTCTTCTTGGCGCGCAGTTCCTGGATGATGCCGATGCCGGTGTTCGCGATGATCACGAAGCCGAAGAGGGTGTCCTGGATCGGCGCGACGATGAACATGATCACCCAGAGGACGCCGATGATGGCGTTGAAGCGGGTGAAGACGTTCGCGCGGACGATGTCGGCGGTGGAGCGGCTGCTGCGCACGGGGACGTCGTTGACGTCGCCGCGCGCGACGCGTTCGGCGACCTCCGCGGTGGTCAGCCCGGCGGGCTTGAACCGGGGCGCGGGGGGCCGCACGGGGTGCACGGGGTCGAGCTCGGCGCCCGCGTCGATGGCGGCCCCGCCGACGGCGGCGGTGCGCCGCTCCGGCCCGTCGTGGTCGATGTCTGCCCGCTGCGTCATGGTTTCGACGTTAAGCGCGGTTCGAGCGCTTTACCCGCCGAGAAGTCCGAAGATCCGACTTCGGGATGACCGGGATCGTCCCCAGGTCGGGCAAGCCCGGCCACGGACCTCCGCCGAGTCACCCAGGGACTGCCCCGGTCACGGGGGCCCGGTCACGGGGGGTACCGGTCACGAGGGCCCGGTCACGGGGAGGCCCGGGCACGAGGGGTGCCGCGTTGCGGGTGCCCCGGTCACGGGGGGGTGCGCCCCGTTGCGGGCGTCCCGGTCACGGGGAGGGTGCCCCGGCGCGGGGGCCCGTCGCCGGGGCGGGCCGCCCTGCCGCTAGGGCTGGTCGGTCGGCGCTGCGGCAGCCGCGGCGGCCTCGGCCGCGTGGCGTTTGAGGGCGGCGTCGCGGCCGCGGACGTACCAGATGCCGATCAGGCCGAGGAAGCCGCCGGCCGCGCAGGTCCAGACCCACCACAGCAGGTCCCGGTCGGCGAACCAGCCGTAGAAGGGGAGCTGGGCGAGGAACATGGCGAACCAGAGGACCGTGCCGCCCACGATCGTCGCGACGACCGGTCCCTCCAGGGGCTCGGGCGCCTCGTGCTTCGGAGTCCATTTCGCCATGCGCCAAGTCTAGGCGCCGCGATGCGGGGTCTACGCGCGGAGATGGACGGGCCTTCGTTCATGTGTTCATACTGAAACGGTTTGGGCCAGGCCCATTTTCTTCGTATGAACCCCCATTTGAGGACCGTATGAGCACCTCGGCCCCCGCCCCCGAAGCCATCCGTCCGGAGCCTTCCCCCCGGAAACCCTCTGGCGCCATGGACCGCTACTTCAAGATCTCCGAGCGCGGCTCGACCGTCGGCCGCGAGATCCGCGGCGGCTTCGCGACCTTCTTCGCGATGGCCTACATCATCGTGCTGAACCCGATCATCCTCGGCAGCGCCAAGGACATGTACGGGCACCAGCTCGACGGCGGCCAGCTCGTCACGGCGACCGTCCTGACGGCGGCCTTCACCACCCTCCTCATGGGTGTCATCGGCAACGTCCCGATCGCACTGGCCGCAGGCCTCGGCGTCAACACGGTCGTCGCCCTCCAGCTCGCCCCGCGCATGAGCTGGCCCGACGCCATGGGCATGGTGGTCCTGGCCGGCTTCGTCGTGATGCTGCTGGTGGCGACGGGCCTGCGCGAGCGGGTCATGAACGCCGTCCCGCTCGGCCTGCGCAAGGGCATCGCCATCGGCATCGGCCTGTTCATCATGCTGATCGGCCTGGTCGACTCCGGCTTCGTCACCCGCATCCCGGACGCCGCGCACACCACGGTCCCGCTCCAGCTCGGCACCGACGGCCACCTCCACGGCTGGCCCGTCCTGATCTTCGCGGTCGGCGTGCTGCTCACCCTCGCGCTGCTGATCCGCAAGACGCCCGGCGCGATCCTGATCTCGATCGTGGCCATGACCGTCGTCGCGGTCGTCGTCCAGCTGGTCGCCGGTCTCCCGGACTCCGGCTGGGGCCTGACCGTCCCCGAGTGGCCGGGCAACCCGGTGGCCGCGCCCGACTTCGGGCTCGTCGGCCAGGTCAGCCTCTTCGGCGGCTTCGGCAAGGTCGGGGTGCTGACGGGCGCCCTCTTCGTCTTCACCGTGCTGCTGTCCTGCTTCTTCGACGCCATGGGCACGATCCTCGGCGTCGGCGACGAGGCGAAGCTGATCGACAAGAAGACCGGCGAGTTCCCCGGGATCAACCGCGTCCTGCTCGTCGACGGCCTGGCCGTCGCCTCGGGCGGCGCGACCTCCTCCTCGGCGACCACCTGCTTCGTGGAGTCCACGGCCGGTGTCGGCGAGGGCGCCCGCACGGGTCTGGCGAACGTCGTGACGGGCGGCCTCTTCGCCGTGGCGCTGTTCCTCACCCCGCTCGCCACGATGGTGCCGTCCCAGGCGGCCACCCCCGCCCTGGTGGCGGTCGGATTCCTGATCCTGGCGGGCTCGGTCAAGGACATCGACTGGAGCGACTTCACCATCGCCGTCCCGGCCTTCCTGGCCATGGTGATGATGCCCTTCACGTACTCGATCACCAACGGCATCGGCATCGGCTTCGTGAGCTTCTGCGCGCTGCGGCTGGCGACCGGCCGGGGCCGGGACGTCCCGGTGCCCATGTACGTCGTGTCGGCGGTGTTCGTCTTCTACTACGCGATGCCCGCCCTCGGCCTCACGTAAGGCTCACGCCGGCCTCACGGGGGCCGTGCGCGGGCTCACGTCAGCCCGTAGAACTTCTCTGTCTCGTCGACGGCCGCCTTGAAGCGCTCGTCGAAGTCGTCGCGAATGAGCGTCCGGACCACGTAGTCCTGGACGCTCATTCCGCGTTTGGCGGCATGAGTCCGGAGCCTGTCGAGGAGCTCCCCGTCTATGCGCATGCTCAGCACATGTGTCCCCATGCCGAAAGAGTCGGGCTGAGGCCGTGTACGCGTGTCACTTTCCGCGCCCCACTCACCCTTATGAGTGATGAGGGCTCGAACGGCGAACCCGGTGTTCTTTAGCGAGAGTAATGAGTTACTCTAAAGACATGCGTGACCTTTCCCATGGCGACGACGCTGCCGCCGTGAACGACCTCCGCTCCGCCGTCATGCGGCTGGGCCGGCGCCTCAAGCACCAGCGCGTCGACGAGTCGCTGAGCCCCACCGAGATGTCGGTGCTCGGCACCCTCGCCCGCTGCGGCCATGCCACCCCCGGTGAGCTGGCCCGGCGCGAGCACGTACAGCCGCCGTCGATGACCCGCATCGTCGCCCTGCTGGAGGCCAAGGGCCTGGTCACGCTGGAGCCGCACCCCGACGACCGCCGGCAGAAGGTGGTCCGCCAGACCGAGGAGGCCGAAGCGATGCTCGAAGAGAGCCGTCGTAAGCGCAACGCCTTCCTGGCCGGGCTCGCGGCCGAGCTGACCGAGGAGGAGTGGGCCAAGCTGCGCGCGGCCGCACCCGTCCTGGAGAAGCTCGCGCACTTGTAAGGACGACGCCAGGAGGCGAACGCTTTTGAGTACGGGAAACGGAGCAGACTCCGCACCCGGCCACACATCCACCCCCTCTACCCCCGCCGATGCGCGCGCGGGCACGAAGAACACGAGCAGGAACTCGATGTTCAGCTCGCTGAGGATCCGCAACTACCGGCTCTTCGCCACGGGACAGGCCGTCTCGAACACCGGAACCTGGATGCAGCGCATCGCCCAGGACTGGCTGGTCCTGTCCCTGACCGGATCCGCGTCGGCCGTCGGCATCACCATCGCGCTGCAGTTCCTGCCGATGATGGTGTTCGGCCTCTACGGAGGCGTACTCGCGGACCGGCTGTCCAAGCGGCAGCTGCTGATCGCCACCCAGAGCGCGATGGGCCTCACCGGCATCGCCCTCGCCGCCCTCACCCTGGCGGGACACGTCCACGTCTGGCACGTCTACCTCGCCGCCTTCCTGCTCGGCCTCGTCACCGTCGTGGACAACCCGGCGCGGCAGACGTTCGTCCCCGAGATGGTCGGCAAGAAGCAGCTGGCCAACGCGGTCAGCCTGAACTCGGCGAACTTCCAGTCCGCACGGCTGGTCGGCCCGGCCATCGCCGGTGTGCTGATCACCGCCGTCGGCTCCGGCTGGGCCTTCCTGCTGAACGGGCTGTCCTTCGCCGCACCCGTCATCGGACTGCTGCTTATGCGCACGGACGAACTGCACCCGGTCGAGCCGCAGCCCCGTACGAAGGGGCAGCTGCGCGAGGGCCTGCGGTACGTCGCCGGACGGCCCGAGCTGATCTGGCCGATCGTGCTGGTCGGTTTCATCGGCACCTTCGGCTTCAACTTCCCGATCTGGCTGTCGGCGTTCGTCGACGAGGTCTTCCACGGCGACGCGGGCACGTACGGGCTGTTCAACACCCTGATCGCGGCCGGCTCCCTCGCGGGCGCGCTGCTCGCGGCCCGGCGGGGGCTCTCCCGGCTGCGGCTGCTGACGGCGGCCGCCGCGCTGTTCTCGGCACTGCTGATCGTGACGGCCTTCGCGCCGGGGTTCTGGCTGTTCGCTGCGCTGCTGGTGCCGATCGGGCTGTTCGGGCTGACGGTCAACGTCACCGCCAACTCCAGCGTCCAGATGGCCACCGACCCGGAGATGCGGGGGCGGGTCATGGCCCTGTTCATGATGGTCTTCACCGGCGGCACCCCGCTGGGAGCGCCGCTCGTGGGCTGGATCACGGACACGTACGGAGCGCGGATCGGCATGGCCGCGGGGGGTCTGGTCTCGCTGGCCGCCTCTGTCACCGTCGCGGTGGTCCTGGCCCGGGTGGGCAACCTCCGGCTGAGCGTCTCCCGCCACGGGGTGGCCTTCGTCCCGGCCGCCTCGCACCGCCGCGAACTGGTAGCCGCCGCGTAGCCCTGCGGGCCGCCTTCCCCGGGGCTCCGCCGGACCCGCGCCTCAATCGCCGGCGGGGCCGGTAACGCCGCTGCGCGGCAACTCGGGGCTCCGCCCCGGACCCCGCTCCTCAAACGCCGGAGGGGCTGGATTCGGCCGCTGCCGTCCGCCAGGCGCGGCTGGTGTGCCCATGAGGCGCGGGGTCCGGGGCGGAGCCCCAGGGTGCCGCGCAGCGGCATCTTCAGCCCGTACCGGCGGCGCCTATACGCTCGGGCCATGAGACTGTTCGTCGCCGTGCTGCCGCCGGCCGCCGCCGCGGAGGAGCTCGCGGAGGCCCTCGCGGGCCTCCGCGACGACCGGCTGCGCTGGACCGGCCAGGCCGGCTGGCACTTCACGCTCGCCTTCCTCGGCGAGGTACGGGACGAGGTGCTCCCCGAGCTGCACACCCGCCTCGAACGCGCCGCCCACCGCACGGCCCCCTTCCACCTGCGCCTCCACGGCGCCGGCCACTTCGGGGACCGTGCGCTGTGGATCGGCGCCGCCGGGGGCATCGACGCCATGCGGATGCTCGCCGAACGGGCCGAGGCCGCCGCGCGGCGGGCCGGGGTGCCGATGGGCCGCCACCACCGGTACACCCCGCACCTCACCCTCGGCCGCAGCCGCGACATCCCCCGCGACCACCCCGAGCAGGGCTCCGGCGACGGCCTGCGGCCCTACCTGGAGGCACTCGCCTCCTTCGAGGGCACCGCATGGCCCGTCACCGAGCTGAGCCTGGTCCGCAGCAACCTGCCCACGAGCGGGATCCCCGGTGAGCAGCCCCGCTACGAGACCGTCGCGGCCTGGCCCCTGGAAGGACGGCCCGAGGGGAGCGGTTAGGCTCGACGGGTGGATCCCAAAACCAGAAACCGTGTGATGGCCGGTGTGCTCGTGCTGATGTTCGTCGTCGTGGCCGTGGCGGCCGCCGTCGGCCAGTGAGGACCGGGACGCCCGCCACGCTCCCTACGACCCTTCCCTGATCACCAGGCGAAGGCCTCCGGCGACGGCCCCGGGCCGGGGAAGATCTCGTCCAGCGCGGCCAGCAGCTCCTCGCCCAGCTCCAGCTCCAGGGCGCGCAGGGCGCTCTCCAGCTGCCCGGGCGTGCGCGGGCCGACGATCGGGCCCGTCACGCCCGGCCGGGTGAGCAGCCAGGCCAGGGCCGTCTCGCCGGGTTCCAGGCCGTGCTTGTCGAGCAGGTCCTCGTACGCCTGGAACTTCGCCCGCACCGCCGGGTCGGCGAGCGTCTGCGCCGCTCGGCCCTCGGTGCGGCGCCTGCCCTCGGTCTCCTTCTTCAGGACGCCGCCGAGCAGGCCCCCGTGCAGCGGGGACCAGGGGATCACGCCGAGGCCGTAGTCCTGCGCGGCCGGGATGACCTCCATCTCGGCGCGCCGCTCGTAGAGGTTGTACAGGCACTGCTCGGTGACCAGTCCGAGCATCCCGCGCCGTGCGGCGGTCTCGTTCGCCTGGGCGATCTTGTAGCCGGGGAAGTTGGAGGAGCCCGCGTACAGGATCTTGCCCTGCTGGATGAGGACGTCGACGGCCTGCCAGATCTCCTCGAAGGGGGTCTGTCGGTCGATGTGGTGGAACTGGTAGACGTCGATGTGGTCGGTCTGGAGCCGCTTGAGGCTGGCCTCGACGGCCCGGCGGATGTTCAGCGCCGACAGCCGGTCCTCGTTCGGCCAGGTCTCGCCCTCGCGGGACATGGAGCCGTAGACCTTGGTGGCGAGGACCGTCTTCTCGCGCCGGCCGCCGCCCTGCGCGAACCAGGTGCCGATGATCTCCTCGGTGCGGCCCTTGTTCTCACCCCACCCGTACACATTGGCGGTGTCGAAGAAGTTCAGACCCGCGTCGAGCGCGGAGTCCATGATCGAGTGGCTCGTCGGTTCGTCTGTCTGGGGACCGAAGTTCATCGTGCCGAGAACGAGTCGGCTGACTTTGAGTCCGGTGCGTCCGAGCTGCGTGTACTTCATGGGCACCAAGACAAACGCTTCGAGCCCACTCAAGGCAAGGGTCCCACGCGCGGCAGCAACTTCTCGGCGGTGGTGTTGAGATGGCGCTGGACGAGGCTGTGCGGGAAGAAGAATCCGCTGTCCGTGCGGAAGAGCAGGACGCGCTGCTCGGCGGTGTGCAGGAAGCGCCCGTAGCGGTACGGGGTGCGGCCCCGGTGGGCGAGGACCGCGCGGATCGTCCAGTGGCGTACGACCGCCAGGCCCCCGTAGCGGAAGCCGCGGACCACCGCGAACAGCGTGCCGAGCAGGCCGGCGACGAAGCCCGCGCGGCGCAGGTCCTGGTCGGGTGAGGCCAGTGCGATGAGCGTCGTCACGAACACGGCCGCCACGGCCAGGCCCGCGAACCCGTGGAGCAGCGAGAAGCGGACCGTCCGGCGGATGCCCTCGTTGGGGCGGGGGCGCCGGTCCTGCATCGAGGGCTCGAACTGGTTGCCGAAGACGTAGAAGGTGCCCAGGGCGAACGCCGCGACGGGGGCGATCCAGTCGGGCTCCGGGCAGACCAGGTGGATGACGAGCCCGACGAGGAGCCCGATGGACATCCACATGACGGCGGACAGCATGATGCGCTTCACGGGGATGACGCCCTCCGACATCGCCCGCTCGCTCCTGCGCCAGGTCCAGCGCACCTGCTCGACGGGCGAGAACACGTCGGTGAGCGCCCCTTCCATCTGGGTGGTGCTGACCCACAGGTAGGCGAGCCCCACCACGAACGCCGCCGACGACGCCAGGTTGACGCCCGTCAGCATCATCAGCGCCAGGATGACCATCATCGGGCCACCGTTGTTCAGCATCGGGATCACCAGGGCCCCGCGGTGCTTCTCACCGGCCCTCGTCTCCTGCGGCAGCGTCAGGAAGTGCTCCTCCGACTTGTACGCCTGCGTCGCGGTGTTGGCCACCATGGCCAGGGCCACGACCGCGGCGGCCTTGACGTCGGCGTGCAGCACCCCGGCCCGGTTCGCCGCCGCCAGCCACAGCACGGGCACCACCAGGGAGCAGAACGCCATGGCCACCGTCGGAACGACCTTCGGCAGCATCGCCTCCCGGCGCGACAGCCAGCTCAGGTCCAGCCGGTCCAGGTAGAGGACCTGCTCCTTGCGCTCGGTGAGCGTCCGGGCCAGCCACGTCAGCCAGGTCAGCGTCCGGTGCGGGTTGTCGTCCGGCCTCGGCCGCTCGCGCCGCAGGCAGGTCCCCACGTAGGCGTCGAAGATCCGGCTCTGGCGGTCTTCGAGACTGCCCCCCAGGCGCAGATCGTCCGCGGACCGGTTGGCGTAGGTGACGCAGATGATGTTGAGCATCATCGGCGACTGCAGCAGTTGACAGAGGTCCTGACGCTCCTTCAGTGCCTCCCGCACATCGGCGAGGGCCGCCTTGTTGGCGTTGAGGAAGGCCTCCACCTGCTCCCGGTCGGGCGGCTGGATCTCGACGTACCGCAGCGCGCGCAGGCTCTGGGCCAGGCGTTGAAGGTCCCCTTCGTCCGTGCGGCAGCCGACGGCCATGCCGGGGCAGAGCTCCCGCAGCCGCCGCAGCTCCTTGACGCACTTGCGCCAGTGCACCTTCGGGACCTCGTCCAGGCCGTCCAGCACCGGGAGCAGCAGGTGCTGGTCCAGCCAGCTGCGTACGAGGACCGTCGAGACGCCCTGGATCCTGCTCATCTCGGCGGCGAGCCAGTCCTCGACCGCTTCGCCGCGGTAGCTGTACAGGCGCAGGTAGACCGGGATGTGGGCGGGGTCCGCACCGTCGCCGGCGGCCAGGGCCTGCTCGGCCAGCCGGTGGGCGAGCCGGGCGAGTTGGGTGGTCTTGCCCATGCCGGGCCTGCCCAGCACCACCAGCTCGTCCCTGACCTCGTACAGCTCATGGACGTCGCGCACGTCGGTGGTGACCCGCTCGGGCGCGGTCCGCCGCACGCTCCTGGCCCGCCGCCGGGTTCCGGGGGCGGGTTCCTGCTCGGCCTCCTCCAGGATCACGAACCGCGGTTCGAGGTAGTAGTGGGACTCGGCGCGGCGGAAGTCCCTGGCCGCCCGTTCCATGAACGCCTTGATCAGCCGGCGCTGCATCCTCACGGCGGCCTTGTCCCTGCGCAGGCGCATCGGGAAGGTGAACACCGCGGCCAGGCCCGCGAGGACGGCCCGCAGGAAGCGTCGGACCGGGTAGCGCGGCAGCTCGGTACCGGGGCCGGACAGCGGCGGCGGCGCCGCCTGCTGCTCGCCGGGGCCCTCGGCCTCGGGCCAGGGCAGTGGCTCGGGCGGTGACTCGGGCGGTGGCTCGGCCGGTGACTCGGACAGCGGGTCACCGGCCGCCGTGCCCGCCGTCTGGGCGGCGGCGCGGTGCCAGCGGGGCTCCCATGCGCCGGGGTCGCCGCCG
This sequence comes from Streptomyces sp. NPDC053432, assembly GCF_055585365.1. Lineage (NCBI taxonomy): Bacteria > Bacillati > Actinomycetota > Actinomycetes > Kitasatosporales > Streptomycetaceae > Streptomyces > Streptomyces sp. NPDC053432. The sequence goes on from NZ_JBVJKF010000038.1 coordinate 17,563, forward strand.
AGCACCCGGACCAGCGCGAGGAAGTACTTCAGGTCCGGGACCCTCTTGCCGGAGAAGATCTCCGACGCGGTGCCGGAGGCCATGTGCGCCTTGCGGGCCATGGCGTTGACGGACAGGCGTTCCGCCGGTGGCGGCGCCGTCCAGAGCTCGTCGTAGACCCCACGCATGAGGACCGCCCAGGGCTGTTTCCCGGGTGGGGCCGCCGCCGGATCGGGGCGCTGCGGGCCTCTCGGGCGGTTGCCTCCGGCTCCTGCCATTCACACTCCTCGTTCAAGGACCGTTCATGGGCGTTCACGCGTTCATGGATGCCCGAAGCCCCTGGTCAGAGGCTTGTGGCGGGCATAGAAACGTTCTCGGCGGAAGTCGTCGCCGGCCGTGGTGCCGGGGCTCCGCCGCTGCCCGGAGCACCCATATTGGCGATCCGGGCCGCGCTTGTACGGCCAACCGCCATGTTCGAGCGATTCGTTGGCGGATCCGCCGAAGTCCTCCTGCCCCGCACGTCCTTCCGTCCTTCGAGGAGTTCACCGATGACTGCTTCCCGCCTTCTCACCTCCCTCGGCGGCCTGTCGACGGCCGCGCTGGGCGTCGCGGCCGACGCGCCCTGGTGGGTGGCCGGCACCCTGCTGTTCGGCGGCCTGCTGGTGTTGCGGGCCGAGGCGCTCGTCAACGCCCGCAACGAAGCGCGCCGCGGGCTGCACGAGGGCCGGCTGCTGGGCGAGGTGTCCCGGAAGCAGGCCCTGGACTACCTGCGGGAGACCAGGCGGGCGCAGCAGCCGACGGACGCGGACGCGGACGCGGCTTCGGAGGAGGCGGCTCAGAGCGGGGCGGGCACGGCCCGGCGCCGCGTGGGACGACGGACGCGCAGCAGCCAGTAGTTGACGGCGCAGCCCAGCGCGATGCCGGACCAGGCGAGGGCCCCGTTGTCCGTCAGCAGGCCCGCGAGGAAGACGGGCAGGGCGATGCCGAACTCCTGCAGCAGACGCAGGCGCAGCACCAGACCGAAGCGGTCGGCGGCCTTGTGCCGGCCTTCGGCGGTCGCGGCCAGCAGGCGGAAGGGGAAGGCGACGGCCTGTGCTGCCATCAGCCAGGTGAACCACGTGGCGGCCGTGCCGTGCAGGCCGTAGAACCCGGGCAGCACCGTCCAGGCCGCGGTCGCGACGAGTACGCAGACGGCTGCGGACACGGCGAGGACGCCCGCGCACAGGTTCCGCCACTCCCGGGGCGTGGGCGCCTCGCCCTTGCAGACCATGCCGGTCGCGTTGACCAGCGCCGTGATGGGGATGTGCAGCGTGGCCGTGAGGACGGCCCCCGCCGAGAACGCGGCGAGCCGGTCCGCCCACGAGGCCTCGAAGGTCAGGGCGAGGACCAGGAGCAGTTCGAAGCCGATCACCGAGAGCATGTGGCCCCACTCGGTGAGCATGCTGCGCGCCACCTGCCGCAGCCAGCGTGTGCTGTCGCGGAGCCTCAGGGGAAGGGAGAGGTGATCACGCAGCAGCCATACGGTGACGGCGCATTCGAGGGCGGCGATGAGGGAGGTCGCGGCGTAGGCGCCCGCGAACCCGAGGCCGGCGCCGTGCACGAGGAACCAGTCGAGCGCGGCGTTGGCGAAGACGGCGACGGCGTACAGGGTGAGCAGGGGGCGTGAGCGCCGGAGCGCGAAGAGCGCCATGGCGCCGACGAACTGGGCGAGGCGGACCGGGGCGGCGATCAGCAGCCACAGGAGGGCCGGCCGTACGTCGTCGCGGATGCCGGGCGCGGCGACCAGGGCGTCCACCAGCCAGGGCAGGACGGCCAGGCCGGCCGCCGCGATGAGCAGCCCGGCGGCCGTGGCGCCGATCAGGCCGCCCTGCACCGCGCGGCGGCGGGCGTGGGCGGACACGGCCCCGGCGACGGACAGCCCGACGACGGGGCCCATGGCCATGGCGGTGATCGAGTCGAGGAGGAGCAGGCGCTGCGGTACGGCCGCGGCGGCCACGGCCTGCTCGCCCAGGGTGCTGATCACCCAGAGGTCGGTCTGGGCGATCGCCTGGCCCATGACGGACGCCACCACCATGGGGCCCATCAGGGCGAGGACGCGCCGGCCCAGCGACGGAGCGGCGGCGGTCGCGGCGGCGGTCGCGCCCGTGGTTCCGCCGGTCGTCGCCCCGGTCGTCGCCCCCGTCGTCGCCCCGGTCACAGCGGGCTCCAGGCGAGGGCGGCGAAATCGCCGGGGCGGGAGAGGGCCCAGCGGATGCCCGGTACCGGCTCCAGTCCCGGCACCGCGGCGAGTTTCACGCGGCCGCGTTCCAGGGGCGAGTGCCCCTTCAGCGCCACGACGACCCTGGGGGCGGTGGTCCCGGTGGTCAGGGCCAGGCCCCGCTGCCGGTGCTCCGGCGAGGCGAACCAGCGTGCGGCCGAGGCGGCGAGCAGTTCGATGTGGTCCTCCGGCCGCAGGGAGATGCCCTCGCCCTCCAGGAATTCCAGGAAGTGCAGGTGCATCCGCCAGTCCAGCCGCCGGCCCGCGGCCACCGCCCATTCCAGGAAGGCCTCGTAGAGGTCGGTGGTGTCCGGCAGCCGCTCGGCCAGCCGCGGGATGCGGTCGAAGAGCTGGTGCCAGCGGATACGGAGCGATTCCTGGGCGATCAGCCGGTCACGGGATCCAGGGGCCAGGGAGTCACGTGCGGTGGGGCTGATGCAGGCGTTGAGCCGCGACGACCGCGGCGCGCGTGCGGACAAGGTCCGTCCTCCATTCGTCCAGGTCGTGGTTGGCGTCGCGTTCGACGACGAGGGTGGCGTCCGGGGCGGCGCGGCCGGCGAACAGCGCCAGCAGGTCGAGGGTGTCGTCGCTGACGGGGGCGTCGTGGCTGTCGACGACGAGCGAGGGTGCCGCCGGGGAGGGGCTGTAGCCGGCCAGGTGGAACCTGCGGCCCACGCCCGGCACGTCGGCCCACGCGGCGGCGGGCTGCCCGGTGTTGAGCTGGGCGACGACGGCGTTGGACACGTCCATGAGGACTTCGCATCCGGTGGCCGCGGTGAGCTCGGCGTAGGCGCGGGCCTGCGGGACGTCGGAGGCCGTCTGCGACGGGAAGTTCTCGACGGCGAGGGTGGTGCCCAGTTCCTCCTGCCACGCGCGCACGGCGTCGACCACCGGCTGCCAGTCGGCGTAGTCGACCTCCTGGGCGACGGGCAGCGGCTGGCCGTTGTGGGAGAAGTGGGCGATGTGGTCGCTGACGTAGAGGAAGCCGCAGTCCGCCTGCCACTGGTTCACCAGGTTCAGGTAGTGGTCGAGGCGTGCCCGGTCCGGGTCCAGGAAACGGGAGAGCATGATGTGGCAGCCGACCGGGAGGTCGCCGACCGTGCGGCGGAACTCCTTAGGGTCGAGGTGGGCGAAGCCGTCGACCAGGACCTCGACGAAGTCGATGTGTCCCGAGTCGCGCAGGGCGCAGGCCATCTCGAGGGTGTCCGGCGAGGTCACGTTGACACCGATCAGCATCAGCGCAGCTTCTCCTTGGCATAGGCCAGCAGGTCCTGGGGGGCGCTGACGGCGCCGGGCCGTTCGGCCGGCGGGATCTCGTCGAGGTTGAGGACGATGCGCTTGCCGCGGGCTCGGACGTCGTCCACCCACTGGTCGAACAGTTCGGCGTACGGAAGGCCGCGTTGTTCGGATGCCTCGGCGAGGCCCGGGATCCAGCCCTTGCACAGCTGACGCAGGTAGGCGCGGCAGTAGGGGACGCCGTAGTCGTGCGGCTCCGTGTCCCCGGCCCCCGTGCCGCGCGCCCGCCGGTGCCGTTCCAGGGCCGAGGCCGTCCGGGCGAAGTCGGCGTAGTACTGGTCCGCGCGGTCCGTCCAGGTGATGTCCGCGTGCTCGACGATCACGGTGACGGGCTCGGTCTCGGTGAGCAGCCGCTGGTCCAGCACGGTGTCCAGCAACGACCACACGCCTTCGTGGACCGCGACGGAGTGGCCGTCGTGGAGGGTCCCGTCCCGTCCGGTACGGATGCCGGACAGGTGCAGTTCGACCACCTGGGACCAGGGGATCGCGCCGAGCAGGACCTCTACGGGGACACCGCAGTTGACGGCGTCGATGTAGAGGTGGGCCAGGTCGACGATGAGGCCGGAGCCGGTGTTCTCGCAGATCCGCGTCACCGCCTGCCAGGCGTCCAGGATGCCCCGGGCGGAGGCGGAGTAGCAGTTGGCGTTCTCCACCCAGACGGGCAGGCCCGAGGTCCGGTGGAGATCGGTGAGGAAGCGGACGGCACGGTCCTCTTCCTCCTTCGTGCCGCTGAAGTAGGAGTGGAGTCCGAAGGAACCGCCGCCCAGGGCCCGGTCGCCGGTGACGTGCACGCCGATGGAGGTCGGCTTGTTGCGGCGGGTGGCCGACTGGTCCATCACGTAGTCGATGTACCGGGCCTGTTCGCGGGGGCCCTCGCAGATCGCCGTACGCCCCAGGTGGAGGGAGAATTCCGGGATCGCCGGGACCTCGTCGAGGCTTTCCCATTTCCGCCACTCGTTGAACCCGAATTCCAGGAATGGGTTTTCGCCGACGAGGGCGAGCCTTCTGGCCGGGTCGGGGTCGATGAGCCCCGGAGTGAACGCCCCGCCCACGCGCAGGAGGTCGTCGTGGACCGGCTGGACTGTCGCTTGCATTTCTCTTCCTCTCCCCCTGTTCCGCGTACGGCGCGGGCGCGCTCCTGATTTCGGAGCGCGCCCACACGCTGACTCAGCCCTTGTTGTAGCTGCCGCAGGTCAGGGCCTCCGCCATGACCTCGATGTCCTGGATGTCGATCATTCCGTTCACCTCCTCACCCGAATTCGATGCTGCAAGGAATCAACCCTTGTTGTAGCTGCCGCAGGTCAGAGCCTCCGCCATGACCTCGATGTCCTGGATGTCGATCATTCGATTCACCTCCTCACCCGGGTATGACATATGAGTGGAGCGAAGTTTTTCCGGGATTCCTCACGGCCCCGGTTTCGCCGGTCTCGGCCGCTTTTCCCTTGCCGATGCCTCTACTGTGCCGGTTCCCGAAGACCACGGGAAGGGCTTTCCGGTGGACGGATTCTGCAGTGGCATATCCCGTCCACCTCCACCCGGGACGGAGCGGGAAAAGGGCCGCCGAACGAAGAAAAGCCGCGTCCCGGCGGGACGCGGCTTTTCGTACGCAGGCGGCCGGAAAGGGGCCGGAAAAAGGGGCCGGCGCGGGCTCAGATGCGGGTGGCGGGAAGCCAGCCGTTCTGGACGGCGTGCGCGCCGGCCTGGAAGCGGCTGCGGGCCTCCAGGGCCTCCATGAGTTCGGCGGCGATGCGGCGGGCCGTACGCGGTGAGACACCGAGCCGTTTGGCGATGGCCTCGTCGGTGAGGCCCTGCAGGAGCATGTGCAGGGACTCCATGTGCTGCCGGGTCAGTCCGTCCATATTGCGTTCGACGGCGGTGCCCAGCGGGTTCGCGCTCTGCCACACGCTCTCGAACAGGGCGCACAGGGCGGCGATGGTCCCCTCGTAGGTGAGGACGACCGCGCCGGTCTGGGCGTCGCTGGTGTCGAGCGGCAGGACGACCTCCCGGCGGTCCGAGATGATCATCCGCACCGGCAGGGTGGGAGCGGTGCGGACCTGTCCGCCGTGGCGGTGCAGCCAGTCCACGTGATCGAGGGTGGGCTGGTGGTTGCGGACGCTGTCCAGGTAGACGGTCCGCATGGTGATGCCCCGGTCCAGGAGCGCGGCGTTGGGACCGCGGCTGGCTTCGAGGTCCGCGGCGCTGTGGGCACCGCCGGGCGCGAACGTCATGATCTCGTGGCGGGTGTTGGCGGCCAGCCGGGCCAGCCGGTCGCGTATCTCCTCCGGCCCCTGCAGGCTCTCGGCGCCGGCGGTGGCGCCCCGCGGACGCATCGCCGAGCACTCGGCGATGAGCTGGGCGGCGGCGGCCCGGGAGGCCTCCACCTTCTGCTGGTGCGCGGCCAGTTCGGCCTGCTGACGGGCCAGCAGCAGCTCCATCGCGTCCTCGGGGTGCAGCGGACGGAACCCGATGCCCTCCTGGGACGAGGGCTGGACCAGGGCGAGGCGGCTGAGCCGGTCGAGGCAGCCGCGCAGGTCGCCCTCGGGCAGCCCGAGCCGCTCGGCGAGCGCGGTCACACCGTCCCTGGGGTGGACGAGCAGTGCCCGGTAGACGCGTTCGGCCTCGGCGTCGAGTCCGAGCAGTTCCAGCATGGCGATACCCCCAGCTATGAGTACACGTGCGCCTGCAGGGAACCATACGAACGCGCGAACTGCCCCCTGGTCGGTTCCTGTTCTGGCATAAACAGGCCCCCGCCCCGGCCTGTACTGCGGCGGCGGGCGCTGCCCAGGATGGCCGCATGTATCTCGTCCATGTCCGACTCCTGGTCCCTGACCACACCTCTCTTCCCCCGGACGCGGCACGGCTGTTCCTGGGGTGCGCCCTCGACGGGGAAGGCCTGGAGCACGTCACCGCGCACGGCGACGCGGCGGGCGGTCCGGTCGTGGGCTTCTACCTCACCTCGCCCTCGCTCGCCCTCGCCGAGCGGGCCGCGACGGCCGTCTGCCGGCGCACGCTCCTCGCCCACCCCTCGCTCGCCGGGGTGGACGTGGTGTCCTCCGGCGCGGCCCTGGTGCCCCAGCACTGGGACGCGCTCCTGCGGTCCGATGGACGGGATATGCAGATGCAGGATCCGTCCACCGAGAACCTCTTCCACCCGTTCTGACGGCCCAGCAGAGTATGGCCATCGGCCGGGGGGAACCGGCCGGGACCCGGCGCCGGGCACGTGCCCGGCGCCGCGACAGAATTGATCGCGCTCTCAGGGGGAGACCGATGTCCACGCTCGTCACTCGCATCGCCAGGACCGCGTCCGCGGCCGTCATCGCCGCCTGTGCCCTGGGTGCGGCGCACCCGTTCACCACGGGCGAGCCGCCGGCGGCACGCCACGCCTCGGCCTCGTCCATCGACTTCGGTTCGGTGACCATTCCGCTGGACCCGGCGCCGCAGGACAAGTCCGACCCCACCGATGTCACCTGGGGCCACTGACGGGACTCTCAGGCCCGGGGCCGGTAAGGACCGCCGATGCCCCAGGCCTGGTGCAGCACCGCCGCGAACTCCCCGGCCAGCCGGTGCTCGCCGGAGGCGTTGGGGTGCGTGCCGTCGTAGGTGTCGCTGTGGATGTCGTACGCGGCCGGGCGCGCGGCCAGCAGCACGGGCGAGGCGTCGGTCGTCAGGTCGGCGACCGCCTTCGCCAGGAGCTCGTTGAAGCGGTCGACCTCGGCCGCGAAGGGCGCGTCCTCCTCGGCCCGGACGTTCGGTATCACCGGCAGCAGCACCATTCGTATCCCCGGGCGGGCGGCGCGTGCCCCTTCGATGAAGCGGCGGACGTTCTCGGCGGTCTCGTCGGACTTCGTGTAGAAGCCGAGGTCGATCAGACCCAGGGAGACGAGCAGCACGTCGGCCCCGCAGTCCCGGACGGCGGGCCCGATGAGCGGCGCCATGTGCTGCCAGCCCTCGCCCCAGCCGGCGAGGTGCCGGCGGGCGGGCTCGGGGAAGCCCGGGTCGGCGTACGCGGTGGAGGCCTCGTACAGCGCGTGGCGCGGGCCGACGATCTCGTAGGGGCCGCCGAAGGTGGCGTCGAGGTGCTGCCACATCCGGTAGCGCCAGGTGTAATCGCCGGCGCGTCCGATGGTCATGGAGTCGCCGACGAACATGAAACGCATCCGGTCATCATCGCGGATCGCCCGCCGTGAGCAGCTGTGATGCCGGACACGCGGTCCGGGCTGGCACGCTGGGGGGATGCGCATGCTGCCGTCACCGTCCGCCGCCACCACCGCCGCCCTCGCGGCCGCCCTCACCGTGCTGCCCTCGGCGGCCTTCGCGGCACCCGGGGCGTCCTCGTTCACCATCACCGACCCCCGGATCAAGGAGTCGAGCGGGCTCGCGGCCAGCCGGATCCACCCGGGCGTCTACTGGACGCACAACGACAGCGACGACGGCCCGTACGTGTACGGCGTGGACTCGGCGACCGGGAAGACGGTGGCCCGGATCACGCTGACGGGCATCGGGAAACCGCGCGACGTCGAGGCCATCTCCCTCGGCCCGGACGGCCAGTTGTACGTCGGGGACATCGGCGACAACCTCAACGGCACCTGGGACCACGTGTGGATCTACCGCTTCGAGGAGCCGAAGGAACTGGCCGACGTCACGGTCAGGGCCACGCAGTTCACCGTGCGGTACGCGGACGGGCCCCGCAACGCGGAGGCGCTGATGGTGCATCCGGTGACGGGGCGGGTGTACATCGCGAGCAAGGACGAGAGCAGGGGCGGCCTGTACGAGGGCCCCGTGGCCGGGGAGCTGTCGACCGGCTCGGCGAACGTGTTCCGGCGGGTCGCGGACGTGCCGTGGGTGACGGACGGGGCGTTCTCGCCCGACGGGACGCGGCTGACCCTGCGGGGGTACTTCATGGCCCGTACGTACCCGTGGAAGGACGGGCGGCCGGAGGGCGAGGGCGAACGGGTCGACGCGCCGTGGCAGGGGCAGGCGGAGTCGGTGACGTACACGCCGGACGGCCGGACACTGATGTTCGGGTCGGAGGGCGAGAACAGCCGCGTGGTGGCGGTCCCGGTGCCCTCCGCGACGCCGTCCCCCTCGGCCTCGGCGGCCTCCGGCGCCCCGGCCGCCCCCGGCACGTCGGCGGCGGAGCCGCGGGGCGGCTTCACGAAGGGCGCGGCCGTCCTGGCGGTGGCCTGCGCCCTGGTCTTCGGCGCGAAGCGCGTACTCCGCCGCCGCGGCCCCGCCGCCTGAGCCCGCCGCCGGCCCGCGTCCCGAGCGCCGACGGGGCTGGGACCGCCCCCGGCCGCGGCGCCGCTGCCGGGGGCTCCGCCCCCGGACCCCCGCTCCTCAAACGCCGGAGGGGCTGGTTTTCCCCGGCGGCGCTGGCCCTCACTGGCCCTCCGGGCAATCCACGCCGCACCTGGCGGCCGGCAGCGGCCATATCCAGCCCCGCCGGCGTTTGAGGCGCGGGGGTCCGGGGCGGAGCCCCGGGGTGCCCCTGCGGCAGCTGGGGCTTCCCGGGGCGGAGCCCCGGGGTGCCCCGGGGTGCCCCTGCGGCAGCTGGGGCTTCGCCGCGGGCGCGGGGGTGGGCTACTCCTCGTGGATCGGGACCCGGCCGTCCAGGGGCGGGGCCGCCGGGGCCGCCACGGCAGGGGCCGCGGCTGCCGTCGGGGGCTGGGACATCGAGGCCAGAAGGTGGCGGGCCACGCCCAGCCCCGCGCCGCCCATGGACAGCGCCTTCACGAACATCTCCGACATCCCCTCCGCCCCGTTCAGCAGCACCATGTGCTCCACGTTCCCGAAGGCCCCGGCACCCGCCTCGACGATCGCCGGCCAGTTCTCCGCCAGCTGCTGCGCGACCACCGCCTCCTGGTTCTCCGCCAGCGCCGCGGCCCGCGCCTTGATCGCCTCGGCTTCGGCGAGACCCCTCGCCTTCGCGGAAGCGGCCTCCGCGAGACCCCTCGCCTGCGTCGCCGCCGCCTCCGCCTCACCCGTCGCCCGGGTCGCCGTCGCGGCCGCCAGACCGCGGGCCTCCGTGGCCGCGGCATCCGCCGTCGCCGCCGTCGTCACGCGGGTCGCCTCCGCGGCCGCCGCCAGCTCCGTCTCCCGCGCCTTCGCCTGGGCCGACGAGATCCGCGCGTCGCGCTCCGCCTCCGCCCGGGTCCTGATCTCGTACGCCTTCGCGTCGGCCGGCTTGCGTACGTCCGCCTGGAGCTGCTGCTCCCGCCGGTGCGCCTCCAGCTCCGCGACCTTGGTCTCCTGGACCACGACCTCCTGGCGCGCCGCCGCCTCCGACAGCGGGCCCGCCTGGCGGGCGGTGGCCGCCGCCTTGTCCCGTTCGGCCTGGTAGCCGGCCTGGAGGATCTCGCTGTCCCGGGTGGCCTCCGCCATCCGCGCGAACGCCGTCTGCTCGGCCTCCGTCGCCAGCCGGTTCGCCTCGGCCTGCGCGATCCGCGCGTCCCGCTGCACCGCGGCCGCGTGCGGCATCGCCAGGTTCTTGATGTAGCCCGTCGGGTCCTCGATCTCGTGGATCTGGAGCGAGTCCACGATGAGGCCGAGCTTCTCCATCTCCGTACCGCAGGCCGCCCGGGTCTGCCCCGTCAGCTTCTCCCGGTCGCGGATCATGTCCTCGACCGTCAGGCCGCCCACGATGGACCGCAGATGACCGGCGAAGACGATGTGCACCCGCTCCGGCATCATCTTCTGCTGGTCCAGGAAGCGGCGCGCCGCGTTGGCGATGGACACCAGGTCATCGCCGATCTTGAAGATGACCACGCCCTTGACCCGCAGCGGGATGCCCTGGTGCGTGACGCAGTCGACGACCAGCTGCGTCTCGTTGAGGTCCAGGGACAGCTTCCGCACGGCCTGCACGCCCGGGACGACGAGCGTTCCGCGTCCGGTGACGATCCGGAACCCCATGCCCTCGCCGAGTCCCTCGGTCTTGTGCGTGGAGCCGGAGATGACGAGAGCCTCGTTCGGTTCGGCCACCCGCCACATGAGCTTGAACAGGCCGATCAGAGCCACGATTGCGGCGAGAACGATTCCCGCCACGACGCCGATAGCCATCGGCAACGCCCCCTTATTCCGGTGCCGTTCGGCACCGACGAGGGCGAGTCTGCGCCTGCCCGGACCGGCCGGGAAGGCACGGGCGCATTCTTATCGCCATCTTGATACATACAGCTCAGCCACCGCTCGGGCACGGCCCGGCCACGGCCCGGCCACGGCTCAGACGTCGTAGGCGGCCATCACATAGACGGTGCGCGGCGGCTGGTACTCGACGACCGTCACCACCGTCCCGACGGCCAGCCGTTCCGTCCCGGAGCCCGGCACCGGGTGCGCGAGGAAGTGCTCCGCCCCGCCCCGGATCCGTACGATGACCTCGCCCACCAGGCCCGGACCGACCGTCCCGGTGACCCGGCCGGTCATCCCCACCATGTCCATCTCGGCGTCCCCCATGCCGCGAGGGTACGCCGCCGGGCCGGGCCGCGGCCCTCCCCCGGCGGACCTTACGAGTGACCCAGGTCAGCGGCTTCCACGTCCGCCAGGGGCACCGAGCCGGTGTCCGCGGCGGGGGCGGGGTGCAGCGGGAACTCGTCCGAGGCCATCGAGTCGAGCACCGGCGGAGCCGGCCGCGGCGGCTTCGGCATCACCGCGGCTTCCGAGTGGCCGCCGCAGCCGTACGACAGGGAGACCAGGCGGCCGTCGGCCGGGGAGAACTCGTTCGCGCAGACACCGAAGGCCTGACCGAGCGAGCCGCCGATCGCGACCAGGAAGCCGCAGGACACGCACGAGGCCGGCGCCGCCTGCGCCATCGGGGTCTTCGCACCGAAGGACTCGTCCCAGCGGTCGGCCGCGGTGTGCAGCCCGTACCGGGACAGGACCCGGGCCCGGCGCATGCCCAGCTCCTCGGCCACCGCGCTGATCGAACCACGGGCCGGGACCACCGTGCGGTCGGTGACGTCGGCGTCCTCCGCCTCGACCAGTTCGGCCATCTCGGTGGAAACGACCGAGTTCGGCGGCGGGGCGTCCTCACCCGACCAGCCCGGCTCCAGCCGCAGGTCCTCCGCGTCCGTGGGCAGCAGGTCGCCCGGGCCCATGTCGCCGGGGCGCAGCCGCTCGCTCCACGGCACCCACTCCGGCGCGAGCAGCGCGTCGTCGCCGGGCAGCAGCACCGTTTCGTCGAGGGTGACGTTCTTCGCGCGGGAGGCGCGGGTCACGGTGACGGCCCAGCGCCAGCCGCGGTAGCCCGGTTCCTTGCACTCGAAGAAGTGAGTGACGACGCGGTCGCCCTCAGCGATGGCGGAGACGTGCTCGCCCACCACCCCGGGGTACGCGGCCTCCTCGGCCGACGCGCGGGCGAGTTCTACCGCCTCGACGCACAGGCGGTCGGGGGTACGCGGGGTACGGCTTCGCGTCGTCGCAGCACTCACTTTTCTCGTTCTCTCCTACGCCGTCTCACGTGTGCGCCGTCCGTACTGTCGTCCACAACGACCCGTCGGTGCCGTCCGTACGTGGCGCGGGCGGAGCGGACCAGAGGGCCGCGTCGACGTCCGCACCCGATCGGACTCCGGGCGCACCTTTATGCGATCCATTCTGCGGGATCGCGAAGAGGCGCGCGGCCAGGAGCAACCGCCGGTGGCGCGCTACGCACGCTACCTCCTCCGAAGCCTCCGGCCCACATGCAAGGTCCGATTCGCGGACATGGAGCGGACATGGAAGCGCACGGGACGGCCCGGAAGGACGGGCCGGGCCGCACCGGCGACGCGCCGGGAAGGCTGCCGGAGGGCGGGGTGGGGCACTATGGCCACGTGGCACCCGCACGGTCGTCCGGCGACGGCTCGGGACCGGCCAGGCGGGCCGGCCGGGCCCTGGGGCGTGCCCTGCACACCCCGTTCACCGGTACGGCGCGCGGCATCCGGCGGGCCACGCACGCGCACGGGGCCGGTGAATCGGGCCTCGGCAAACTCATCGAGCTGCACGCCATCAACGGCGCCGGCGACATGCTCATCACCGTGGCGCTGGCCTCGACGGTGTTCTTCTCCGTCCCCACGGACGAGGCCCGCGGCCGGGTGGCCCTGTACCTGGGCATCACCATGGCGCCCTTCACGGTGCTGGCCCCGGTGATCGGCCCGCTGCTGGACCGGCTGCCGCACGGCCGCCGGGCGTCCATGGCGGCCGCGATGCTGGCCCGGGCGCTGCTGGCGCTGATGATGTCGGGCGCGGTGGCCACGGGCGGCATCGAGCTGTACCCGGCGGCGCTCGGCGTCCTCGTCGCGTCCAAGTCGTACGGGGTCGTGCGCAGCGCGGTGGTCCCGCGCCTCCTCCCGCCGAAGTTCTCACTCGTCAAGGCGAACTCGCGGGTCACGCTGGCCGGGCTGCTGGCCACGGGCGTGGCGGCGCCGGTGGGCGCCGGGCTCCAGGCGATCGGGCCGCAGTGGCCGCTGTACGGGGCCAGTGCCGTCTTCGTATGGGGGACCGTCGCGGCGTTCACGCTGCCGCACAAGGTGGACGAGGCGAAGGGCGAGCGGCGGGCGCGGCTGTCCACGCACGAGCCGCACTCGAAGCGGCCGGGCCTGCGGACGGTGAGCCGGTCGGTGCTGTGCGGGCTCCTCGCGAACGCCTCGATGCGGGCGCTCTCCGGCTTCCTGATCTTCTTCCTGGCGTTCCTCCTGCGCGAGCACCCGATGCCGGGGCAGAGCGCGGCGGTGTCGCTGGGCATCGTGGGCGTCTCCGCGGGCATCGGCAACGCGTGCGGCACGGCGGTGGGGGCGTGGCTGCGGTCGCGGGCGCCGGAGGCGATCGTCGCGGCGGTCCTGTCCCTCACCCTCGGGGTGGCGATCCTGGCGGCGGTCTTCTTCAGCGGGCTGTTCATGGCCGTCCTGGCCGCGACGGCGGGCTTCTGCCAGGCGCTGGCGAAGCTGTCGCTGGACGCGATGATCCAGCGGGACGTGCCGGAGGCGGTACGCACCTCGGCCTTCGCCCGCTCCGAGACACTCCTCCAGGTGTCGTGGGTGCTGGGCGGCGCGATCGGCATCGTCCTCCCCCTGAACGGGGTCCTGGGGATGTCGGTCGCCGCCGCGATGGTCGCCCTGGGGACGGCGATGGCCCTCCGCGGCCTCGTGGCCGCGCCGCGCCACCAGCCGGGCACCCGAAGCACCCGAGTCGCGTGACCGAACGCCAGCGGCCACAATCCAGCCCCTCCGGCGATCGAGGAGCGGGGCACGGGGCGGAGCCCCGCATCCTCGGGCGCACCCGACGGACGCCAGCGACCACAACCCAGCCCCTCCGGCGATTGAGGAGCGGGGCACGGGGCGGAGCCCCGAATCTCCGGGCCGCACCCAGCAGACGGCAGCGGCCACGACGGCCACGATCCAGCCCGCCGCCTCGCGGGGCCAAGGCGCGCCACACCGCAGGCCGGACCCCGTGCAGCGGCGCAGCCGACCGGCCCGATAGCCTTCGGCTCATGACCGCACCGCTTTTCTCGGGTAGGGCCCGCCGCAGCGTCGCGGCCCTCGGAGCCGTGTCCGCCGGCCTCCTCCTCCTCTCCGCCTGCGACAAGCCGACACCGCTGGCGACCGTGACGGTCGGCACGTCGTCGGTGTCCGCCGAAGCCGCCTGCCACTCCGACGGCGAGCCGCTCTCCATGGAAAAGGTCCAGGAGTGCCTCACCGGCCTCAAGGACGCCAAGACCGTCGAGTACGGCCGCGGCGACACCCTGCGCCTCGGTGTCGAGCCGGAGATCGTCGAGGACGGCAAGAAGTGGTCGGCGATCCTCGACGGCCAGCCGATCACCGAACCCTCGTCGAACACCTACCGCAGCTTCCCCGGCGCCGACGTCTTCGCGACCGGCGGCCAGGGCGAGGCGCCGGCCTCCAAGAAGCTGGCCTTCCTGCAGACCGGTGAGGACGGCAAGCCGCTCGCCGTCTGGTCCTTCAACCTCAAGCTCAAGTAACCGGACGGCCACCGGTGCGCGCGCTCGTGGTGACCGCGGTGGCGGCGGAGGCAGACTCCGCCATCGCCGGCCTGACCCCTCATCCGGACACCCCCGGCCCTGAGGCGCGCACCCTCCCCGGTGGCTACCGCATCACCCGCCGGGACCTCCCCGGCATCGCCCTCGACGTGGTCGTCGCGGGCGTCGGGCCGGCCGCGGCAGCCGCCGGCACCGCCACCGCCCTGGCCCTCGCCGGCTACGACCTCGTCGTCAGCGCGGGCATCGGCGGCGGGTTCGCGCCCGCCGCCCCCGTCGGCTCCCTCGTGGTCGCCGACGCCATCGTCGCCGCCGACCTGGGGGCCGAGACCCCCGACGGCTTCCTCGACGTCACCGCCCTCGGCTTCGGGCACAGCGTGCACCTGCCTCCCGCAGAACTCGCCGCCCGCGCCGCCGAGGCCACCGGCGCGCTCCTCGCACCCGTACTGACCGTCTCCACCGTCACCGGCACCGGCGCCCGCGCCGCCGTGCTCGCGGCCCGGCATCCGCTGGCCGGGGCCGAGGCCATGGAGGGCTTCGGGGTCGCCGAGGCGGCCGCCGCGCACGGGCTGCCCGTACTGGAGATCCGCGCCGTGTCCAACGCCGTGGGCCCGCGCGACCGCGCCGCCTGGCGGATCGGGGACGCGCTCGGCGCGCTCGCCGACGGCTTCCGCGCACTGGGCCCCGTACTCGCGAACTGGGGAGAACGCCATGAGCAACGCCACGGCCAACGCCACGGGCACCACTGAGCCGCTCAGGATCGCCTACTCACCCTGCCCCAACGACACCTTCGTCTTCGACGCCTGGGCGCACGGCCGGGTCCCGGGGGCGCCCGCCCTCGACGTCACCTTCGCCGACATCGACATCACCAACGGCATGGCCGAGCGCGGCGAACTGGATGTGCTGAAGGTCTCGTACGCCGTCCTGCCGTGGGTGCTGGAGGAGTACGCGCTGCTGCCGTGCGGCGGCGCCCTGGGCCGCGGCTGCGGCCCACTGGTCCTGACGCGCGAGCCGGGCCTGGACCTGACGGGCGGCACCGTCGCCGTGCCCAGCGAACGCTCCACCGCCTACCTGCTGTTCCGGCTGTGGGCGGCGGACGTGCTGCCCGACGGGGTCGGCAAGGTGGTCGTGCTGCCGTTCAACGAGATCATGCCGGCGGTCCGCGACGGCCGGGTGGACGCCGGACTGGTCATCCACGAGGCCCGGTTCACCTATCAGGACTACGGGCTGCACTGCCTGGCCGACATGGGCGAGCACTGGGAGTCCACGACCGGCCTGCCGATCCCGCTCGGCGCGATCATCGCCAAGCGCTCGCTGGGTGCCGGGACGCTGCGGGCACTGGCCGAGTCGGCCCGTACGTCGGTCCGGATGGCCTGGGACGACCCGGAGGCATCCCGCCCGTACGTCCGCGCACACGCGCAGGAACTGGACCCGGCCGTCGCCGACCAGCACATCGGGCTGTACGTCAACGAGTTCACGGCCGGGCTCGGCGAGGACGGCTACGCGGCGGTCCGCGGGCTGCTGACCCGGGCGGCGGCCGAGGGCCTCGTGCCGGCCATCGCACCGGGCGCGCTCGACTTCCCGTAGGGCCGGCCCCGAACCGGTCCCGAACCCGGGCACGAACACGACACGGACACGAACCGGGCACGAACACGCGCACACGAGAACGTCCGCGCCCCGCCGCTCTTTCGAGTGGCGGGGCGCGGACGTGCGTGCGTACGACGGGTCAGACGTCGAGCTGATCGGCGACCGCGCGCAGCAGTCCCGCGATCTTCGTACCGTGCACCCGGTCGGGGTAGCGGCCCCGCTCCAGCATCGGCGTGATGTTCTCCAGCAGGGTCGTGAGGTCCTGCACGATCGAGGCGAGCTCGTCGGGCTTGCGCCGCTGCGCGGCCGCGACGGACGGCGCCGGGTCGAGCACGGTCACCGAGAGGGCCTGGTCGCCGCGCTGGCCGGCGACGACGCCGAACTCGACGCGCTGGCCGGGCTTGAGGGCATCGACCCCGGCGGGGAGCACCGACGAGTGGACGAAGACGTCGCCGCCGTCGTCGCGGGAGAGGAAGCCGAAGCCCTTCTCACTGTTGAACCACTTGACCTTGCCGGTGGGCAAAGCACGCACCCCGTCTCACATACCCGGAACCGAACCAACATGTCTCAGCAGGTCAGGGTATCCATGTACCTGGGCCGTTACTGCCTGCTCTCGCTGTGAAGAGTCTCCCCTGAGTTGCGGCCCGTCAAGCATGGCCGAACACCCCCTGCCCGGATCTCGACCTTGCGGAAAACACCGCGACCGGACCGGCCACGAGCCCGGGAACTACCCTGGTGCGGTGACTGAGACCTCTTCCCCCGACGAAGCGCGGCCCGGCGACGCACTCGTGAAGGCCGGCGGCATCGTCTTCATCGCGGGCGCCGTCGCCACGCTGGTGACGATGGCCCCGCTCTTCCTCGACATCGACCCCTTCCCGTCGTACGCGTGGGCCGTGTGCATGCTCATGGGCGTCGGCTTCGCCATCTCGGCGGCGGGTGTCCTGCGCTCGGCCGCGGCCCAGCGCAAGGCCGCCCGGGCCTCACAGGCGGCCTGAGGCGCCCGAGGCGGTCCGCGCCCGCCGGGCTCAGACCGGCTGCGCCGCCGCCACGTACTGCGCCAGCCACTGCGGCAGCGCGGTCAGGTCCGGCAGGACCACATCGGCGCCGGCCTCGCGCAGCTCCGGCTCCGGGCACGGGCCCGTCGGAACCGCCACCGACAGCGCACCGGCCGTACGGGCCCCGCGTACGTCGCCCACGTGGTCGCCGACGTAGACCTGCGCCCCGTACTCGCGCAGCGCACCCGCCTTGGCCTCCGCCCACAGCCAGCCGATCACCGCGTCCGGCTCGATGCCGAGGTGCGCCAGGTGCAGACGGGCGTTCGGCTCGTGCTTGGCGGTGACCACGATCGCGCGTCCGCCAAGGGCCTGGACGGCCTCCACGGCCTCGCGGGCGCCCGGCATCGCCGGGGTCGGCTCGATGGCGTAAGTGGGGTAGATCTCACGGTAGCGGTCCGCCATGGCCGGGATCTCGGCCTGCGGGAACCAGTGCGCGAGCTCCTGGTCGAGCGGCGGCCCGAGCCGCGTGACGGCCGCGTCGGCGTCGATGAACGTACCCGTCTCGGCCGAAAGCGCCTGGTAGGCGGCCTTGATGCCCGGACGCGAGTCGATGAGGGTCATGTCGAGGTCGAAGCCGACTGTGAGGTTCATGCCGACCATTGTGCCGAGGCGGGCGGACGGCGGAACGACGGCGGGCGGACGGCGGAGCGACGGCGGGCGGACGGCGGAGCGACGGCGGGCGGACGGCGGGCCTACACCGGGAGAACACCGGCCTCCCGGCACCTTCTTCGGGCGGCAGTACTCAGGACATCAGGACAGGGGTGAGGGACACGATGTGAACGTGAAGAAGACCGTCGTCGGGGGCTGAGGGGGCACGCCTCGCGGGAGGGGTTTGGCAGTTCGGCCGGGGTGGGGGCGCGGGTTTGGCGGTGCCCCGGCTGGTCGGGAGCGAGGAAGGGTTGGGGATTTCCCGTCAGTCCCATAGTCCTTCCGCGTCGGGCCGCCCTGTCAAGGGCGCTCCCTGCGGTCGCGTCG
>NZ_JBVJKF010000039.1:0-33904 GCF_055585365.1 Streptomyces sp. NPDC053432
CATGATCCGCCGCTACATCATCTGGCGGAACAAGCACGCCGCCGACGACCGGCTACGCGAAGTGACCACCAGGGCGAACGTTGCCTGATGCGGCACTAGGGGTATCCAACCGTCGTCCTGGGAGCCTGCGACTGTGAGGGATTCGCTGGTAGAGCTTCCCCCATGCCATGTCTCGAACCCAAGTCACACCGTCAGAGTCCATGAACGCCACAGCTGCCACTTCTGCGCCAGAGGCGTCCAGCCATGGAGCGGCGAAACGCAGCTTCTCTCCCACTGTCAGTGTCACCTCCTCACCAGGTTGCACCTTTGTCTGTGTGAAGAGCATCCTGCCGAGTGCCTCTCCCGGGCCCCGGTAAGCCAGCACACACGGGTAAGTAATCGGCCGATCACTGGCGTTCAGGAGGTGGACTTCAAGGCCCTCGGCAGTCCGCTGCTGGACGACCGCGACCTTCTGTGCTTCAGCACGCTCCTCTCTGCGTCGATCCCGCAGAATGATGAAAAACCCGATCAGAAGAGACCCCGTGGTGCCGATCGCGCTGAACCACGCCGGGACGGTACCCCAGTCGACATCGCTCATACTGTCGGTCTACAACAAACTCGAACGGCGCAAACACCATTTGATCGTGCTCTGAGCTAGCGTTCTCCCCGTGCCGGACAGAGCCGGGAACAGCGGTGATAGCGGATGGCGTGGGACTCCCTTAGGTTCAGCGCGGCACGAAATGACGTGGTCAGAGCGCCGCAAGAGCCGCGAGAGCCGGTGATTCCCGGGCTCCAACGCTGCATGCCAAGCTCGTTCTAGTCCGACACATGTGCCAGGTGGTGCGTGGTGCAGCGGCGGTGCTCCCGTAGCAACCGCCATACGCCTGCCATCGCGTGGCTTCCTTCAGCACCCTGTGTCCAAGGCCCGCTGGAGCCCGGCATGGAGGTGGGGATGGCGAAGCGACGACGACCGCAGCCCAGGGACAATCGAGGGCGGTTCACCACGACCGGAGTTCCGCTGTGGTTCGGTGTCCTGCTTGGGGCGGTGGTGGTGCTTTCCTTCGTCCGCTAGCCCTCGACACCGGCGCGAGGGGGAGCCACGTAAGCAGTGCCACGTGAGTGGCTAACTGAGTGACAACCGGGGTGCACATCGGCGGACGGCCACGGACACCGACGGGTTATTGCCGCAGGTGGGACGGGCGATCAGCCGTGGTCCATATACCGCCCACGTTGATTCGGGACGAAGAGGTCGTGGGTTCAAATCCCGCCACCCCGACAGAGAAACACCAGGTGAGAGCCGGTGCAGGGAAACCTGCACCGGCTCTCTCCGCGTTGGGGCGGACACGCACCCGGCGGGCCGTCAGTGATGCGGGAAGGCCGGTGCCGGGGGGCGCGGTCGCCCCCCGGCACCGGGTCCGTGCGGATCAGGGTGTCAGTTGACGTTGACGGCCTTCCAGGCCGCCGCCACCTGCTGGTACTCGGTGCCGGTCGTGCCGTAGAGGTCGGCCGTGGCCTGGAGGGTCGCCGTGCGGGCGCCCGCGTAGTTGGTGGTCGACGTCATGTAGGTCGACAGCGCCTTGTACCAGATCTTGTAGGCCTTGGTCCGTCCGATGCCGGTGACGGTGGAGCCGTCGTAGGTCGGGGAGTCGTAGGACACGCCGTTGATCGTCTTCGCGCCGCTGCCCTCGGAGAGCAGGTAGAAGAAGTGGTTGGCGACGCCCGAGGAGTTGTGGACGTCGAGCCGGCCGACCGTCTTCGACCAGTAGTCGGCGGAGGCGCCGTCCTTGCTCGGCTTGTCCATGTAGCGCAGCGGGGTGCCGTTGCCGCGGATGTCGATCTTCTCGCCGATGAGGTAGTCACCGATGTCGGAGGGGTTGTTCGCGAAGAACTCCACCGAGGTGCCGAAGATGTCACTGGTGGCCTCGTTGAGGCCGCCGGACTCGCGGCTGTAGTTCAGCTTGGCGGTGGCGGCGGTCAGGCCGTGGCTCATCTCGTGGCCGGCGACGTCCAGCGAGGTGAGCGGCTTGCTGTTGCCCGCGCCGTCGCCGTAGGTCATGCAGAAGCAGCTGTCGCTCCAGAAGGCGTTGACGTAGGCGTTGCCGTAGTGGACCCGGGAGTACGCGGCCTTGCCGTCGCCCGCGATGCCGTTGCGGCCGAGCTCCGCCTTGTAGAAGTCCCAGGTCACGGCCGCGCCGTACTGGGCGTCGACGGCGGCGGTCTGGCGGTTGGACGGCGTGCCGTCGCCCCACTTGTCATCGGCGTCCGTGAAGAGGCTGCCGGTGCCGGTGGTGCCGCCGTTCAGGTCGTACGTCTTGTGGCCGCCGCGGCCGGCGTCGGTCAGGTCGTACACCGAGCCGTTCAGGGTGGTGCCGATGGTCACGGTGCCGGAGTAGGCGCTGGTACCGGTGCCGGTGTCGATGGCCTCGTACGCCCAGAGCTCGGCGCCCGTGGCGGCGTCGGTGATGACGTGGCGCTCGCTCGGGGTGCCGTCGGGCTGGGTGCCGGTGATCACGGCCTCGTAGGCGAAGACCGGGGTGCCGGTCGCGGCCCAGACCACCTGGCGGGCGCCGGCGGGCGCGGCCTTCAGGGAGCGGGCGGCGACGGGGGCTATGCGGGCCTCGGTGCCCTTGGTGGTCTTGCGGCTGCCGTCCTTCTTCTGGTGGACGACCAGGTCGCCGCCGAGGACGGGCAGGCCCTCGTAGGTGCGCTCGTAGCGGGTGTGGACCGTGCCGTCCGCGTCCTTGACCACGTCGCGGGCCACGAGGCGCTCCTGGTCGGAGAGGCCGATGGCACGCGCGGTACCGGCCGCTTCGCTCTGCGCGGCGGAGATCGCCTGGGCGCGCGCGGAGGCCGACTGCGTGACCGCGGTGGCTCCGGCCTCGCGCTCGGCGGCGGCGTTGGCGGAACCGCTCTGGACGGCCAGCGCGACCATCGCCGCGGACCCGACGAGGGCGGCGGTGCGCAGCACACGGGTGCGGCTGCGGGAGGTGGGGGTAGAGGACATGTGGTGGGTCACTCGTTCTCCTTCGTTGCCGTGGGGGCGGCTGCGAGATTGCCAGGAAGAAGCGAGCGATTGACAGGTATGCAACAAGAATTTGACCTGTTGTTGTCCGGAGAGAGGATCCGAGTGTCCGCTCAACGGTCAAAAACGGAACATTCCGCTTGGCCCCGGGGCCGGTTGGGCCCCGGGGCCGGGCAGGCCACTCGGACCGGCCGTCAGACTCCGGGGATCTGGCGGGCCTTGAACGCCGCGCGGACCGAATCGGCCGCGCTCTTGCCGTACATGCGCTCGGCGGTCGCGACCGTCTTCAGCGCCGCGTCCGTGAAGCTGGTGTCGGGTGCGAAGCCGAACTGCGCGTTCACGATGATCCGGTCGGCGGTCCGGGCACCCAGGGCGCCCCGGATGTCGAACAGCGCGCGGGACCAGATCTCGCCGTCCGCGTGGACCTCGCCCACCCGGTCCGCGTAGACCTTGGTGCCGTCGATCCGGCGCAGGCAGTGGGGAGCGTCGCTGTAGGAGATCGAGTCCCAGTCGGCGACGCACGCCAGGTCGGCCTTGCGGGGCCAGCCGTAGCGGGTGTCCGCGTTGGCGCCGACCTCGACGGCCAGGTAGTCGCCGAAGGCCTCGCCGATCGCGCCGGCCTCAGGGGAGGAGCCGAAGCCGGGGACCTGGGCCTCGTGAACCGCGTGGCCGTACTCGTGGACGATCACCTCGGCGTCCTCGGCGTCGTCGACCCCGCCCTTGCCGAAGCGGATCTCGTCCTTCTTGTCCGTGAAGAACGAGTTGTCGGCTCCGTACTGGTTGATACGGACCGGCTGCACGCGGTCGTTGGCGCCGGGGAACTCCGAGCCGAAGCCCAGCCCCTGGAGGTACTCCTGTGCCTCGTTGACCCAGAAGTAGGCCATGACCTGCTCGAACTGGTCGTCGTGGCGGTTGTACGAGGCCGCGTCCGCAACCTTCGCGGAGGCGCCGGTGTCCGACCTGACGGAGGCCCACTTGCCCGAGAGCCCGCCGCTCGCGTCGAGGTTGCGCAGGGCGGCCGTGACGTAGGCGGAGGCGGGCACCGCGGTCGCGGAGTCCTTGGCGTCGGCGAGTGTCTGGTCGCCGGAGGACTGGACGGGGTTCACCATGAAGACGCGGCCCTGGGGGAGGGAGGCGCCCGGGGTGGACGCGGACGCCGAGGCGGGTGCGGCCAGGGCGAGCGCCACGGTGGCGGTGGCCGCGGCGATCAGGCCGCTGGGTATACGGCGAGGCATGAACATCCTCCTGTTGAGGGCGTGATGTGCCGGAAGAACGTGCGTGGCGTGGTGCGGACGTGATCCTTGCCCAACACAGCGGGATTTGGCCAGGCCTTGACGGCGTGCTCCTCCCACGAACATCAGGTGATATCCGGCTCATCGGGTGAACTGCCGGATTCATCTGACGCATCATGTCCCGCGTGCACAGTGCGGAGGAGTTCGGCGGAGCCGACAACGAGGCAGGACGACGCCCGGGCGACATGTCCGGAGAGGTCAGAGCGGCGCAACAGGGAGACGAGGCGGCCTTCCGGGCGCTCTTCCGACAGGTGCAGCCGGGGCTGCTGCGCTATCTGACCGTGCTGGTCGGGGAGGAGGCCGAGGACGCCGCCTCCGAGACCTGGCTGCAGGTCGCCCGGGACCTGGGAACGTTCCACGGGGACTTCGACGGGTTCCGCGGCTGGGTGACGGCGATAGCCCGCAACCGGGCGCTCGACCTGCTGCGCCGGCGGCGCCGCCGCCCCGTGGCCGATCTGCCCGTCGAGTACCTGCTCGACCGGCGGGCCCCGGAGGACACCGAGTCGAGCGCCCTGGCCACCGTCGCCACCGGCGACGCGCTCGCGCTCATAGCCAGGCTGCCCCGCGACCAGGGCGAGGCGGTGCTGCTGCGCGTGGTCATGGACCTGGATGCGGAGAGCGCGGCGCGGGTTCTCGGCAAGCGCGCCGGTGCGGTACGCACCGCCGCACACCGGGGCCTGCGGAAGCTGGCCAAGCTCCTCGAGAAGCGCAACGAGCGGGAAGCGGAATCGGGCGGCGTCGGGCAGCCGCTCGAGGGGAGTTTGGCCCCAGGAGTGACACCGACGACGTCTCCGACGCTGAAGGATGCGAGATGAGCACCAACCGATCCCGCCGGATCGACCGCGCCACGGCCGAGCAACTGCTCGCCGGCGCCGGGGCCGGCGCCGCACCCGGTCACGACGCCCTCGCCGAACTGCTCGCCGCTGTGTCCGTTCCCGCCGTATCCGCTCCGGCGGGTGGCGGTGAACTGCCCGGCGAGCAGGCGGCCATGGCGGCGTTCCGCTCTGCTCGGCTTGCTGCGGTTCCTCCTGCTCTGTCTGATTCTGTCGCCCCCCGCAAGCGGAAGATGTTCACCCCTGCGATGCTCGCGGGCGCGGTTGCGGCCGCCACGCTCGGCGGTGTCGCCGTCGCCGCCGGGACGGGCCATCTGCCCGCCGCCCTGGGGGGCAAGCCCCTGGTCAACGGCCCGGCGCCGAGCACGTCCGCGCGCGCCTTCAAGGCCGGGGAGCCGACCGCGGGAACGCTCCGCGGTTCGGCGCAGGCCCTGCCTGCCGATATCGCCGAGCTCTGCCGCGCCTACGCCGCGGACAGCGCGCCGGGTATCCGGAAGCCCGCCGAGGTGCTGTCCGACCGCCGGTTCGCCCCGCTGGTCGCCGCGGCGGGAGGGGCCGCCGCCGTCGCGGTGTACTGCGAGCCGGCCCTGGGCGGCGTGCCGGGCGAGACCCCCGCCGGGTCGCCGGTCCCGCAGCCCACGGACGGCAGGCACAGCGCCACCCCGAAACCCGAGAAGAGCGACAAGGGCGGCAGGACCGCGAAACCGGAAGCGACCAGGCGGCCCGAGGAACCGGTACCCGTCCACACCCCCGGCCCCCGCCCCAGCGGCCGGCCGGACCCCGATCCGGCACAGACGCAGCCCCGCGACGACGCCCCGACCAACCGCTCCATCCCGTAGAGGCAGACCCCATCGATGCGACCACAGCCGGGTTACACGGACTACGACACGCTGGAGCTCCCGCGGATCACCGTGGGCTCCCCGAGCGCTGAGGAGGCGGCCGAGCCGAGCCCCGTCTTCGTGGACTCCTCGGGCCGCCGCCAGCGCCGGGTCCGCCGCCTGGGGTGGCTGCTCGTCGTGCCCGCGGTCGCGTACGTGGTCCTCGTACTCAGCTCGCTGTTCGGCGGGCCGACGCTCCAGTCTCCGTTCCTGCCCGCTCCCCGTGGTGTGGACGCCGCGCCGAGCAAGTCACCCGCCGCCGAGCCGGGGCCGTCCTCCTCCGCCGCACCCCGCCGCACGGCCGCCCCGGGCGCCCCCGCTTCCCAGGCCCCCGCGTCCACGACCGCCGTCAAGCCCGCCGCCGGCACCGGATCCGGTACGGCCCCCACCGCCAGACCCACCACGGCCCCGACCGGAACCGCCCCGAGCCCCGGCGCGAACGGCCACGGCAGGCCGACCACCCAGCCCGGGCAGGGCGGTGGCAAACCCACCGCCAAGCCGTAACCCCCACCGGACCCCCTCCCCCCAGCCAGGAAGCCCTCCCTCCGTGTCGAACAACCGGCGCCGCCGCCTCCCCCGCGGGCGGCACAGCACGGTGCGCAACGTCCCCCTGCGCACCCACTGGCTGCTGCTGACCGCGCTCGTCCTCACCCTCTCGGCCGCCCTGCTGCTCCAGGGCTACGCCCAGCACATGTTCGACAGCACCCCCGACGGGGCGGCGCGCGAGACCGGTTCGTCGGCGTCCGTGCCGGAGCAGGTCCGCTCGGGCGGCCCCGTCGTGGAGGGCGCGGCCGGTCGGGTCGCCGCTCCCGGGCCCCGCACGATCGCCCTGACCTTCGACGACGGTCCTGACCCGGTCTGGACCCCGAAGGTCCTCGACGTGCTGCGCCGCAACCAGGTCAAGGCGACTTTCTTCACCGTCGGCACCCAGGTGTCCGCCCATCCGGAGCTGGCCCGGCGGATCGTGGAGGAGGGCCACCAGATCGGTGTCCACACCTTCACCCACACCGACCTCGGCGCGGCCTCGGCGTGGCGGCGCTCGCTGGAGCTGCGCGAGAGCCAGCTCGCCATCGCCGGAGCCGCGGGCGTCACCACTCCCCTGCTGCGGCCGCCCTACTCCTCGACCAACGAGGCGCTCACCGACGCCGACTGGGACACCGTGGTGCAGGCCGGGCAGAAGGGCTACCTCACCGTCCTCACCACGCAGGACAGCGAGGACTGGCGGCGGCCGGGCATCGCGCAGATCGTCGCGAACTCCACGCCCAAGGGCACGGACGGCCAGATCCTCCTGATGCACGACGCGGGCGGCGACCGCTCCCAGACCGTCGCGGCGCTGGAGCAGCTCCTGCCCGACCTCAAGAAGGCGGGCTTCCGCTTCGCCACGGTGAGCGGCTCCGTCGGCCTCCCCTCCCCCGTGAAGCCGGCCTCCACCGCCGACGAGTGGCAGGGCCTGGCCCTCATCAACGCACTGCGCGCCAGCGGCTGGGTGCTCGACCTGCTCGGCTGGCTGCTGTGGGCGGCCGGCGCCATCAGCGTGCTGCGCGCGATCGCGGTGTTCGTCGCCGCGCGACGTCATGTCCGTATGCGCCGCAGGCCGTGGGGCAGGCCGGTCACCGAGCCGGTCAGCGTCATCGTCCCCGCCTACAACGAGAGCGCCGGCATCGAGGCGGCCGTCCGCTCGCTCCTCGCCTCGGACCACCAGGTGGAGGTCATCGTCGTGGACGACGGCTCCACCGACGGCACCGCCGACATCGTCGAGGCGCTGAACCTGCGGGGCGTACGGGTCATCCGCCAGCAGAACGCCGGCAAGCCCGCGGCGCTCAACACCGGCATAGCCGCGGCTTCCTGCGACCTGGTCGTCATGGTGGACGGCGACACGGTCTTCGAGCCGGACGCGGTCCGCATGATCGTCCAGCCATTCGCCAACCGCCGGGTCGGGGCCGTTTCCGGCAACGCGAAGGTGGTCAACCGCGGCGGTCTGCTCGGGCGCTGGCAGCACATCGAGTACGTCGTCGGCTTCAACCTCGACCGGCGCCTCTTCGACCTCGCCGAATGCATGCCCACCGTGCCCGGCGCGGTCGGCGCGTTCCGCCGCGAGGCCCTGCTGCGCGTCGGCGGGCTCAGCGACATCACCCTCGCCGAGGACACCGACCTCACCATGGCGCTGTGCCGGGACGGCTGGCGGGTGGTGTACGAGGAGCGGGCCATCGCCTGGACCGAGGCTCCCGCCTCGCTCGGCGCCCTGTGGAAGCAGCGCTACCGCTGGTGCTACGGCACCCTGCAGGCCATGTGGAAGCACCGGGACGCCCTCACCCAGCGCGGCCAGGCCGGGAAGCTGGGCCGGCGCGGCCTGCTCTACCTGCTGATGTTCCAGGTGCTGCTGCCGCTGCTCGCGCCCGTCGTGGACGTCTTCGCCGTGTTCGGCCTGATCTTCCTCGACCCGGTCCGCATCATCGGCCTGTGGTGCGCCTTCCTGCTCCTGCAGACCCTGATGGCCCTGTACGCCTTCCACCTCGACGAGGAGCGGCCCGGTCCCCTGTGGAGCCTGCCGCTCCAGCAGTTCGTCTACCGCCAGCTGATGTACCTGGTGGTCATCCAGTCGGTGTTCACCGCCATCGCGGGATCACGCCTGCACTGGCAGCGGATGGAGCGCTACGGAAGCCTCCAGGTCCCGGCGAACCAGTCGCACTAGGCGAGGGCTTCCAGTTCCGTGCGGACCAGGGCCATGAGCTCCGGCGAGGCGGTCCGGGAGTCCACCCCGCGTTCGGCGGCCAGCGCGTCGAGCCGGCCGAGGAGTTCGGCGAGGGAGGCGAACGGGCCCACCGTGCGCAGCAGCCAGAGCCGGCCGCCCGGCCGGGGCGGCAGCCCGAGGGCGGCCACGGCCGCGTCGGTCTCGGCGTCCAGTCCGTGCAGGTCGGCCTCCGGGAGCGGGGCGGCCTCCACGCCGGTGATGTGGCCGTGGCCGTCGAGCGAGGTCTCCACCGCCCAGTGCGTGGAGCGGTCGGGGATCCAGGTGCGGGCGGCCGGGGGCCACACGTACGGGAGGAACACCCAGCGCAGTTCCTCCGGGGCGGGCTCCCAGCCGAGCACCTCCAGCTCCCGCATCTCGGGGAGCCGGTCCGGGTCCAGTTCGCTGCGGCCGGTGCGGCGCAGTGCGAGCGGGTGCGGCGTTCCGTCCTCGTCCCACGACATGCGGGCACGCTATCCGACGTGGTCCATCGGGTTGGACATGATGCGTCCCGCCGCGCCGCCGGCGACGTACGCGGCCGCCGCGCAGGCGGGCTTGCGGGCGGCCTGGTCCTCGACGAGGGCGAGGAAGGAGGCCCCGAAGCCGAGGCGGGGGCGGTCCTTGAGCAGGGCCTCGGTGAAGGCGGGGCCGAACTCGGCCAGGCGCAGGCCCGAGACGTCGGCGCTGGTGCCGACCTGGAGGAGGTGGCTTTCTACGTCCTCGGCGGCGCTCACGTCGTCCCGCATGTGCAGGACGATCACCTCTTCGGCGCGGGCGCGGCGGGCCGGCGGCCAGCCGAGGCCGGCCGTCAGGACGCGGGCGACGTGCCCGCCGGCCTCCTCGAAGGGCAGGGTGTGGCTGTCGAAGGGCGCGGTCAGGCCCATGTCGTGGAGCAGGGCGCTGACGTAGAGGAGTTCCGCGTCGTGGGCGAGGCCGTGGCGCTCCGCGTACTCGGCGCCGAAGGCGTAGGAGCGGACCGAGTGGTTCAGGAGGGCGGCGTCGGTGTACTCCGCGGCGATCTCGTAGGCGGCGCGGGCGGCTTCGGTGTCAGGAGTCCAGGTCATGGGGCGTCAGCGTAGGGGGCGGCTGAAGTCGACCTCCGAGGGGGGCTCTCCCGGCCAGTTGAGCCGGGTGGGCGCCGGCGGGGTCTCGGCGAGGACGGTGCCCCGCGAGACCACGTACCGGGGGCGGACCTGACGGCGTACCGCCTCCTCGGGCGAGGGGGCCGGGAGCAGGACGAAGGAGGCCGGAGCCCCGGGGGTGATGCCGTACTCGGCCTCGGACAGGCCCAGCACGCGGGCCGCACGGTCCGTCACCATCGAGAAGGCGACCGGGATCTCGTCGGCGCCGGTGAGCTGGGCGGCGTACAGGCCGACGAGGGCGGTCTGCAGCGGGTTGGCGGTGCCGAGCGCGTTCCAGGGGTCCATGACGTCGTCGTGGCCGAAGGCCACGTTGACCCCGGCCGCCAGCATCTCCTTGACCTGGGTGAGGCCGCGCCGCTTGGGGTAGGCGTCGAAGCGGCCCTGCAGACCCAGGTTGGCGAAGGGGTTGGAGACCAGGTTGATGCCGGAACGGGCGAGCAGGCGCTGGAGTTTGAAGCTGTACGCGCCGTTGTAGGAGCCCATGGCCGCGGTGTGGGAGGCGGTGGCGCGTTCGCGCAGGCCCGAGCGCAGGGCCAGGGTGGCCAGCACCTCCACGAACCGGGACTGCTCGTCGTCGATCTCGTCGCAGTGCGCGTCCACGCGCAGCCCGTGCTCCTCTGCGAGCGCGAAGGCCGTCCTCAGCGAGGCCACCCCGTCCTCGCGGGTGTCCTCGAAGTGCGGGATCGCACCGACCACGTCCGCGCCCCGGGCGACCGCCTCGCGCAGCAGGGCCTCACCGTCCGGGAAGGAGACGACGCCCTCCTGCGGGAACGCCACGATCTGCAGGGTCATGACGTCGCGGACCCGGTCGCGCACTTCGAGCAGGGCGTCGAGGGCCGTGAGCGAGGGGTCGGTGATGTCGCAGTGGGTGCGTACGTGCAGCACGCCGTTGGCCGCCTGCCAGCGCAGCACCTCGGTGGCCCGCGCGATCACGTCCTCGCGCGTCAGGGTCTGCTTGCGCTCGCTCCAGCGGGCGATGCCCTCCCAGAGGGTGCCGGAGGCGTTGGGGCGCGGTTCGCCCGCCGTCAGGGCGGTGTCGAGGTGGATGTGCGGCTCGACGAAGGGGGCGGACAGCAGGCACCCGTGGGCCTCGACGAGGATGCCCGTGGCGGGCGGCTCCTTCTGGTCGTCGTACGGAACCACCCGCGCGATGCGGCCGTCCTCCCCGACCTCGACGTCGGACAGGCCTTGCGCGTGCAGCAGCCGGGCGCCCCGGACGATCATCCGCATGGCGCCAGCCTAGGCAGTCAGCCCCGCTTGGCGTTGGCCTTCTGCTGCATGCCGCGCGTCTTCGCGGCGGAGGACTGGATGTCCCGGTTCGCGGACTTGGCGCGGGCCTCCGCCGCCGTGTTCTTCGCGATGGCCCGCTCGGAATCCTGGTGGCTGTGGTGACCGGTGTGGGCCTTCTTCGCCATGATCGTTCCTCCTTGGGGTGCGAGTTCCACTGTGCGCCCGTATGGAGCAGTCGGCATCCCGGGACCCGTGGCGGCCACAATGGGCGCATGACCAGCGACAGCGAGATCACCCCAGAGATGCCCGACTGGGAGAAGCGTTTCCGGGCGCCGCGCGTCGGCCTGCCCGACTGGGCGGAGGACGCGCCGGACCGGTCGCTCTTCGTGTCCAACGCGACCGGCACCTTCGAGCTCTACGCCTGGGACCGCGCCACCGGCGCACAGCGGCAGGCCACCGACCGCCCCAACGGCACCACCGACGGCACCCTCTCCCCCGACGGCGAGTGGATCTGGTGGTTCTCCGACACGGACGGCGACGAGTTCGGCACCTGGGTGCGCCAGCCCTTCGCCGGCGGCCCCGACGAGCCCGCCACCCCGGGTCTGGAGCCCTCCTACCCGGCCGGGCTGGCCATCGGCCGCGACGGGACGGCGGTCGTCGGCCGCTCCACCGACGAGGACGGCTCGACCGTCCACGTGGTCCGCCCGGACGGCTCCGCGCCCGTCGTGATCTACCGGCACCGCGAGTCGGCGGGCGTCGGCGACCTCTCCTACGACGGGACGCTCGTCGCCGTCGAGCACACCGAGCACGGCGACGCCATGCACTCCGCGCTGCGCGTGCTCACCCTCGACGGGACCACCGTCGCCGAGCTGGACGACTCGCGGGGCGGGACGAAGGAGCTGGGCCTGGAGGTGCTCGGCTTCGCGCCGGTCGCGGGCGACACCCGGCTGCTCGTCGGCCACCAGCGGCGCGGCCGCTGGGAACCGATGGTGTGGGACGTGGCGACCGGCGCCGAGGAGGAGCTGGCGATCGACCTGCCGGGCGACGTGAGCGCCGAGTGGTACCCGGACGGTTCCGCGCTGCTGGTCGAGCACGGCTTCGAGGCGCGCAGCGAGCTGTGGCGCTA
The DNA here is from genome assembly GCF_055585365.1 of Streptomyces sp. NPDC053432. Taxonomy (NCBI): domain Bacteria; kingdom Bacillati; phylum Actinomycetota; class Actinomycetes; order Kitasatosporales; family Streptomycetaceae; genus Streptomyces; species Streptomyces sp. NPDC053432. Next base: position 12,231 of record NZ_JBVJKF010000039.1, read on the forward strand.
CGACCTGGCCGCGCGGGAGCTCGTACGCGTGGACACGCCGCCGGGGACGGTCTCGGGTGCGACGGCGCGGCCCGACGGGACGGTGGAGTACCTGTGGTCCTCGGCCGCGGAGCCCTCGTCGGTGCGGTCCACCGCGGGCGGTGTCGTCCTGGACCCGCCCGGCTTCCGGCCGCCCGGCTCGGTGCCGGTGGAGGACGTGTGGGTGGAGGGCCCGGGCGGGCGGATCCACTCCCTCGTGCAGCGGCCGTCCGGACGCGGGGAGGGCCCCTTCCCCACGATCTTCGAGATCCACGGCGGGCCCACCTGGCACGACAGCGACGCCTTCGCGGCGACCCCGGCGGCCTGGCTGGACCACGGCTTCGCGGTGGTGCGGGTCAACTACCGGGGCTCGACGGGCTACGGCCGGGAGTGGACCGACGCCCTCAAGCACCGGGTCGGCCTGATCGAGCTGGAGGACATCGCGGCGGTCCGGGAATGGGCCGTGTCCTCGGGCCTCGCGGACCCGGCGCGGCTCGTGCTGTCGGGCGGCTCGTGGGGCGGGTACCTGACGCTGCTGGGCCTCGGCACGCAGCCGGACGCCTGGGCGGTGGGCCTGGCCGCGGTGCCGGTCGCCGACTACGTGACGGCATACCACGACGAGATGGAGGCGCTGAAGGCGCTGGACCGCACCCTCTTCGGGGGCACGCCGGAGGAGGTCCCGGACCGTTTCGAGGCCTCCTCGCCGCTGACGTACGTGGACGCGGTGAAGGCGCCCGTGCACATCGCGGCGGGCGTCAACGACCCGCGCTGCCCGATCCGGCAGATCGACAACTACGTCGACCGGCTGGCGGCGCGCGGGGCGGTGCACGAGGTGTACCGGTACGACGCGGGACACGGCTCGCTGGTGGTGGAGGAGCGGATCAAGCAGGTCCGGATGGACCTGGAATTCGCGCTGAAGCACCTGCCCCGCTAGGGGCCGCCCGGTGGTGACCGGTGCACCCCCCGTACCGTGGTGGGGTGCACCGGTTTCTCCTGACCCCGCGCTGGTGGGGGATCAACGTCTTCGTCGCGCTCGCCGTCCCCTTCTGCCTGTTCATGGGGTCCTGGCAGCTCGGCCGCTTCGAGGACCGCGTCGACAGCCACCGGGAGGCGAGCGCCGAACGGCCCGCCGACCGGGTGGCCGCGCCGCTGGACTCGCTGCTCCCGGTGGACACGAAGACCTCCGGACGGCTGGCGTCCGCCTCCGGGGAGTACGGGGAGCAGCTGCTGGTCCCCGATCGGCTGCTGGGCGGCGAGACCGGCTTCTACGTGCTGACCCTGCTGAAGACCGACTCCGGCAAGGCCGTCCCGGTGGTCCGGGGCTGGCTGCCGGGAGCGGCTGACCCGGCGAAGGCGCCGGCCGCGCCGACGGGCCGGGTCGAGGTCACCGGGGCGCTGCAGGCCTCGGAGAGCTCCAGCAGCAAGGGCGTGCACGCGGCGGGCGGCCTGCCGGCCGGGCAGCTGGGCGTGATCGGGGCGGCCTCGCTGGTCAACATCGTCCCGTACGACCTGTACGACGCGTGGCTGACGGTGCAGACGCCGGTGGACGGCATGCGTCCGGTGCCGGCGCAGGCGCCGGTCAACACCGGGCTCGATCTGAAGGCCTTCCAGAACCTCGGGTACACCGGCGAGTGGTTCGTCTTCGTCGCCTTCGTGCTGTTCATGTGGGTACGGCTGTACCGGCGCGAGGTGGAGACGCTGCGGGACGCCGAGGCGGGGCTGCTGCCGGAGGCGTCGCCGGCCGGGGCGGAGCGGGCCGAACGGGTCTGACCCCGGCGGAGCCGCTACGGCTTGGGGGCTTCCACCGGGATCGGGGCCGTGCGGTAGACCGTGCCGCCGCAGGCCTGGGGGATGGTCGTCTGGGTGGTCGGGGAGCCCGGCTGCGGGGTGTGGGAGACCTCGACGCCTGCCGTGCCCGCAGGAGGGGTGACGCCGCCCTGGGTCCCTCCGGGGGTACCGGTGCCTCCCGGCTCCGCGGCGGAGCCGGCCGCGGGCTTCGGGTTGGTGCCCGAGGTCGTCTCCGTACAGGGCTCGCCGGACGGCACCCACGCGAAGCGGACCTCGTACGCCGTGTTCGGCGGGAGCATCAGCACCGGCGGCTGGTTCGCCGGGTCCGGCAGGAGTCCGCTCGCCGGGTCCCCCGCCGTGTGGCCGACGACGGGGACGGCCGCGCCCGGGCCCGTGGCGGAGCCGGCCGCGGTGACGGTGTCCGGGCCGGTGACCGCGCAGTTCTCGGCCGACACGTTGGTGACCTTGAAGCTGCCGTACACCTTGCCGTCGGCCTCCGGGGGGCGGGCCGAGCCCACCACGCCCAGCTGCGCGGCCCCGCATCCCGGCACCGGAAGCCCCGGTGCGGCCACCGGGGGCAGCGGCCCCGGTCCCACCACCGCGCCTCCCGCGCCGGCGGGTCCGGCCGAGCCGGCGCTGCCGGACGGGCCTGCCGTCGCCCCGCCCGCAGAGGCGCCCGCGGTGGCGCCCGGCTGACCGGTGGCGCCGCCCGCGACGGGGCCGGCTCCGGTGGAGTGGGTGGACTTCGGGGCGGCTCCCGAGCCGTTCTGGTGCGGATCGGAGGGTTTGATGCCGGGCTTGCCGCCGGAGGAGGAGTCGTGCCCCGCCATCGTCGAGTGCTCGGGGGCGGTGCCCTCGGCGGACGTCAGGTGCAGGGCGACCGGGATCGCGGCCCCTGCGAGCAGCGCCACCGACGCCGCGCCGATGAGGACCTGCCGCTTCAGGGCCCGGCGGGCGGGGACCGCGTACCGCAGCCGCTCCAGCGCGCCCTCGGAGGGCTCCAGGCCCTCGACGGCCCCGCGCAGCAGGCCCCGCAGCGCCTGCTCCTCGCTCGCGCCGCCCGGCGCGGTGTGGTCGTCCATCATGACTGCGCAGCCTCCATCGCCACCCGCAGCGCGGCAATGCCCCGCGATCCGTACGCCTTCACCGAGCCGAGGGATACCCCCAGCGTCTCGGCGACCTGGGCTTCCGTCATGTCCGCGAAGTAGCGCAGGACCAGCACCTCGCGCTGGCGGCGCTGGAGTCCGCGCATCGCCCGGATCAGGTCGTCCCGTTCCAGCTGGTCGTAGGCGCCCTCTTCGGCGCTCGCCATGTCCGGCATCGGCTTCGACAGCAGCTTGAGGCCGAGGATGCGCCGGCGCAGGGCCGACCGCGAGAGGTTCACGACGGTCTGGCGCAGGTACGCCAGGGTCTTGTCGCGGTCGCGGACGCGGTTGCGGGCCGAGTGGACGCGGATGAACGCCTCCTGGACGACGTCCTCGCAGGAGGCGGTGTCGTCGAGGAGCAGCGCGGCGAGGCCGAGCAGCGAGCGGTAGTGCGCCTGGTAGGTCTCGGTGAGGTGGTCGACGGTGGTGCCGGCCACCACTTCCTTCACCTCGGCAGCCTCGGCAGCCTCGGCAGCCTCACCAGCCTCCGCGACCTCGGCCGTCCCAGCCGCCCCTGCTGCCTCGCCCTGGCCGCTCCCGCCCGCGTCAGCGCTTTCGCGCGGTGCGGGCACGAGGCCGCTCCGGGTCGGGACGGCGGGCCGCACAGGCGTCTGAGAGGGCCCGGCCGGCGGGACGGGCACGATCACGGAAACCCCACCCAGGGGCGTGCCGGGTGCGCGCAGGCCCCGGGGCGACGGGATGAGCCCGGTGCGCACCGGCGGAACTGCCAGTTCGAGGAGTGCCTCTGCCACGCCTGTAGGACACCCGTCCCCCCGTCAGGGTTGTACGCGCGAGGCAGCCGGCCCGGCGAAATCCCTATTGCCCTCATGCGTACCCGCTCTTCCCGATTGCCCCGTCCTATCGAGACGGCATTCGGGCCATCACCTTGATCAAGGGATCAGGTCCGATCCTACAAAGCGAATTACGCAAATTCACCTGTGATCAGTTCCGCGATCTGAGTGGCATTCAGGGCGGCGCCCTTGCGGAGATTGTCGGCGCACACGAAGAACTCCAGCGAGTACGGGTCGTCGAGCGAGGCCCGTACCCGCCCGACCCAGGCGGGATCCGTCCCGACGGCGTCCGCCGGGGTCGGGAACTCCCCCGCCGCCGGATCGTCGACGAGCACCACACCGGGGGCGGTGTCGAGGATCTCCCGGGCGTGCGCGGCGTCGACCACGTTCTCGAACCGGGCCCGTACCGTCAGCGAATTCCCGGTCAGTACGGGGACCTGCACGCAGGTCACCGCCACCGGGAGCCGGTCCAGCTGGAGAATCCGGCGGGTCTGCGCCCGTACGGCCAGCTCGTGCGAGGACCAGCCGCCCTCGCACAGCTCACCGGACCAGGGCACGACGTTGAGGGCGAGCGGCGCCGCGAAGGGGCCGGTGTCCTCGCCGACGGCGGCGCGCACGTCCCCGGGCTGCTCGCCCAACGAGGTGCCCGCGACCAGCGACAGCTGGCGGCGCAGTGCCTCGGTTCCGGGCCGGCCCGCGGCGCTCGCGGCCTGGTACGTGGAGACGGCCAGCTCGGCGAGGCCGTACTCGGCGTGCAGCGCGCCGAGGGAGGCGATCATCGCGGCGGTCACGGTGTCGGGGGCGGCGACGATCCCGCGCGGGCGCATCCGTACGGCGTGGGCGTTGATCTCGGGCACCACCAGCGGCACCTCGGGATCCTCCCGGAAGGCGTCTGACTGGTCCACGACGACGGTGCCGCGCGCGGCGACGACGGGGGCCCAGCGGGCCGAGACCTCGGCCGGGGTCAGGAAGAGGGCGACATCGCCCACACCGAAGCCCTCGAAGGCGTCCTCGGTGAGAGCGAACACCTCGGTCTCCTCCCCGCGGACGGCAAGCATGCGGCCGGCCGAACGCGTGGAGGCGATCAGGCGGATCTCGCCCCAGACGTCCGCCCGCAGGGACAGCATCTGGAGCAGGACGGTGCCGACCGCTCCGGTCGCTCCGACCACGGCGAGCGCCGGGCCGGAGGACCGGGCGACGGTCATCGTCCGGTGCCTCCGTAGACGACGGCTTCGTCGCTGTCGGAGTCCAGGCCGAAGGCCGTGTGCACGGCGCGGACGGCCTCGTTGACGTCGTCCTGGCGGGTCACGACCGAGATGCGGATCTCGGAGGTCGAGATCAGCTCGATGTTGACGCCCGCGTCGGACAGTGCCTGGAAGAAGGAGGCGGTGACCCCCGGGTTCGTCTTCATGCCCGCGCCGACCAGGGAGATCTTGCCGATCTGGTCGTCGTAGCGCAGCGAGTCGAAGCCGATCTGGCCCTTCGCCTTCTCCAGGGCGTCGATGGCCTTGTGGCCCTCGGCCTTGGGGAGCGTGAAGGAGATGTCGGTGAGGCCCGTCGAGGCCGCCGACACGTTCTGCACGATCATGTCGATGTTGATCTCGGCGTCCGCGATGGCGCGGAAGATCGCCGCCGCCTCGCCCGGCTTGTCCGGGACCCCGACGACCGTGATCTTGGCTTCGGAGACGTCGTGAGCGACTCCGGAGATGATGGCGTGCTCCACCTGCTCGTCCCCTTGCGGCTTCTCGTTGCTGACCCAGGTGCCGCGCAGTCCGGAGAAGGACGAGCGGACGTGGATCGGGATGTTGTATCGGCGTGCGTACTCGACACAGCGGTGGAGCAGCACCTTGGAGCCGGAGGCGGCGAGCTCCAGCATGTCCTCGGAGGAGATCCAGTCGATCTTCTTGGCCTTCTTCACGACGCGGGGGTCCGCGGTGAAGACGCCGTCGACATCGGTGTAGATCTCGCAGACCTCGGCGTCCAGCGCCGCGGCGAGCGCCACGGCGGTGGTGTCCGAGCCGCCACGGCCCAGGGTGGTGATGTCCTTGGAGTCTGCGGACACGCCCTGGAAACCGGCGACGATGGCGATGTTGCCCTCGTCCAGCGCGGTGCGGATACGGCCCGGCGTGACATCGATGATGCGCGCTTTGTTGTGGACCGAGTCGGTGATGACGCCTGCCTGGCTACCGGTGAACGACTGGGCCTCGTGGCCCAGGTTTTTGATCGCCATGGCCAGCAGGGCCATGGAGATCCGCTCTCCGGCGGTCAGCAGCATGTCGAATTCGCGCCCGGCCGGCATCGGGGATACCTGCTCGGCGAGATCGATCAGCTCGTCCGTCGTGTCGCCCATCGCGGACACCACGACGACCACTTGGTGGCCGTCCTTCTTGGCATCCACGATCCGCTTGGCGACGCGCTTGATGCCTTCGGCATCGGCTACGGAGGAGCCTCCGTACTTCTGCACGACAAGGCCCACGTGCGCTCCTCGCTCAGTCCGTCAATTGCTGGTGCAGTCTAACGAGCGACCGCGATCCGACCGCCTCGTACCACATCATGAGACGAGATGACCAAAGGATGGGTTCCCCCGTCCGCCGGGAGCCGCGGCTACCTGCGGCCGAGGCCGCCCAGCTCCTCGGCCATGACCTGGCCGGCCTGCTCCGCCAGGTCGTCCTCGGTCAGGTCCTCGTCCGTGTCCAGGCCGTCCAGGGCGGCCAGCGGCTGGTTGAGGCGTACGTGCGCGATCAGGGACTGGAGGGCCCGCAGAGTCGCCGAGGCCGTCGGACCCCAGTTGGTGAAGTACGAGAACTGCCACCACCACAGTGCCTCCGTGACCCGGCCCTCCTGGAGGTGGATCAGGCCGTGCCGCAGGTCGGCGACCACGTCGGCCAGGTCGTCGGAGATCCGGTGCGCCACCGGGGCCTTGCGCGGCTCGTACGGGTCGAAGACCTCGGAGTAGACGTCGACCGGCTCCAGCATGATCGCGAACCGCTCGCGCAGCTCGTCCACGTCCGGCTCGGGGCCCAGGTCGGGCTCGTAGCGTTCCTCGGGCAGCACGTCCTGGTACGCGCCCAGCCGGCCGCCCGCGAGCAGCAGCTGGGAGACCTCCAGCAGGAGGAAGGGCACGGCGCTGTCCGGGTCCTCGCCCTTGGCCACCTCGGTGACCGCGACGATGAAGGACTCGATCTGGTCCGCGATCGAGGCCGCGAAGTCGTCCGGATCCATTCCCACGGCGTGCAGGGTTGCGTCAGACATCGAGAAGTCGCCTTCCTTCAAAGGCCCGCCCGAGCGTGACCTCGTCCGCGTACTCCAGATCTCCCCCGACGGGGAGCCCGCTGGCCAGGCGGGTGACCTTCAGGCCCATGGGCTTGATCATGCGGGCGAGGTAGGTGGCGGTCGCCTCGCCCTCCAGGTTCGGGTCGGTGGCCAGGATCAGCTCGGTCACCTCGCCGTCCGCCAGTCGCGCCAGCAGCTCACGGATGCGCAGGTCGTCGGGACCGACGCCCTCGATCGGGCTGATCGCGCCACCGAGGACGTGGTACTTGCCCCGGAACTCGCGGGTCCGCTCGATCGCGACGACGTCCTTGGGCTCTTCGACGACACAGATGACCGTGGTGTCGCGGCGCGGGTCGCGGCAGATGTTGCACCGCTCCTCCTGCGCCACGTTCCCGCACACCACGCAGAACCGGACCTTCTCCTTGACCTCCAGCAGCGCGTGCGCGAGGCGGCGGACGTCGGTGGGCTCGGCCTGCAGGATGTGGAAGGCGATCCGCTGCGCGCTCTTGGGCCCGACGCCGGGCAGCCTGCCCAGTTCGTCGATCAGGTCCTGGACCACGCCTTCGTACAACGGACTGCCTTCTTCCTCTGTGACGGTCGGTACTGCTCGGTACTACTCGGTACTGCCGGGTAGTACCAGGTGCTGACGGGTGCTGCTCGGTACTGCTCGGTACTGGCGGGTGCTGCCGGGTGCTGCTCGCTGCTAGAACGGGAGACCGGGGATGCCGCCGCCGCCCAGACCCTGGGCGAGGGGGCCCAGCTTCTGCTGCTGCAGCGCCTGCGCATTCTCGTTGGCCGCCTGGACCGCCGCCACCACCAGGTCGGCGAGGGTTTCGGTGTCCTCCGGATCCACGGCCTTCGGGTCGATCACCAGGGCGCGGAGCTCGCCGGAGCCGGTCACGGTCGCCTTGACGAGACCGCCGCCGGCCTGGCCCTCGACCTCGGCCTGCGCCAGTTCCTCCTGGGCCGCGGCGAGGTCCTGCTGCATCTTCTGGGCCTGCTGGAGCAGCTGCTGCATGTTGGGCTGGCCACCACCGGGAATCACGGGTAACTCACTCCATACCGTCGGGACGCTTGGTCAATCCGAGCCTACGTGCTCCCCGGGCACCGCGCCCTACGCCGTGAGGACCAACTCTTTCGAGTGAGAGACGGGGCGCACGCGTACCTGATGGAGCCCTCCTTGCGAGCGGAAATCGCGGGATTCGGCGCCCACCGCACCTCTTTCGAAGGTAGGAAGAGCATGCGCACCATTGCGCACACGCGCACCACCACACGTCAGCGCAGGCAGAGGGAGTGCCGGGTGAGCCAGCCGGAGATGCAGCCCGAGGGGCCACCCCGGGATCCCCGGGAGGAGGGCGGCGGACCGATGGCGGCGGGCGATCTCACCGGCCGGCCCTTCCCCCTGGGGGACTGGGGCGAGCCCGCGGAGCGGCTGGACGAGCTCTACCGGCGGGTCGAGGCCGACGCGCTGCGCACCGCCGAGTGGTACCTGTCCGACCGGGCGTGGAAGCGCCGCGGTGCGCGGATCATGCGCGTCGGGACGGCCGCCGGCGCGATCACGGGCGCGGCGATGCCGCTGCTGGAGCTGACGGGCTCGGCGCCGGGCGCGTCCTCGTACGGCTTCCTGGCACTGCTGCTGGGCGCGGCCTGCCTGGCCTGCGACCGGTTCTTCGGGCTGACCTCGGGCTGGATGCGGGACGTCGCCACCGCCCAGGCCGTGCAGCGGCGCCTGCAGACCCTCCAGTTCGACTGGGCCTCGGAGAACGTGCGCGAGGTGCTCGGCCCGACGGAGGGCACGGCGAGCGAGGCCGCGGAGCGCTGCCTCACCGTCCTGCGGCGGTTCTCGGAGGACGTGACGGAGCTGGTGCGCTCGGAGACCGCAGAGTGGATGGTGGAGTTCAGCTCGGGCCCGGCACCGCTGGTGATGCAGTCGCTGGGCGCGGGGGGCTCCCGTCCGGACGCGTACATCCCCCCGGCCCGCTTCCCCCTCCCCCCGGGCACCCGCCCGAACATGCCCCGCCAACGCCCCCCGGAACAACCCCGCTGACCCCGGCCCCGGGTCTTTCCAACCCCTCCGGCGGCAACTCCAGCCCCGCCGGCGCTTGAGGCGCGGGGTCCGGGGCGGAGCCCCGGGAAACGGTGAAAGGGCGGGGCGGGGACCGGCTCCGCGCAGCGGAACCCGCACCCACCCCACCACCGGCGGCGGCCCACCCACCCCCACGGCCCGATCGGCCCGATCGGCCGGCCGGCCAGCCGGCCAGCAAGCCAGCCGCCTCAGCTGAAGATGATCATCGACCCCTGCCCAAGGCTCCGCGTGGCCGCCGCATGCAGCCCCAGCCACACGTGCCGCTCCCGCGCGAACGGACTGTCGTCGTACGGAATCGGCCCCGCCGGCTCCTCCAGCGACGTAGGCCGCCCCGGCGGCGCCGGCGCCGCCGGGGGGTTCCCCGGGTCTATCCCGATGGCCGGCGCCACGAACACCAGCTCCCGCAGCAACCCCTGCGCGGACCCCAGCGGCCCGCCCCCCGCCAGCAGCTCCTCGTTGGCCAGCGGCGCCGCGAAGTCCACCGGGACGTACGCCCCCGCGTGGTCGTAGTGCCACACCAGGTGCGACTGCTGCGCCGTGGGCTCGAACATCTCCAGGAGCTGCTCGTAGTCCCCGCCCAGCTCGTCCACCGGGGTCACCGGCAGCCCGCAGATCTGCAGCAGGTACGCCCGCCGCAGGAAGTGCAGGGCGTCGTAGTCGAATCCGGCCACCGGGGCGACGTCCCCCGACAGCCCCGGCATGTACGCGAACACCGGCACGGACGGCAGTCCGGCCTCGCCCAGCGCCTTGTCGTACGAGGCGATCTCTTCCGCGAAGGGGTTGTCGGGGCTGTGGCACAGCACGTCGACAAGGGGGACCAGCCACAGGTCACAGGCCACGCGGGCTCCGATCAGTCGTTGCCGCCGATCGGGCCAGAGTAATGCGCCGAACACACTCCGCGAAGGGGTGCGGAGAACCTCGGCGCCCGAAGCCCCCGCGGGTCGGCCGCGCACAGGCCGCGGGCGCGCCACGGACGCGGCACGGACGCGCCACGGACCGGTGGCGGAACGGCCCCGCCTCGGCCACGGCCCGCACCCGCTAGAGCCGGGCCGCCCAGTCCAGCCCGTGCTGGTTGTACCCGGCCACGATGCCCCGCACCGCATCCGCGTCCGCCAGCGTCACCGCGTCCACCAGGTCGGTGTGCCCGTCCCACAGCGTCTCCCGCAGCCGCGGATCGCGCTGGAGGTGCGGCACGGCGAAGACCCAGCACTGCACCCGGATCCGGTGCAGGAAGTCGGAGATGTAGTCGTTGCCGACCAGCGCGCTCAGTTCCCGCCAGAACCGCAGGTCGTAGCCGATCAGCACTTCGAGTGAACCGCTGCGTGCCGCCTTCTGCGCCTCCTCGGCCCGGCGGCGCACCGACACCAGCTTCTCGCCGCAGCCGGGGCCGGTGCCCCGCTCGGCCAGCTGCCGGAAGATCCCGTCGACGACCAGCGAGCGGGCCTCGACCATGCCCCGGAAGTCGTCGACGGACAGGACGCGCACGCGGAAACCGCGGTGCTGTACCAGTTCGAGCAGCCCCTGCGCCGAGAGGTCCACCAGCGCCTCGCGCACCGGGGTCGCGGAGACCTCGTACTGCTCGGCGATCTGCTTGACGGTGAACTCGGTCCCCGGCGGCAGGCGTCCCGCGAGCACCTCGTCACGCAGCGCGTCCGCGATCTGCTGGCGAAGTGTGTTGCGGGTGACAGCTCCGCTGCCTGGCATAAGGGTCCGTCTCCTGTAGTAGAACTCCGGACACCTTAGGCCAGACAGCCCGGCCGAAACCGATCGGTGGGCGGTCGATATACGGATCCACCGCCCACCGGCCGCCCGCTACGCGGACGCGGCGGACGATCCGGACGTGGTGTGCCGGTCCGCGACCGCCAGCACCTCGTCCAGGATGGCCAGGCCCTCCTTCGCCTCAGCCTCCGAGATGTTGCACGGGGGGACGACGTGGGTGCGGTTCATGTTGACGAACGGCCACAGGCCGGAGGCCTTGCAGGCCGCGGCGAATTCGGCCATCGGGGCGTTGTCCGCGCCGGCCGCGTTGTACGGGACGAGCGGCTCGCGCGTCTCCTTGTCCCGTACGAGCTCCAGCGCCCAGAAGGTGCCGAGCCCGCGGACCTCGCCGACGGACGGGTGCCGCTCGGCGATCTCGGCGAGCGCGGGGCCGATCACGTTCTCGCCGAGGTGGGCGGCGTGCTCGACGATGCCCTCCTCCTCCATCGTGTTGATGGTGGCGACGGCGGCGGCGCAGGCCAGCGGGTGGCCGGAGTACGTCAGTCCGCCCGGGTAGGGACGGGTGGCGAAGGTCTCGGCGATGGCGCCGGAGATGGCGACGCCGCCGAGCGGCACGTAACCGCTGTTGACGCCCTTGGCGAAGGTGAGCAGGTCGGGCGTGACGTCCCAGTGCTCGGCGGCGAACCACTTGCCGGTGCGGCCGAAGCCGGCCATGACCTCGTCCAGGACGAAGACGATGCCGTGGCGGTCGCAGAGCTCGCGCACGCCCGCGAGGTAGCCGGGCGGCGGGGTCATGATGCCGGCGGTACCGGGCACGCTCTCCAGGATGATCGCGGCGATGGTCCCGGGACCCTCGAAGGCGATGGTGTCGGCGAGGTGGGCGAGGGCGCGCTCGCACTCCTCGGCCTCGGTGGTGGCGTGGAAGGGCGAGCGGTAGAGGAACGGGCCCCAGAAGTGCACGACGCCCGCGGCGGCCGTGTCGGAGGGCCAGCGGCGCGGGTCGCCGGTGAGGTTGATCGCGGCGGCGGTGGCGCCGTGGTACGAGCGGTAGGTGGAGAGCACCTTGGCACGCCCGGTGTGCAGGCGGGCCATGCGGACGGCGTTCTCGACGGCCTCGGCACCGCCGTTGGTGAAGAAGATCTTGTCGAGGTCGCCGGGGGTCCGCTCGGCGATGAGGCGTGCGGCCTCGGAGCGGACGTCGACGGCGAAGCCGGGGGCCAGGGTGCAGAGGCGGGCGGCCTGCTCCTGGATCGCGGCGACGACCTTGGGGTGCTGGTGGCCGATGTTGGTGTTGACCAGCTGGGAGGAGAAGTCGAGGAAGCGGTTGCCGTCGTAGTCCCAGAAGTACGACCCCTCGGCTCCGGCGACGGCGAGCGGGTCGATCAGGGCCTGGGCGGACCAGGAGTGGAACACGTGCTTCCGGTCGGCGTCCTTGACTTCGGCAAGGGTGTGCGGGGCGGGGTGAGGGGTCATGTCGTCACGCTAGAAGTGTGCAGGTGGGGACCGATATCGGCGGACTGTATGGGGGTGGGGGGCGGGTCTCGGCAGTCTGTCTGCGCCGGGCCGTCGGATCAGGTTCATTGACAGTATCCTGTCGATACGACAGAATGCTGTCGTATCGACGGTCCGGCCCGGTCTCTTATCGCGGCTCGCACCCGCTCGCAGCTCACACCTCACAGCTCACACCTTCCGCACCTCTCGCATCTCTCCCACCTCTCGCATCTCTCTGGAGGCGACAGATCATGAACGAGACGACGCAGGACTCCCGGCACGAAACCGGCCGCAAGCCGGTCCACCTCGCGGTCTACGACACGTACGCGGACTGGGAGACCGGCCACACCACGGCCCACCTCGCCCAGCGCGGCCACCGCATCCGCACGGTCGGCACGGCCGCCGGACAGCCGGTGACCACCATGGGCGGCGTCCGGGTCCTGCCCGACATGGCGCTGTCCGAGCTGCGGCCGGAGGACTCCTCGCTGCTGATCCTCACCGGGGCCGGGCTGTGGGACGCGGGGGACGAGCTGGCGCCGTTCGCGGCGAAGGCGGCGGAGTTCCTGGCCGCCGGCGTCCCGGTCGCGGCGATCTGCGGGGCCACGGCCGGGCTCGCCCGGGCGGGCGTGCTGGACGACAGGGCCCACACCAGCGCGGCCTCCTCCTACCTGACGCCGCAGCCGGGGTACGGGGGCGCCGAGCGCTACGTCGAGGCCGACGCGGTCACGGACGGGGACCTGATCACGGCGGGGCCGACGGAACCGGTGGCCTTCGCCCGGGAGGTCTTCGCGCGCCTGGACGTGTACGAGCCGGACGTGCTGGACGCGTGGTACCGGCTCTTCCACGACTCGGACGAGAGCGCGTTCCCCGTGCTGATGGCGGCCGCGGAGTCGGGCGATGCCTGAGCCCGGGCCAGGACCCCTGCCCGAGCCGGAGCCCGGATCCCTGCGGGCCCGCCAGGACCTGCTGAGCCGGACCGCGCTCGGGGTGTTCCGGCTGAACGGCCAGTTCCTCTCCGTCTCGGAGGAACTGGCGCGGCCGGTCGGGCTGACCGCCGCCTGGTGGCAGGTACTGGGCGCGGTGCTGCGCGAACCCCTCCCGGTGGCGGGCATCGCGCGCGAGATGGGCATCACCCGGCAGAGCGTCCAGCGCATCGCGGACCTGCTGGCCGCTAAGGGCTTGGCGGAGTACGTCCCGAACCCGGCCCACCGCAGGGCGAAACTGCTCCGCCCGACGGAAGAGGGACGCGCGGCGATCGCCCGGATCAACCCCGGCCACGCCTCCCTGGCCGCCCGCCTGGAGGCCGAACTGGGCGAAGCGGCCTTCGCGGAGACGGCCCGGGTCCTGGAACGCCTCTCGGCAGCTCTGGACGCCGTCATCGCGCCCTCGGGCCGCGCCGATGGGTGAGACACCGTCAACCATGGCATCGCCCGCTGGACTTGGCTCTCAGGTACCCCTCGTCATACCTGAGAGCTACGCACGAACACGGCTCTCCAGCGTGACGCCGACGAGGGGACCTGATTTCTAACTTCGGATCAAGAGAAGGGCGCAGAGGGCTCTTCCGGACCGAAGGAAGAAGTCATCATGGCGGCGCGGGGGACGGGCACGGAGCGAAAGACGGGCACGGCGCGGCGGGCGGGCGGGGAGCGGAAGACCGGCACGGCGCGACGGGCGGGCACGGTGCGGCGGGCCGGCAGGGCGCGAATCACCGGTGCGGCGAACGGCAACCGCGGCCGCACGCGTCGCACCCTGCTGGCGGCGCTGGTCGCCACGGCCGTCATATTCCCCGTCTCCGCCGCCGCCTCCGCCGACGTCCCCGCTCCCCCGCCCACGGCCTTCGCCGAGAACGCCACACCGAACAGCCGGTACGCGGCCAACCGGGCCGGCCTCGCCGAGGCGGCACGGATGGCCGAGGAGGCAGGCCGCACGGGCCGGGCCGCCAAGCTCCGCGCCATGGAGGCGGCCGGCACGGGCCGGTTCCTCGCCTTCGACGGCCGCGGCAGGGGGCGGGCCGTCGAAGTGCTCGGGGAACTGGAGACCGCCGACCGGGTCGCCGTCCTGGTGCCCGGGTCCGATACGACCCTGGACACCTACCAAAGGTTCCGTGCCGGGGCCGTCGCCCTTCAGCAGCGTCTCCAGGCCGAGCATCCCCGCTCCGCCGTGGTGGCCTGGCTCGGGTACGACACCCCCGGCACGGTCAGCACGACCGTGCTGACCGCCGACCGGGCGGACGAGGCCGCATCCGAACTGGCTCCGTTCCTGGACCGGTTGACCGGCATGACCGCGCCCGGCTCGCGACTCTCCCTGCTCTGCCATTCGTACGGATCCGTGGTCTGCGCCCGCACGCCGACCGGGCCCGCGGTCACCGACATGGCGCTCTTCGGCAGTCCGGGCACGGGTGCCTCGTCCGCCCGTGAGCTGCCGACGGACGCCCGCGTCTGGGCCGGGCGCGGCAGCGGGGACTGGATCGCCGACGTCCCGCACGTCCGGCTCGGCGGGATCGGTTTCGGCGCCGATCCCGTCGACCCCGCCTTCGGAGCCAGGGCCTTCGCCGCCGGCACCGGCGGGCACAGCGACTACCTCAAGCCCGGCACCGAGTCCCTCGACAGCCTGGCCGCGATCGTCATCGGCACCGCCTCGGAGGACCGTCGTGCGTGAGCTCCGCGCCCACTGGGGCGCTCTGGCCGCCGGGATCGATGCGGAGACCCCTGCCGACCGGGACCGGGGCGTGGATGCGCTGCGGGCCGTCGCGATCCTGGGCGTGGTCCTCGGCCACTGGCTCGTCACGGCGCTGACCACCGCCGACGGCGGTCTGGGCACCACCAGTCCGCTGGTGCACATGCCCTGGCTGGCCCCGGTGTCCTGGGTGTTCCAGACCCTGGCCGTCTTCTTCCTGGTCGGCGGCCACGTCGCCGCCAAGGGGTACGCCTCTGCCCGGGCCCGCGGGTCCTCGTACGGCACGTGGGTGGGGCAGCGGCTGGGGAGGCTCTTCCGGCCGGTCGCGGCCGTGCTCGCGCTGTGGGCCGTGGTCACGGCCGGGATGCTGATCGGCGGTGTCGAACCGGGTACCGTGCAGACGCTGCTGAGGCTGGTCCTGTCGCCGCTGTGGTTCCTCCTGGTCTTCGCCGCGCTCACGGCGGCGACACCGCTGGTGGCGCGGCTCGGCCCGGTGTGGCCGCTGGCCGTGGTCGCGGGGGTGGACGTGTGGCGGTTCGGGCTCGGCGGGCCCGAGTGGGTCGGCTGGGTGAACGTGGCGGCCGGCTGGCTCGTGCCGTACACCGTGGGCGCCGCCTGGGCCTCCGGCTCGTTCTCCGGCCGCCGCTCGCCGGCCCTGCTGCTGGGCGGGGGAGCCGTGGCCACCGCCGTGCTGGTCCTGTGGGGCGGGTACCCGGCGTCCATGGTGGGCGTCCCCGGGGCCGCGGTGTCGAATCTGAACCCGCCGACGCTCGCGGCGGTCACCTTCGGACTGGGCCAGTGCGGGCTGGCGCTGCTCGTGCGCGAGCCGCTGGCACGGGCCATGCGCCGGCCCGCCGCCTGGGCGAAGGTGGCCCTGGTGAACCTCTCCGCGATGACGGTCTTCCTGTGGCACCAGACGGCCATGATGGCCGTCACCTCGCTCGGGCTGCTCGTCCCCGCCGATCTGCCCGGCCTGCACACGGTGCCCGGGTCCCCGGTCTGGATAGCGGCCCGCCTGCTGTGGCTGCCCGTGTTCGCCGCCGCCCTGGCCCTCTGCTGGGCCGCGTTCCGCACCTACGAACAGGGGGCCCGGCCCCGGCGGGGCGCGGCCACCGGGGCAGCCCGGACCACTCGCACCCGCCGCCGTACCGCTGTTGACCGAGGCGTCTCTCGTACCCACGCCCCCGGCAAGGGAGTCGCTCATGTCTAGGCTGGCCCGTGTGATCGAACAGTCCCGGCCCCCGGCCGACCCCGCCGGTCCCGGCGCCGCGCTCGGCAGCCGCATCGGCGACCTCCTGTCCCGCTCGCCGGTGCCGGAGCTGTTCACCCTGGGCCGCGATCCGCTGCCCGCCCTGTCCCGGCCCCGCTGGCTGGCCCGGCTGCCCCATGTGCTGGTCGTCTACCTGGCGTTGTTCTTCGGCTTCCTCACCACGGAGCAGCTTCAGGACCACTACCACGTCAAGGGCGGGCCGCCGCTGGTGCTCGCGATCACGACGGGCGTCTCCATAGTCCTCGCGATGTTCCGCCCGATCGCCGCGTGGTGGCTCGGCCTGCTCTCCGCCGGCCTCATCGCCTGGATGATCCACGACCAAGCCGGACCGGGACAGACC
This sequence comes from Streptomyces sp. NPDC053432, assembly GCF_055585365.1. Taxonomy (NCBI): domain Bacteria; kingdom Bacillati; phylum Actinomycetota; class Actinomycetes; order Kitasatosporales; family Streptomycetaceae; genus Streptomyces; species Streptomyces sp. NPDC053432. The sequence continues at coordinate 28,828 of NZ_JBVJKF010000039.1, forward strand.
TGGCCCTGGATGCCGGGCGGGATGTTCGCGTTCGCCCCCGTGCTGCTGCTGGTCGCCCTGCGGGTGCCGGCCCGGGTGACCGTCTGGGTCACCGGTGTCTCGCTGGCCCTCACCGGGCTGGCCGAGCTGGCCTCGAAGCCGGAGCACAGCGCGACCACGGTCCCGAGCACCGCCCTCCTCTTCGGCTTCGTCGCACTCCTCGGCTACGCGCTGCGCGCCCTGCGCCTGGCCCGCGGCGAGCTGGTCGAACAGGAGACCCTCACCGAGGAGGAGCGGGCCCGGCGCACCCTGCTGGAGGAGCGCAGCCGGATAGCGCGCGAGCTGCACGACGTCGTCGCGCACCACATGTCCGTCATCTCCATCCAGGCACAGGTCGCCCCGCACCTCGTGGAGAACCCGTCCGAGGAGCTCAAGGAGAACCTGGCGGGCATACGGGAGAACGCGCTGGAGGCCCTGACGGAACTGCGCCGGGTGCTGGGCGTGCTGCGTTCCGAGCAGCCGGACGATCCGGCCGGCCCGCACCACCCGCAGCCCACCCTGGCCGAACTGGACGGGCTTGTGGACAACGTGCGGGGGGCGGGGCTCGACGTCACCGTCGAAGTGGCGGGCGTCCGGCGAGCGTTGACACCCGGCACCGAACTGACCGCGTACCGCATCATCCAGGAGGCGCTGAGCAACTGCCTGCGCCACGCGCCCGGTTCGCGGGTGGAGGTCGGTATCGCCTACGGACCGGGCGAGTTGCACCTGTGCGTCGCCAACTCCGCGCCGACCCGGCCGGTCCCGCCCTCGCCCGGAGCGGGGCACGGGCTGCTGGGGATGCGGGAGCGGGCGGGCATGCTGGGGGGCGAACTGGCCGCCGGCCCGTGCCCCGGCGGCGGGTACGAGGTGACCGCCGTACTGCCGATGGATGCGCCCGCCCTGCGTGGCGTCTCCTCTCCCGAGCCGAAGAGGACACCATGACCACCCCGATCAAGGTGATGATCGCCGACGACCAGATGATGGTCCGGCAGGGCTTCACCGTGCTCCTGAACGCCCAGCCGGACATAGAGGTGGTCGGCCAGGCCGTGGACGGGGCCGATGCGGTGGCGAAGGTCGCCGAACTGGCCCCGGACGTGGTCCTGATGGACATCCGCATGCCGGGGATGGGCGGCATCGAGGCCACCTCCGTCATCACCGGCACGCCCGGCGCCGAGGTGAAGGTGCTCGTGCTGACCACCTTCGATCTCGACGAGTACGTGTACGAGGCGCTGCGGGCAGGGGCCTCGGGTTTCCTGCTCAAGGACGCGTCGGCGGACCAGCTCGCGGAGGCGGTGCGGGTGGTCGCGGCCGGGGAGGCGCTCCTGTCGCCGAACATCACGAAGCGGCTGATCACCGAGTTCTCCCGGCTGGGCGCGCCGCGCGCTCCGTCGCGGGCGCGGATCGACGAGCTGACGGGCCGGGAGACGGAGGTCCTGTCGCTCGTCGCCCAGGGCCTGTCGAACGCGGAGATCGCCTCGCACCTGACCGTGGCGGAGCAGACGGTGAAGACCCATGTGGGCCGGATCCTGGTGAAGCTGGGCCTGCGGGACCGCACCCAGGCGGCGGTGTTCGCCTACGAGACGGGTCTGGTCCGCCCAACGGGCTACTGATCTGCCCCGGGTAGTACTTGAGAGGGACCCCGGGAAATCCCCATCTGCGGCGACGCGGGCCACGGGGCCGCGGACCTACGGTTCTGTTATGACCGAGACGACCACCGGGGGGACAGCCCGGACACCCGAGTTCCGACTGGCATCGGGGGTGATCGAGACCCTGCGCCAGGATCTCGTCACGCATGCCTTCGCCTACCGGCCGCTGCCGCTCCAGGAGACGCCCGGCCGGTTCGTGCGGCGCCTTCCCCAGGCGATACGCCAGTACTTCCCGTGGACGCGGTACGCGATGGTGGGGGCGCTGGCACTCTTCGTCATCGTGTTCACGGCGGGCTCGCAGTCGAGCTACCTGGGGGATGCCGGCGAGCTGCTCCTGGGGATGATGGCCGCGGCCCCGGTCCTCATGACGCTGGTCCGGCCGGTGGCCGCGTGGTGGGCGGCCGTCGCGCTGACGCTGGTGTTCGCCGCGCTCGGCGGTGGCGCGAGCTGGCCGTGGACCCCCGGCAGCTTCCTCGCGTACATCGCGGTGATGGTCCTCGTCACGCTGCGGACCGGACCCCGGGTGGCGGCGTGGATGTGGACGCTGACCCTCGCCCTGGGCTTCGCCGTCTCGGTGGTGTTCAGGAACGGCTCCGACTACGGATACGGGACGAACCTGCCCGAGATGGCGGTGACCTCGGCCTTCGCCCTGGTGATCGCGAGCAGCGTCCAGATACGCCGCCATGCCAGGGCCGAGGTGAGCGCGCAGCAGGAGGTCACGGCGGTCGAGCGGGACAGGCGGACGCTGCTGGAGGAGCGGACGACGATCGCGCGGGAGCTGCACGACGTGGTGGCCCACCACATGTCGGTGGTGGCGATCCAGGCGGAGGCCGCGCCGTACCGGGTGAAGAACCCGCCGCCGGAGCTGGAGGCGGCGTTCGCAACGATCCGGGAGAACGCGGTGGCGGCCCTGACCGAGCTGCGGCGCGTGCTGGGTGTGGTGCGCTCCGCGGACTATGAGGCTCCGGACGCCCCGCAGCCGACGCTGGCCTCGCTGGACGGACTGCTGGCCAATGTGCGGGAGGCCGGGCTGAGCGTGGACAAGACGGTGACGGGCGCGGTGCGGGAGCTGCCGCAGGGGGTGGAGCTGTCGGCGTACCGCATCATTCAGGAGGCGCTGAGCAACACGCTGCGGCACGCGCCGGGTGCGGCCGCCGGGGTGGAGGTCAGCTACGTGCTGGGCGGGCTGGGGATACGGGTCGTCAATGAGGCGCCGACCGGGGATGTGCGGCCTTCGCCCGGCGCGGGGCACGGGATCACCGGGATGCGGGAGCGGGTGGCCATGCTGGAGGGGGAGATGACGGTCGGCCCGACGGCCGCAGGGGGGTACGAGGTGGCGGTGTTCATACCCGTGCCGAACCGTCCCGCTCCGGCGCCGGCGGCGACCCAGGCGGCGGCCCCGGCGGCGTCCGAAGTGGGGCCGGCATGACGATCAGGGTGCTGATCGTCGACGACCAGATGATGGTGCGCGAGGGGTTCTCCGTCCTGCTCAACGCCATGGAGGGCATCGAGGTGGTCGGCGAGGCCGTCGACGGCCGGGAGGCCGTCGCGCAGGTGGCGGCGCTCCGGCCGGACGTGGTCCTGATGGACATCCGGATGCCGGAGATGAACGGGCTGGAGGCGACGCGGGAGATCGTGGCGGCCGACACGGACGCGAAGGTACTGGTCCTGACGACCTTCGACCTCGACGAGTACGTGTACCAGGCGCTCCGGGCCGGGGCCTCCGGGTTCCTGCTCAAGGACGCGTCGGCCCGTCAGCTGGCCGACGGCGTACGGATCGTGGCGGACGGGGAGGCTCTGCTGGCGCCGTCGGTGACCAAGCGGCTGATATCGGAGTTCTCGAAGCTCTCGGAGGCGCGCAGGTTCACCGACCCCGCCGGGGTCGGGGAGTTGACGGAGCGGGAGACGGAGGTGCTGGTACTGATCGCGCAGGGGCTGTCCAACGCGGAGATGGCCGACCGGCTCGTGGTCGCCGAATCGACGATCAAGACGCATGTGAGCCGCATCCTGGTGAAGCTTGGTCTGCGTGACCGCACGCAGGCGGCGGTGTTCGCCTACGAGACCCGGCTGGTCACCCCGTCGTAGGCTGCGGGGATGGGCTTTGATCCGTGGGACGCGGGGTTCGTCGCCGATCCTTATCCGGCGTACCGGGAGTTGCGGGAGCAGGGGCGGGCCCTGTGGTGGGAGGCCACCGGGCAGTGGCTGGTGCCGCACTACGCCGACGTGAGCGCGCTGCTGCGGGACCGGCGGCTGGGGCGGACCTACCTGCACCGGTTCTCGCACGAGGAGTTCGGCCGGGAGGCCCCGCCGCCGGAGCACGAGCCCTTCCACGTGCTCAACGGCAACGGCCTGCTGGACCTGGAGGATCCCGCGCACGCGCGGGTGCGCAGGCTCGTGGCGAAGGCCTTCACCCCGCGCACGGTCGAGCGGCTCGTGCCCGCCGTGCGGCGCCTCGCCGAGGGGCTGGTGGGCCGGCTGCTCGCGGACGGGGGCGGGGATCTGCTCACCGCCGTGGCCGAGCCGCTGCCGGTCGCCGTGATCGCGGAGCTGCTGGGGGTTCCGGAGACGGACCGGGCGCTGCTGCGGCCCTGGTCGGCGGACATCTGCGGGATGTTCGAGCTCCGGCCCGACGAGGAGACGGCCCGGCGGGCGGTGCGGGCCAGCGTGGAGTTCAGCTCCTACCTGCGGGGTCTGATCACCGAACGGCGGGCGCGCCCGGGCGAGGATCTGATCTCCGGACTGATCGCCGCCCACGATGACGAGGGCCGGCTCAGCGAGCAGGAGATGATCTCCACCTGTGTGCTCCTGCTGAACGCCGGACACGAGGCGACGGTCAACACGACCGTCAACGGGTGGTGGGCGCTGTTCCGCAATCCGGCCCAGCTGGCGGACCTCAGGCGCAATCCCGAAAAGTTGTCCACAGCTGTGGATGAACTCATGCGTTACGACACACCTCTGCAGATGTTCGAACGCTGGGTGCTCGACGAGATCCGGATCGGGGACACCGTCGTCCCCCGAGGGGCCGAGGTGGCGCTGCTCTTCGGCTCCGCGAACCGGGATCCCGCGCGGTTCGCCGACCCGGACGTGCTGGACCTCGTACGGGCCGACAACCCGCACCTGAGCTTCGGGGCCGGAATCCACTACTGCCTGGGGGCGCCGCTGGCGCGGAGGGAGCTGGAGGCGTCCTTCGGGGCGCTGCTGGCGGACGGCGTCCCGCCGTTGCGGCTCGTCGAGGAGCCGCGCTGGCGGGACGGTTACGTCATCCGGGGCCTGGAGCGGTTGCTGGTCGAGTTCTGAGCGGCTGTGAGCGGCGGCCTGCTAGACGAGTAAGTCCGAAGTGCTGGTCAGTGGTCGTAAGCGATCAGTGACCTGGTGATCGGTGTTGCGGTGGCTCGGTTGTGCCAGATGGCGGC
>NZ_JBVJKF010000040.1:0-24348 GCF_055585365.1 Streptomyces sp. NPDC053432
ACCCGCCAACACCGGGGAATGAACAACATCAACTGACGGACCGGGGGTCAATCTTCAACCGGCCAGGGTGGGTCACGATTCAAGCGCCGCCGACACCACTGCGGGAACGCGTCGCGTCTTTCCTGCTCTGAGCGGTAGGGGCGGGCGTGGGCCCACTCGTCCAGCAGGGTGCGGTTCACCCCGGAGGAATTCGACCAGAGCAAGGACTCGGCCTTCGACCGGGCTGTGAAGGCCCTGAGGGACCAAGTCCCCGGTACTCGATGATCCCCATCCTCATGCCGCGCACTCGACGTACCGACCGCGTCCACGTGACCGACCAGGTCCTGGCCGCGCCGAGGGAGCCACGAGCGGAGAGTGGTACACCGCGACATCAACCCCGCCAAGTTCGCGGCGGGCGGGGCCACCAAGGTGTCGGACTTCGGGATCGCCCGGGCGTTCGCGGACCCGGTGACGACGCGCACCGCTCCGGGGCGGAGGATCGGCACACCCGCCTACATTGTCCCCCGAGCAGCTGATGGCCTCGGGCGCGCTCGACGGGAGGTCCGACCCCTACGCGGTCGGTGGCAGCCGTGCCACGCAGGCGGCGCTGCCGGACCACATGGACGCCTGTGTCCGCTACGCCTCCCGCTCAGCGCCGCCACGACGCCGCACCCGCACGAACTGCGCTGTGCTGCAACAGCCCGCAAAGGCGCGTGGGTCGGCGGCGGCTGCGCGTGCCTGGGGCCCGTCCGTCAGGCGTCGAAGCGCCGGCGGGAGGCCTCGATCTGTCCGAGGTAGCGGTGGGTCCAGTCGCACAGGCCGTCGATCGTCACCCGCAGGGCCTGGCCTGCCTCGGTGAGGGTGTACTCGACCCGCGGAGGCACGACGGGGTGCACCGTTCGCTCGACCAGGCCGTAGCGCTCCAGCATACGCAGGTTCTGGGTGAGCATCTTGTGGCTGATGCCCTCCACCCGGTCCCGCAGCTCGCCAAATCGCATGGTCTGCTCCCCCAGGGCCTCGATGATCAACAGCGCCCATTTGTTGGCGACGTCCGAGAAGATCTCCCGAGCCAGGGAGTCCGCGCGCCTCAGGTCCGCTTCGTCGGTCGAGCCCGTGAACTGCTTGGTCACCATGAGGTTCCCCAGTCACTCAAAAGTGCGTTCTTCCATGTCAGCAGACACTCTCTTACGGTTCCTGAGTAACCACAAGAGAGTGAACCCGTCGAGGCTCCGACGTAAAGCGAGCTCGTGGGCGCTCAAGGCTCCAATGGAAGCGGGCAACACATGGCCATCACCCTGGTGAACCCCAACGGTTTGCCGCAGATCGACGCCTATCGACAGGTGGCGATCGCGACCGGGTCGAAATTCGTCTTCGTCGCCGGACAGGTCGCCTGGGACGCCGACGGTGTCACGGTCGGCGAGGGAGACCTCGCCGCTCAGGTCGAACAGTGCTACCACAACGTCGCCACTGCCCTGGCCGGCGTCGGCGCTTCCTTCGACGACGTGGCGAAACTGACCGTCTACGTCGTCGGCTGGACCCCCGACAAGATGCCCCTGCTCATGGAGGGGCTCGGTCGGGCGGCCGCGAAGCTGGGCCTCACCGCGACACCCCCTGCCAGCCTGCTCGGCGTTGCGGCGCTGGACGTACCCGAGCATCTGGTCGAGGTCGAAGCCACCGCCGTCATCGACTGAACAAGCTCCTTCGGGATCCCCAAGCCGCTCTCCCGCCGTCCGTCGAAGAGGTCGTCGCCTTCCCAGCGCAGTGACGACGTGGCCGCCCCGTCAGCGTCTCAAGACGCATTTTCCCGGCCGCTCGGCCGGCTGCTGGCGCCGCTGGGGCTTTGGTTGCGGCGAGGCGGTCCACGGTGGCTGGAGTGCGAAGGTCCATCGCAGTAGCCGCCGCCGTACAGGGCCTTTGGTGCTTCGCGTCACCGACACGGGGGAGGTCAGCGGGCTGGACAGTGAAGGCTCATCGGCCTTCTGCGGTGTGGGGCGGGACCGGCGCTGCTGCGTCGGCGAAGGGCTCCAGCAGGAGCTCCGTCGGCAGCTCCGCCCGGCCCGCGATCCGGGACAGCATGCACAGGAGCAGGACGGGCAGTCCGGTTCCGGGGAAGGCCGACAGCGAGGTCTCGGCCGGCCAGGTGGGACCTCCACGGGCGCGTCGAGGACACCTGTGGCGATTCCCGTATCGGAGGGGGGATGACGGTCCCCGCCGGCAGGCCGCCGCCCCGCCAGGTTCCGCCCCTGCGCCCTCCGACTGAGCAAGTCGGTGCTCTGGCTGCCGAGCTGTCGTACTTCTCAAGGCACGTGGCACGATTGGCCCACCATTCGAGGCTTGCCTGACCCACGAATCCATCCATGAACACACTATGCATGGTGCTCACGGCCGGCCGGGCCAGTCATAGCGTCTCCCGACCGTCATGGGTCAGGCCGCAGCCAGAGCTGGATGGGACAGGCCGGACAGGTCGTCACCTCAACCGGTTGCCCCCATACGCCTTCGCTTCCTTCAGATCTCATTCTGAAACGATCAGTTAGTCCGCCGACGACGCCGGTGGCCGCACCCACGGCGCAAACCGCTGGCGGGGGCTGCGTCGTCGCGCCAGTACCGAAGAACGGATTTCTGCACGACCTCGACCCGTTCCGCGGCGATGAGACAGGAGACGGGTTCCAGCCCGCCCGCATCCGCCTCGAACGCGACGAGAAGGGGAGGTTCTTCACCGACCCGACGGGTGACGTGCGCGAACTCCTCGTTCGTCGGCGCACGGAACACCGGGTCATCGAACTGAGCCGGGCAGCTGACGAGCGTCGGATCGCCGAAGACCAACTCCAAGCCATGGTGATAGGTAGGTCATACCCCGCCGCCAACCGAAGCTCAGCAGCGTTCCAGGCGATGACGTCCCAATCCCACCAGGACCCCTCGGGAAGCTGTACGCCCACGTGATGGCGTTGCGTGTCCATGCACAACCCCTACCCGGTTCGAACTGACCGCCAGGCTACTCACGGACGTAGAGCGAAGCCTCCTGCTTGCGATTCCTAAGACCCCTAGGTTATAACTAGGAGCCCTAGGTAATGGGGAGGGCGCATGGCGCGGGCGGGGCTGACGGCGGAGCGGGTGACGATCGCAGGCGCCGAGTTGGCGGACGAGGTCGGACTCGACCAAGTGACCATGTCGCAGTTGGCGCGGCGGCTCGGAGTAAAGGATGCGAGCCTCTACACGCACGTCCGCGGCCTCGAGGATCTGCGCGGACGAATCGCACTGCTGGCGGCGGACGAGAAGACCATCCGCATCGCGGAGGCGACCTCCGGGCGGGCGGGCAAGGACGCGCTGGTCGCATTCGCCAACGCCTGGCGGGAGTATGCCCACGCGCATCCGGGGCGCTACATGGCGACGCAGACCCCGATCCAGATCGACCCTGCGCTGGCCGCGAAGGCGCCCGGACCGCGGCGCGCGGTCGAGCTGACCTACGGCATGTTGCGCGGTTATGGACTGGCCGAGCCCGACCTGACCGACGCGGTCCGGTTGCTGCGCAGTACGTTCCACGGGTTTGTCGCCTTGGAGGCCGCGGGTGCGTTCGCACACGAGCGTTCGCCGCAGCATTCCTGGATCCGCTCACTCGATGCCCTGCACACCCTCCTTGAGCACTGGCCCCCGTATCGAGAAGGAGACTCCTCATGACCGACGCGACCATCGGCAGCCTGCGCGTGAACGGCGCAACCCTGCACTACGAGGTGCGTGGCCAGGGCCCGCTCCTGCTGCTGATCCCGGGAGGGGCGGGGGGCGCGGCCTCCTTCGACGGCATCGCCGACGACCTGGCCGCCGAATACACCGTCGCGACCTACGACCCGCGCGGCATGTCACGCAGCGCGCTGGACGACCCCGAGGCCGAGCAACACGTGGCCGAGCATGCCGAGGACGCGTTGCGGATAGTGGACCTGCTGTCGCCCGGTGAGCCCGCCCGGGTGTTCGGCTCCAGCTCGGGCGCGATCACCGCCGTGCACCTGCTCACTGCCCACCCCGGACGCGTCGAGCGCCTCGTGGCGCACGAACCGCCGCTGGTGGAGGTCCTGCCGGACGCGCCCGAACATCGCGCGCTCATCGCGCGCGTGCAGGAGACCTTCGCCTCCGAGGGGCTCATGCCGGCGCTGGCCGTGTTCGCCGCGGGCACGAAGAAGGACGGTGACACCACCGAGCCGAAGGCCGAAGTCAAGCTGCCCCCGCAGGCGGCGGCCCGCGCCGAGCGGACGATGGCCAACCTGCCCTACTTCGTCGGGCGCATCGTGCCCAGCTTCATGTCCTACGCCCCGGACATCGACCGGCTGGAGGCTCTGTCGGAGCGGCTCGTGCTCGCTTGTGGCCAAAACTCACGCGGCGAGCTGCCCTACCGTCCGGCCGCGTTCCTGGCGGAGCATCTTGAGACGGAACTCTGGCACTTCCCCGGCGGACACACCGGCCTGACCACGCACCCCGCCGAGTTCGGCGAGCTCCTCCGGAAGGCATTCCATGCCTAATTCCGAATCAGCACCCGATTGACACCCACCGAAAATGGTCACGGAACGCCACATTCTCAACTGGCCGCACGCGGGGAGTCCTCGCGGAGCGTTACCTCAGTGTTCGATTGCGAGGGATCCGGCCTATGTGAGACGGCGTACACATTGCTGCCTGACGGCCAGAAGTGCCCTCGGCGGTGCGTACCAGGACGTGTTGAGCAGGTTGGCGCCCGTCAGTGCGGTGGTGATGGTGAAGCCGAGCGCGATGGTCTTCGGGTGAGGGACGCCCCTCCACACTTCTGGACCAGGTACCAGATGGCCCACACGGTCCAGAGAAGGAGCACCACGAAAACGGGCAGTAGTGGCGTCCTGTACCCCGTTTCTGTCGCCCACAGGGCGAGGAACAGTCCATTACTGAGCAGCGCAATAAGAACCCCCGCGATGATGAGGGTTCCTGAGTACGGCCACCGGCGCTTTCCCACGAAATCCATTGCGGCGAACGCCGCGATTCCCTGCACCACTCCGCCGGCCAGGAGCAGGAACCCCATCAGCCTGTTGGGGAAGAACGGGGAACCGAAGGCATCCACCTGCCCAACGCAGACCAGCAAGGCCATGCTGCCGAATAGCCCGGCCGCCAGTGGACCGCCGGCGGCAAACCTCCGGGCCGCCCGATCCGGCCGGACCTCTGGGCCCGCCCCACGCCACTCCACCTTGCTGCGGTCATCGACCCTCGTGTCGGCAAGCCCGGACTGGTCGAGAAGCGCGCGCAACATTTTCGCCGACCAGACCCTGTCGGCCAGCTCGCCCCGGATCCGGACTTCCCGCAGCCCCCGGCGGTCCGGCGGGCACACCACCACAATCGGCTCGCCACTCACGCTCCCAGCCTCATCACAGTCAGCGGAGCAGGCATGCGGAGCTACTCCGAACTGCGCAACCGCACCCCCCAGCGCCGGACTGTCGTGAGAGTGCAGCCGTCTGGTGTGGCCTCGCAGGTGCAGTGCCCGGCCGCTGCTCCGCGCTGCCAAATTCCACGGTTCTGGCGTAATCCGGAAGGGAAAGCTTGGGTCAGTGTTCGTAGCAGGAGCCGGGTGACTGGCCGGACGTACGTGGCCGGGTCATTGCGGAGTTGGAACCCCATCGACAAGCCTCCGACCACCTAGCGATCCTGCTCGGCCACGTTCCACTCCCGAGGCAGGTTCTCGCCGCAGAAGACGCAGACGAAGTCCTCCTCCCGCACGATGTTGAGCTCCCGGCAGGAGCCACAGCGGCGGAAGACCACCTCATGCGTGAAGCCGGACGGACGAGCGATCCCTATCCGGTCCAGGGCCTCGGCCACAGCCGGCCATGAGATGACGTCCGGGCAGTAGCCGGTCGACTGGTTGCTGACCTCCTCGACCGCCCACCGCCCGGACTCCTCACGGAAGCGCATCTCACCGGCGCTCAGGACCTCTTCGCCGCCGGCGCACACCACGTGCTCGCTGCGGCGCGGAGCCAGTTGCAGCACCCCGCCGGCATCGACGACGAACGTAAACGGCTCGGCCAACCCATCCGTGGTCAGTGCCGAGGCCCACTCGACGAAGTCCGCCGACGATCGCATGCTCCGACCCTCACCACCCGCCTGGACGAGCTCCTTCAACTCAACCGGACCCACATACCGATACATTCGCCCCCGCGTCGTCATGCTCACCAACCTAGCCCGTCACACGGCCAGGACCTGGGGAATTGCGTGACCGTCCACAGGGCGGGGAGGTCGGCCCTCTGGGCGAAACATGTCCAGGAGTTTGCGGATCTGCTGTCGTCTCCGTCGCGGACGGCCAGGGCGATCGCCTCGGCGGGGCGATCGCGTCGGCCGGGGCGGGGCGGTGTGCGGCATACCGGAACCTCCTACCGGCGCGGCCGCCCGTCACACCTCATCGAGGTGACGAGGGTGAGTGGATGGGCGCTCGGTTTCAGGTGCAGGGGATGACGAAGTCGTCGTAGGAACGCTGGCGCGGCTTCCGGCCTGGAAGCGTCAGTGCTCTGCTGGAGCAGGGTCCGCGCCGACAGTCCGCCGTTGGTCAGGCAACTGGCGTGAACAGTTCGAGCAGGCGTTCCTTCTGTCTGGGTCCGAGGCCCTGGACGCAGTGGTTCTCGGAGATTTCGAGCTCGTCCGGGAGCTGGGCGGCGCGGACCTTGCCGATTTCGGGCAGCGACTCACGGCCGCCGAACCCCCGCCGAACCCGCATCCCCCGCCCGGTCGGGTCGTATGTGTTCGAGCTTCGCAATGAGGAGCCAGGCGTCGGCGACCGTGTCGTGCGGGCCGCCGAGCGCCTGGTTGCAGTGGGTGCCGCGCTGTAGGTCCAGCCGGTCAGCCCGACGTCCACGGGCGGAGTTTGTCGGGGTTGCGCACTGCCCAGATGTGCGTGATCCGGTCGTCCGCGACGTCGAACGCGTACACCGCCACGGTGACGCCTTCATGCTCGATCACCAGACCGGCCCGGCCGTTGACTGTGCGTTCCAGGACCGTCAGCCTGCCGGACGCCCGGACGGCGAGGTCGGTAAGGTAGCGCGCGATCCCTTCGCCGCCCTCGATCGGATGGAGCGCGGCGGCGACCACGCCGCCGCCGTCCGCCGTGAACGTCGCGCCGGGGGCGAGGAGTCTGACGAGGGCGGTGATGTCCTGGGCGTCCCAAGCCTGCTTGAAGTCCCTGACGAGGCCCGCCTGGTGGGCTGCCGGGGCCGCAGGGGGCAGGGAGGCGCGGACGCGGCGCCGGGCGGAGGAGGCCAGTTCGCGGCATGCCGCCGGGGTGCGACCGGTGATCCCGGCGATCTCGGCGAACGGGTAGCCGAAGACATCGTGCAGGATGAGCGCGACGCGCTGAGCCGGGGTCATGGATTCGAGGGCGACGAGAAACGCCATGCCCACCGACTCGTCGAGTGTGACCCGGTCGGCCGGGTCCGCGGGATCGGTCGCGGCGGTGCCTGGGCGCCCGCTGATCCAGTCGGTCCGCTCGGGCAGCGGCTCTGGGATCCATTCGCCCATGTAACGCTCGCGCCGGACCCGCGCCGAGCCGAGAAGGTCCAGGCACACGCGGGTGGCGACCGTCGTCAGCCAGGCGCCGGGGGACTCGATGGCGTCCTGCTGCTGTCGGGACATGGCGTACCAGCGGGTGTAGGTCTCCTGGACCGCGTCCTCGGCCTCGGCCAGGGAACCGAGGAGTCGGTAGGCGAGACCGATCAGCCGCCGCCGCTCGCTGATGATCGCGTCCAAGCCTGCGTCGGACTCGTCGTGCCGTGACTTCGCATGATCGGTCATGGTTCCGGTGGCTCCCTGATCTCGGATCGTCCCTCGGCAGTCCGACGAGACAGCACCTCCGATTGTCAGGTCCTCGACTCTCCCTGACGTTCCGCGGGGTCGTGTCGTCATACCGCTCAGAGACGCCACCGGCCCGGAGAATCCGGGTGGGATACCTCAGGAGACAGCGATGACCAGGATCGGAATACTCATCGGCAGCACCCGCCCCGGCCGCAAGGGCGACCAGGTCGCCCGGTGGGTTCAGGAGCGGGCGGCCCGCCGCGGCGACGCCGAATTCGAGGTGATCGATCTGCTCGACCACCCGCTGCCGCATTTGGACGAGCCGCTGCCCGCGCGCGCTGGGCGGTACCAGCACGGGCACACCCGGGCATGGGCTGACACCATCGCCCGCTTCGACGGATTCGTCATGGTCACCCCCGAGTACAACGCCTCCATCCCCGGCGTGCTCAAGAATGCGATCGACTACCTGTACGCGGAGTGGACCCACAAGGCCGTTGGGTTCGTCTCCTACGGCGCTGGCGGCGGCGCCCACGCGGCCCGGCAGATGCGGGCACTGTGTGAGCTCCTCCAGATGGGTGCAGTGACCCCACAGGTCTCGCTGTCCCTGCACACCGACTTCGAGGACCACGCGCCACTCAAGCCGGGCGCCCACCACGTCAGCGCCCTCGACACACTGCTGGACCACGTCGTCGCCCAGAGCACGGAAGGACGGACAGCCACCCCCACACAGCGCGAGATGGACGAAGCCGCGATCCGCCGCCACATCGACGGGATCATCGACGCGATTCATGCCAAGGACCTTGAGGGTCTGAGGCGGCTCTACTCGACGGACGTCGTGTCCTTCGACATCGATCCGCCGCTTCAGCACGTCGGGATCGACGCGAAACTCAAGAACTGGGCGAACGTGTTCACGTTCTTCCAGGAGGTGACCTACGAGGTGCGCGACCTGATGCCCACGGTGGGCGAAGACGTGGCGTTCACACACGGCTTCGGTCGCCTCAGCGGCACGCTGCCCGACGGGACTGCGGCGGGCGGCATGTGGGTCCGGGTCACCTTCTGCCTCCGGAAGATCGACGGCGAATGGCTGATCACGCACGACCAGGTCTCCGTGCCGCTGGACGTCCTGGGCGGCAAGGGGGTCGTCGACCTCGAACCGTGACGTCAACAGGCCCCGCCCCGCCCCGCCCCGCCGGGGCGGGGTAGGTGCGCATGGTCTCCGACAGCGCCCCCTCCACCCTCGCCTACACCTACGACCACGACACCGAGCCGCGTGGCCTGGCCACGACGACCACCGACTCCATCGCCGGCGCACTCCAGGCGACGTATGGCCCGGACGGATCGGTCACCCGCGAGAAGCTTCCCGGCAGCTACACGCTCGACATCACCGAGGACACCAACACCACCGGCTCCGCGGTCAAGCGGGCCTACACGCGTGACAACGGCGGCATGCGGCCCCGGGGCGCTGGTGGCGCTGGTCAGGGAGTTGCGGTTGCTCCTGCTGTCGAAGGTGTAGGTCCGCTGGGTGCAGATGGTGTCGGCCGTGTGCTGGACGGTCGCCAGGCGGCCCATCGCGTCGTACCGGAAGGTCTTGCCGGACCAGCCGGCGTGTGAGGTGACCTGTCCGTGGACGGAGCGCGTGGCGGAGTCAGACATGACCTCCACCTACGACAGCGCCGACCGCCTTACGACAGCCGGCTACACCTACGACAACCTGGGCCGCACCACTGCCCTGTCGGGCAGCACCCTGTCGTACGACGCCAACGACCTGGTCCACCAACAGGTCGCGCTTCCGTTCCTGGACGACCGAGACCGGCGGCGGGTCCACCGGGTACCAGGCGGGGGGCGGAAAACGGGTGAGGGCGCAAGTTCCGGCGGTCCGCGCCCACATCGCCACTCTCTGCGGGGCTCCAGCCGACGCGCCGCCCCGGCCGCCGACCGTGCGGCAGGTGACCGGCTGGCTCACCCGACACCCCGCCGCGCTGAGCGAGGACGACCGCGCCGGTATGAAGGATGTCCTGGCACGCTGCCCCGAACTGGACACCGCCGCCGGACATGTCCGCGACTTCGGCGAAATACTCACCGACCGCCTCGGCGTCAGGCTCCCCACCTGGATCGACGCAGTCGACGCAAGTCAACTGCCCGGCCTCACCGGCTTCGCACTCCACCTGCTCCGCGATCTCGACGCCGTGACAGCCGGACTCACTCTCCACTGGAGCTCCGGCACCATCGAGGGCGCCGTCAACCGCATCAAGAAGATCAAAAGGCAGCTCTACGGACGAGCTGGCTTCCACCTGCTGCGGAAGATGATCCTGCTGCAGTAGCCGCGCAACACGAAGACGGCGCCGAAGCTCGACCCATCGGCAGCCTCCTCACCTGGGCGGACGGTGCTCGTCGAGCACGATCTACCCTCCTTTAATCGCTCGGGCTCCGAGCAAATGCAGTGCAAGGATCTCACCCATGATGACCAAGCCCACTCTGACGGAACACCGCTCCCCATGGGTCGTGTTCACCTGTCCGGCCGACCCATGGCTGGCGTCGGAAACGGCTGCGCTCGTGCAGCGAAACGGTCTGGTTCTGCGGCTGGACGGCCGGGAAATGCGTGATCCGGGGTCCGTATTTCGCATCTTCGCCCGGGAGCTGTCGTTCCTCGGCTACTTCGGCCACAACTGGGACGCTCTCGTCGACTGCCTTCACGACTGGCATGGTCCCGGCCACGGGAACCAGGACCTCGCGATTCTGATCGAGCACGCGGACGACCTGCTGAAGTCGGACTTCCTCGGACTGTTCGTATCGGTTCTCGCCCAGGCAGCCTGGAACTCCAACCTCCGCCTGGACGCCGATGGCGAGCTCGACGAATGGCGGCAACGTATTGCCCAGCACTTCGTCTTCCTCCTGGACCACACTGCACCCGTTGCCTTCACGGAGAAGGCGGCCCGCGGCACGGACGTGGCGGTGGCGCTCTCGGACGGCCGCCTGCTCGCCACCCTGACCGATGTCGACTGGCCAGGCGGAGACCCCGCGGCCGCCCCCTGGACGGCCGGCCCGCTCTCCTTCGCAGACAAGGAGATCCGCAGCGGCATGACCATCAAGGCCATCAAGCTGTTCCGAGACAACATCGGCTGCTCGATCCACGAGGCCCTGGACATCCTCCAGTCCCGCTCTGAGCACCTACACCGCGAACATTCGAACGGATGAATGACGGGCCGCGCCAGCCAAGCAACTGGATTCGCTGAGTAGACGCCTCGACTGGACAGGATAGGACACCCCCGTACTGCGCGGGATCGTGGGGTACGCGGCGGGGCGGGACTTCGTGTGCGTCGACGACGAGATCGGCCACGCCAACCGGGAGTGGGTGGCAGCGCACTACCCGGGGGACGCGCTGCTCCGCCGGGTGGCCGCCCGGGTCGGGCTGGCGGCGGACGACTACCTGGCGGTGGAGGCGTGGTTGCGGGATCGGACGGGTGGGTACCGGGGGGAAAGGGGGTGCGAAGTGGCGCAGAGGGTAGGCGGGTAAGTCGCGGTCGGGGGGTCGGTGGCCGCGGTCGTCGGCGCGGGTGTGCTGCTGTGGAACTGGGCGGACGGGACGCCGTGGACGGCTTGGCCGCTGGTCCTGCTCGGGGCGGGCCTGGTGACGGCGCTGGTCGGCCTCAGGCTCCGGCCGGGTCCGGGCGGGTGGGCCGACGCGCTGGCCGCTGGCGGGCTGACGGTACTGGTGCTGGCCGGTGTCGCGACCACGGGCGGCACGGTCGAGCAGATCCAGCTCCGGGGGCGGACGACGGAACCGGTAACGATCGAGCTCAGCGGTTGCCGGGTGACCGGCCAGCGCTGGGACGAGGGCGCGGGGCCGGAGGACGAGGTCGAGTGCCGATACGTCTGGTCGGTCGGCGGACGCACCTTCGACGAGGTGCGCCCGGCGGACAAGGTGTACCCGGACGGGCACCGGATCCGGCTGTGGGCGTCGCTGGAGGGCGGGGAGCTGGACGAGCACTCGTGGCAGACGGTCGCGGCGATGGGGCTGTCCGCGGCGATGGTGGACGGGCTGACGCTCCTGGCCGGTGCGGGGGCGTGGCGCCGGGTGTCGAGGCGGCGGGCCGAGCGAACGGGTGTGGCGGCCGAGCCGGTGCTCACCGCAGGCCGGGCGGGCACTGGCCGCGATCTCTGAGGCGTGGGGTCAGTTCGGGGCCGCGAGGCATGGAGCTGCAACCACGCGCCCTCCAGCCAGGTCCGGCGCTTCCGGCCCGTCGCGGGCGGGGGCTCGAACAGCGTCAACGCGTCCGGGAAGCGCCTGACTATCCACGGCCGGGGCGACGGCGCCCTCGCCGGCCAGTGGCCCTGTGACAACAGCGCCGCCCAGCCCCGGCATTGAATCCCGTAAGCGGCGGCCACGCCTCGCAGGAGGGCACCACCCCGCCTCGCCTCGCCGACCCCGGATCAGGGGTGGCTCCGTACGGGCCGCGGCATCCCTCCTCATCCTGGCGTCGGAGGGCACTGCGCCCCGCGGCAGGGGTACGCGACCCGTCGGCTCCCGGGTCTGCACCTACCGCAAGGACGTCCGCATTCCTATCCTGTTCCTGCCCGAACTCCGGGCAGGGACACCAAGGGGCATGTGACGCATGTCCGAACGGGGGAGCGATGGCATGGGGGGCGCATCCGGGGACGGTGATCGGGGGGCGTTACCGGCTGACCCGACCGCTGGGAGCCGGTGGTTTCGGTGAGGTCTGGGAGGCCCACGACCCGGTGCTGGATGTGGACGTGGCGATGAAGATGGTGCGCCTCGGCTCGGTCCCCGACGAGGCACGCGCGGAGCTCCTGGCCCGGGCGGCCCGGGAGTCCCGCAATGCGGCGCGCTTACGGGACCACCCGCACATCATCACCGTCCATGACGTGGTCGAGGTCGACGACGCTCCATGGATCGTCATGCAGCTGGTGGACGGCGGGTCGCTCGCGGACGAGCTGAGGGCGAACGGCCCGCTGACGCTGCGGCGTACCCTCGACGTCGCCGAGGCACTTCTGAGTGCGCTGGGTGCGGCCCACGACGCGGGGATCATGCACCGGGACGTCAAGCCGGCCAACGTGATGCTCGGCGAGAACGGTGACGTCCTGCTCACGGACTTCGGCATCGCCGTAGCCCACACCGATCCCCGGCTCACCCGCACCACCATGGTCATCGGGTCGCCCGCCTACATGGCACCCGAGCGCTGGCAGGGCGCGCCGAACGACGGCAGGTCCGACCTCTTCTCGCTGGGCGTGACGCTGTACGAGGCCGTGGAAGGCGAGCCCCCGTTCCCCTCGGACAACCTCACCGCCGCTCTGACGGAGACACCCCGCGCCCCGCGACGCGCCGGTCCGCTGACGTCACTGCTCATCGGCCTGCTGGCGAGGGAACCGGCCGATCGCCCCACCGTCCCCCAGGCGCTGGCCATGCTCGGCCGCGCCAGAAGCACCGGCGCGCGCTCCACGGAGGGCAGGCGGTCGGGGACACCGACCACCCTGAGGGCGACCGACGAGCGGCGACAGGGAACCCAGGACCCCTCCGTCCGCCGACTCGCGGCCGAACACGGTGTGGACGTGAACTCCGTCAAGGGCTCGGGCGCCGACGGCCGTGTCCGAGTGCAGGACGTCATCGCCGCCGTCAAGGCCAGACACGGCGCCTACGCGACCCCCGCAGCCCGGGAGTTCGCCGCCCAGCAGGGCATCGACCTGGCTGGAGTCGCCGGAAGCGGCAAGCACGGACTCATCTGCATCCAGGACGTGAAGCATCCCCCTGCTGGAATGACGGGTGCCGGAGGCGTGGCGGTCGCCGTGGTGTGCGTGGTGCTCCTTCTCTTCCTGCTGGCGCGGCTCAGCTGAGCGACTTCCGCCGAGGGCCGCCCCCGTCGGCCCCCGACCCAGCCGCGCGGGCCGTGTCGATGAGGGACGAAGAAGACGAAGAGCGGCCAGAGCCACTCAGAGGTCCGCGTGGCATGGCCAGGGCTTCTTGTACCCCAGCCCCCGGTATGGGATGTAGGTCCAGCCCGCCCACTGCCCCAGGCCTGCCTGTGCGGCGAGGGCGGTGGCGGACGGGGTCGGAGGTTCGGTGAGATCGGGCTTTCTTGCCATGCGGTCTGTCTCCCCGTGTGTGTTGGAGGGGCTTGGCCCCACCGGTGTCAACCACGAGCTTGGTCACGGCTGGGGCGGCCGCACCAGGACACGCAGCCGGTCATCGGTGACCGGCGGCCACGGGAACGTACGGCGAGACTGGTCCTGTGCGTCGGCTACGCCGGATCCAGTGGCAGGCCGTCAGTGGACCTGAAGGCGACGCACCGCCGCATCAAGGACATCATGCGCTGGGTGGCCGACCCGCAGGAGAAGGCCCCGTTGCGCGTCCTCCACCTGCCCGACAAGCACCGGGACCGCGTTGACCCGGAGGAGTTCTCTCTCCCTCACCCGCGACACCCTGTCCCTGCTGAGCAAGAAAGGCGGGCCAGCCTCCGCGGTCGTCGCTGCACTGGCCGACACCGTCTTCACCTCCGTCTCCGAGACCGGTGAGCGCCACGGCGGCCGGCTGCCCGAGCCGATGCGCACGGTCCTGGACGAGGCCGTGAACATCTGCCGGATCAAGGACCTGCCCGACCTCTTCAGCCACCTCGGATCCCGCGGCATCAACCCGTACGTGATCCTCCAGAGCTACCGCCAGGGCGTGGCCGCCTGGGGCGAGGTCGGCATGGACGCCATGTGGGGCGCGGCCACCAAAATATTGATCGGCACCGGCGTGGACGACCCGCGGTTCGTCTCCGACATCGCCGCCCTCGTCGGCCAACGTACCTCCCGGGGCATGACCGGCGTGGTCACCATGAGTGCTCCGGCTGCAGGTGAGGGAGCGCCGATCCGCTGCCCGGCCCCGTTGAACGGCTGTCACAGGCGGCGGTTACCTTGCTCAGGAACATGCAAGGGCGAGGGAGCGGTCGTGGTCGTCGAGGTGGGGTATGCGCAGGCTTGGGATCCGGAGTCCCGCGCGGTCTGGCGGACGCTGTCGGTTGCTGAGGCCTGTGAGCGGGACGCGGCCGGGCTGCCGTATGTGGTGGTGTACCGGGCTGCGGGCCGGGAGGCGCCGTTGGAGGTCCGGCTCGTTTCCTGGCGGGACCATCACGTCGGGCTGTGGGTGTACGACGACCAGGGCCGCCGTATGTATGACCTGGACCTGAGGCTGCTGGACGACCCGGCGCGCTTGTTCCACCGGTACTCCGTCGCGTGGAACTACCCCGACCCGCAGATGGCGGAGTTCGATCCGAAGTGCCCGCGCGTCATCCTGGACCTCTTCCCGGACGGGAGGGGGCGGCGGGAGGAGGAGCCGCGGGGTTACTCGACCTTGCCCCGCCTCCGGGAGGACGAGCGCTGGATGGAGCGGCCCGCGTTCGGTGGGTGGCCGCTGCTCTCGGCGCGGGCGCACGGGTTTACCCAGCCGCCGGTCTTCGAGGCGGCCGAGGTCCCCGAGGGCGACGGAGGTGAGGCGCCCGCCTTCTGCTGGCGGCCGCCGCGTCCCGCGCAGCCGGGCCGGATAGGCGAGCTGTTCCGGCCCGGGGTGCGCGTCACTGACGGGTATCACCCCGAGCAGACGGTCGTGGAGCCGCGCCGGGTCGGCACCGTGCGCGTTCCCAGTGGGCTGCTGGCCGTCGCGGGACTGTTCGGCGGCCCCGAGAAGGGGCCGGACATCACGGTTCCCGTCCCGCCAGGGGAGTACGTGCTCGACGAGGCGCGGGTCGCATACGGCTACCACTGCGAGTGGCGCGACGCCGAGGTCGAGACCACGGCCCCCACGGCCGTCCGCCTGCTCCTCAGCGAGACCCCTGCCGTGTCCTGGGAGATGGCCGTCGGGGCGGACGACGACCTGCGCATCTTCATCGAGGAGCAGATAGCCGGATTCGACACCGACGGAGCCACCGGCTGCTTCGCCGATGCGGGGTCCTTCGAGTCGCTCGTCTCGCTCTTTGAGCGGGGGCTGATCGACGGTGAGCCGGACCTCGACGGGTACGAGGACCTGCCCGACGGGTCGATGTTCATTCACCGCACGTGGGACACGGCCACCGGCGGCGAGCTGATGGCCTTCGCGACGACCGGGGACGGCACCTACCCCGTGTGGCTGGGGCGTTGCGAGGCCGGCGAGCTGGTCAGCGTAGTGGTGCTGATCGAGGGGATGCCCGAGGTCCTATCCGAGCGGGACGGGGCCACCGCCGACGCGTGACAGGCGCACGTGACGCGCGAGCTCCCCGGCGGTCCCGTGCCGGCGGGCGCGAGGTGTATTTCGACGAGGGAGGGGTCTGGATGCGGTGGCTGTTGCGGTGGTTGGCGAGGGGGCGGGGCAGAGCGATCCGGCCTCTGGATGTGTACGAGGTCGCGTACCTGGCGGGCGGGCCCGGGCGGCTGGCGGACAGCGTGATCATCGAGCTGAACAGACGCGGGCTGCTCGTGGTGCACGAGCGCTGGGTGCGTGCTGTGGGCGGGGAGAGCCTCCCCGAGCAGGCGGCCGAGCGTGCTGTGATTGCCTTCTGCCGGCGCGGCAAGACCATCGAGGCCGTGCGTGCTGGCATGCAGCGCTTCCCGGAGGCACAGGAGATCGGTGGCCGGCTGGCAGCGCGTGGTCTGGTGGCGGGCGCGAAGCGCCGGGTGACCCTGAGGGGCAGGCGACAACTGCAGGTGTCCAGGCGCGACGCGAGCGTGCCGGCGTACGTTTTCGGCGGGATCACCATAGCCCCGGACGAACCGGCGCAACCCCGGGGCCGCCAGGGGGCGGCAGACGGATCCCGTGGCGGCCGAAGTCGCAGGCGCACGGGGAGTGGGTTTGACGGCGGCTCCGGTTCCCACTGGGACACGGGCACACACTTCGGCGGCCATTCCGGTTGCGGTGGCGGGGGAGGAGGCGAGTAAGGCCTCCTGGGCCCTGCTCGCCGCGGCCGGTCGTCGTTGCGCAGGAGAGGCGGGAAACGGGCCTGCGGAGGCCGACACCCCTCCCCAGGCGGATTCGGAGGGACAGGGGCAGCACGGCCTCCGGGGAGGAACCGGTGAGCGGTAGAGCCGGTGAACTTGCGGACTACGGCATGTTGGTGGATCCGAGGGCAGACAGTGAGGGCCCCCGCGGCTGCAACTATCCGCCGGGACGTCCCTGGACGACGCGGCCGCGGCCCTCAGTGGGCTGCTCGCCGGGGACGAGGGGCTGGACCGGGTCGTCCTGGTCGTCGGCGGCCGCGAGGACCGTGCGGCGGTGCCGGGGGAATCCACCCGGTTCAGCGTCATCGCCTTCCGTTGTGATGCCTGCGGGAGGCGCGCCTACACTGCCTTCTACGACGACCGGTACCGGCCGGTGTGCCGGGTGGGCGACCACGGGTCCATGGAACTATTCCGGGCGCCCCGCCGGGAACGGGGGTGATCCCGGAGTGAGTCTCGCCCCGGTGGTCCCCTGGCCAGCGGGTATCCCGATGCGCTCGGCGCCGGGTCATGCCGCGCGCTGCAACGGCGCATGAAGGAACGTCTGGCCGCGCGCGCCGAATCGTCCGGCCTGGCGCACGACGCCTCACCCGGACAGGTGCAGCGGGCGGGCGCCGCGGCGGCCCGGCTGTGGCAGCGCTACCCGCTCCCCGAGCACCTGTTGCGGCCGACCGCCCTCGGCAACGTACTGGCTGCGCTGCGGGACACGGCGGTACAGGCCGCCAGCGCCCTCCCGTACGAGGACATCAACCACGGCGTGATCCTGCTCGACATGGGCATGGAGCACGCCGAGCGCTACCACCTCACGGACGACCCGGCCGACCTGGAGACGGCCGTCGCCCGCCTCCGCACCGGCCTCGATGCATTTGGCATGAGCCCCCACAATTCCGCTTATCGCAGGGCCGCCTCCTCCGAACTCGCCACCCAACTGCTCCGACGCCATGCCCGGACCGGCCCCCGGCCGACCTGGAGGAGGCCGTGTCCCTCCAGCAGTGCGCGAGCCGACTGCTCGGACACCCGCATCCGGGCGCCCTCGGCTTCCTGGTCGCCTACACCATTCCCGTGCGAGCATGATCCTTTCCAAGCGTCGAGCGGGGGAAACGAACGGATGAGCTTCCCGGTTCTGAACAAGGGCGACGAGGCCATGCGCCGCCATTTCCACCAAGCCGCCGCGCGGCGCGGATTCGCGGTCGCGCCGGCCCAGGAGGCCGCCGTCGAGCGGCTGGCCCGTCTGGCGGGCGAACTCGCACGGCCCGCCTGGACGTTCCCGAAGCCGCCTCGCGATCTGTACGTATGGGGGCCGGTCGGCCGCGGGAAGAGCTGGCTCGTGGACACCTTCTACGAGGGGTTGCCGGACGGACGCAAACGCCGCCTGCACTTCCACGACTTCTTCCGGCGTCTCCACGACGGAGTGAGCGGGCGGCAGGGATCCCGCCATGCCTCCCGCCGCGACGGGCAGAGCGCCGTCGACAGCGCTCTGGACGACCTGATCGGGGACAGCCGCATCCTGGTCTTCGACGAGTTCCACGCACACGATGCGGGTGACGCGATGCTGATCGCACGCCTCTTCCGCACCCTGCTGGACCGCAAGATCACCCTGGTCACCACATCCAACTACCCACCCGCCGGGCTGATGCCGGACCCGCTCTACCACCACCTCTTCGAGCCCACCATCAAGCTCATAGAGCAGCGGATGGACGTCCTGGACGTCACGGGCCCGGTCGACTTCCGCCGGCTCGCCGCTCCCTCGCCCACAGAAGGCGGCCGCCGCTTCGCGACGGGCTGGTGCCTGCCCCCCGACGACACCGCGCTCGATGCGGCCGGCATGCCCGCCCCGACACCCTCGGAAGCCACCCCGGTCCAAGCCCACCTGCGGGAGCTGCCCGCCCGCGCGGTGCGCGGCGACCTCGTCTGGTTCGGCTTCGACGCGCTGTGCGAGACCGCGACGGCGGTCCCGGACTACCTGGTTCTCGCCGAACGCTTCGCCACCCTGGTCCTGGACGGCGTACCCCCACTTGCGGAGGCTTCCGCGGACGGATGCCGACGGTTCGCGAACCTGGTGGACGTGACCTGCGACCGGGACGTCCAGCTGGTCCTCATCGGCGCAGACCCCCTGACCGACCTCCCCACCGACCGTCCTCTGACCCGAGACCTGGACCGCACGGCGAGCCGCCTGGCGCTACTCCGCCGCCCGGGCCGGTCCCGCCCCGCCGGGACGGCGGCCCGCCTCCCCGAGTAGGCACGGCCCGGCCGGGGCGTGGGCGAGGACGGTGACGTGCTGACGGGACTTTCGAAGCCAATGCCGCACTCGGGTCAGTGACCTGCCGCCCGCTGCTCGCCCCGCCGCGCTGCGTGATGTGCTTCAGGAAGCCGTCGAGCGCGCGGATGCGGCCGGGCCTGCCGATGGGTTCAGGCCTTTGTCTGGGGCGTGGCCCAGGGGTGCTACGCGGTGCTCCGCGCCGCCCTCCGGGGGAAGGCCGCCCCATGACCGTGGCCATGCCCGCCCACATGACGCTGATCTACTGCTCGCAGCGCTCGGCCGATGCCTCCTCCTCGTACCGCGAGCAGCGGGACCGCCTGTTTTGGCCTCTGGCGTGTGGGCACCTGCTCGATGTGCCGGACCTTGAGGCGGACCCTGAGGACGTGGACGGTCTCCCGGGACAAAGATATTCTCGGGCTACACCGGGGAAGGGCCTGAGGCGGTCGCGTACGGCCTCGACGGGGCGTTCGCGGCGGTGCACCGGGGGGCTGACCTCCTGGATGTCTCGGCTTGTCCGAGGGTGAGCGGGCGGCGGTGACGCTCGCGGTCTGCGCGGTTCTGACGAGCTGGAGACGCCCGGCTCGACGCTCGACGCTGTCGCCGGGCCTGCTTCGAGTCGTCCCTGCCGGAGGTCACGGACCGCTTCGGAAGCGGGTACGGGCTAAGGCGGAGCCGGTGTGCCCGGCGTGCGGGGGCGGAGTGACCCTGGCCAGCCGCGGTGCGCTGGCTCGGGTTGCTCGTGGGGTGACATGGCCTCCGTGCTGACGGGTTCCGTGGGCCCGGGGTGGGAGCTGTGAACGGCGGGCCGATGGGCCGGATAGGTGAAAGGGGTGGTGGATTCGCCGCCCCTTTTGTATGCCTAACGGGGTCAATGGACGGGCCTGCGGGCTGGCCCGCCCCTTGAGTGCCCCTCGGGCACGGGCGGGCGAAAGTCGCTGCCCTTCGGGCAGGTCGCTTCACTCACGGGCCACCGCCAGCCGGTCGAGGGTGCCGAAGACCTCCAGGTCACCGCCGGTGGGGGCGATGAACTCGGCGCCAAGCACCGCGCCCATGCCGGGCATACTGCGGATCAACTCAGCGGGCGGGTGCTCGAGAAACCGGACCTCGATGAGTGCGTCGAGCTCGGCGATCTCCTCCTCAAGAGCCATCACTCCCTCGGCGAGGCGGGCCACCATCGATGCGGCCAGCTTCTCGCCGGGCAGTGAGGTGTGCTGAGCCCGGGCCGCACCGACGACGTCTCGCGCGAGAGCGGCGGCACCTTTGACCTTGCGGTTCCTCAACCACGTCTCGATACGCCTGGCACCACTGCGGCGGATGGCGGCCGGCGTTTTGATAGCCGGTCAGCAGCAGCACCAGTCCCTTGTTCGTCAGGCTCAGCACACGTTCCAAGGCCGGACAGACTTGCAGGAGTTGTTCCCGGGGCCGGTTGATATGGCGGGTGCGGTCATTGACCAGATCGGTCCGGCCCCGGACCAGGATCTTCAGGTCGCAGCTATCTCGTCGCCTGGCTGCAATGCCCCGAGATCCTTGCGCATGCGGGCATGGTCCGCGATGACGAAGGTGTTCTTGGCATCGGTCTTGCCCTGGCCTCGGTGGGCGGCCGAGGCTTGGTGAACAGCTCAGACCACGCTTGGAAGGCAGGACAAGCTGAGAGGACCGCCCGCCCTCATGGCGCGGGTTTGACTGGCCTGCCACCGCTGACACCAGCTTGCGAGCTCGAGGGAAGGCTGCGCTGCCCGTCACTCCCAGCATGACCACGACGGCCACAGGGACCGCGAAACGCCTCACCGGCACTGCTACGCAGGCTCCGCCGTTGCCTTGCACGACTGCTCCTGAGTGAACGTCCACCATGGCCCGGCGTGCCGAGGAAGTGGCCAGGGGAGCGGACGGGTGACGATTGCGTGTGTGCCGCTCCGGCCAGGCCAATGAATCTGCAGAGGAGTCTTGTGTCCACGGAGGAGAACAAGAGGCTGGTCCGCCGCTTCTACCAGGAGATCGACGAGGGAAACCTCGATGCCATGGACGACCTCGTGGCCGAGGACTACCAAGACCACTCGCCGCCGCCGTTTCCAGGGTTCGCACCCGGTCGCGAGGGACTCAAGCAGGCGTTCCGTCTGTTCTGGGAGGCCACGCCCGGAACCCACGAGATCGAAGACCAAATCGCGGAGGGCGACAAGGTCGTGACCCGCCTGATGGCCCGGGGAGTGCACGCGAAGGACCTCCCGGGCATCCCTGCCACCGGCAGGCCGATCACAATGACCGGCACGGTGATCCACCGCATCGAGAACGGCAAGCTCGCCGAGAAGTGGTCGGACAAGGATGTCCTCGGCTTCCTTCAGCAGCTCGGCGTCATCCCGACGCCCGGTGGGGCATCGCGATAGTCCACAGCGGCACGGCGGACCAGAGCGACCTACGCGACAGGAACTCTGGTGGAGCTCCGGGCCCAGCTCAATGCGGTTCCGGATGGCCCGGACCGTCATTTTCGGCCGGGACCGGACGCAGCGCTGCGGTCTCAACGGCCCCGGTGAAAGGGTGACGATGTCACTATGATCCGGCCCTGACCTGCCACTACCCGGGCGGGCGTGAGGGCTGTGGCGGTGGGACAGGCGCCCGGCGGCTGACGCCGGGATCCGTTGTGGTGCAGCAGGCGATGACCGCGCTCGCTGCTGCATGGGTCCTTGCCGCGCTTGCGGTTTCGCACCAGCAGGCCGACGTTTCACGGACACGCAGGGTCTCAGGTGTCCGACGGCGACCGGCAGACGCACGGCGAAGTGCTTGGGATCTGCCCGTCCCCGCTGGTGGGACGCCTGGCCGACGCGGGAGGGTTCCAGTGGATGGGGCGCACGGTGGCCTGCGAGCCGGCGGACACTGGGCCAGCGGTCAAGCGGCCCGCTGCGCG
This sequence comes from Streptomyces sp. NPDC053432, assembly GCF_055585365.1. NCBI lineage: Bacteria > Bacillati > Actinomycetota > Actinomycetes > Kitasatosporales > Streptomycetaceae > Streptomyces > Streptomyces sp. NPDC053432. The sequence continues at coordinate 21,882 of NZ_JBVJKF010000040.1, forward strand.
GGACGCGGAAGTGGTCCAGGTCCAGGCGGGGGGCAGGGTGGTGGGATGCCTTTCCACCATCTGCGGGTCGGCGATCGAGTCATGGCGGGCGGCAGCCCCCTTTTTTGAGTAACCAACCGTGTCGGTCGGGCGATGCCGGGCCCCGGACTCGCCTCGTGACGTATGTCGCGGGTGGTGTCGACGATGCTGACAGAAGCCGTTCGGGGGCACATCAGGTTGTAAGGGAGGCAGGGATGTCTCAGATCATGGACTGCGACTCCGTCGCCACTGCCGCCGACTGCCCCCTGCCGGTGCCTCGGTACCGGGTATGGCGGGGGAGGGACTGTCTGGTTTTGGCGGGGGTGGGAGGGGTCGGCCGGCTCAGGTGGAGGCGAGAACGGAGTCGTCAAGGACACGGGCTCCCGGAAGGCGATGGCGCGCCGAGAAAAGGGCTGCGTGCACATCGGCGGTACCGGTGACTACGCACAGGGCGCGCCCGGCGTCCTCGAGCTCCTTCCGTACGGGCGACGGGTCGTCGGCCGCTGCATCCAGTACGGCCAGAGCCCAGTAGCGATCGACGAGACAGGTGAGCACGACCGGGTGCGCCATCAGCATGGTGGGTTCCTTCTGTGGGTATTCGATCACGTGGCCGTCGCCTACCCCACCCGTCGGCTTGAAACCTTGGCCTGGCATACGGGATCCGGACCTGGCGACATTGCGGGCTCGCAGGGCTTACACCGGTGCCCCGGGTGCTGTGCGGGTTGCGGGCGGTGTCAGAAGTGTGGTGAGGAGGCCGCCTTGCCGCCCCTGTGATAGCGGCGAGTGGGAATTGCCTGCCCATGGCCATTCAACTCCCCGCTGGCGTTCGCTGCCTCTACGGAGCGTGAGGCCACGGCGAGGGCATCGGTGGGCGCCCTCGTTCATGACGGCCGCCCACCAAACTGCCAGTTGTGCACCTCGATGTGGGCGTACAGGTCGTGTGTGAGGATGGCGCGTGCGGTGTCCGGGTCCGGAGCCCGGAGTAGCGCGGCGGTGCCCAGCCAGAGGGTTTCGTCGTCGGACAGCAGCGGTCCGTAGGCGATCAGCTCGTTCTGTTCGGGCGGCAGCGCGAGGTCGGCTGCCTGCCCTGTGCCGAGACCGAGCACCAGGTACTGGTTGCCTCCAGTCCGGCCGCCGTGGAAGTCCCACATGGTGCGGCCCAGTGTGTTGCGCCACCGTCGCAGAAGCACGTCTCGGTAGGCGCCGGCCTGGTAGTTCGGCTCGTCGAAGGCAAACGCGCGGGCAGCAGCAGGATCGGGCAGGTCGATGATGTGCACGCTGCCGGTGAGGGTGGCGCCGTCGTCCGCGAAGGTCGGCCCTCGGGCGATCATCTCCTTCGCGAATCCGTCCATGTAGGACAAGTGCGCATCGTTCAGTTCGTAGCGCAGCGGCAGGGAGCCGGTGCGGTCGCGGTGGTAGCAGAGGAACTCCATAGCCGCAGTGTTCCCTTGGGAAGACGCCGTTGCGAGGGAGTTTCACTGCGACGACCGCTCGGCGGACTCGCGCGAGTCGTTGAAGACCGTCCGGTGTCGAGACTACGGAGTGTGAAAGCACAGTTGGTCATTGCGCCGACGGTACGCGGGACTTTCCCCTGGCCGCCGACAGCGATCAGGTTCGGTCGGTAACGTTTCTGTGGCTTGGTGTGCGTGCCTGCTGACCTGTCGTGCGACAGCACCGCCTTCGAGGTGGCAGTCGCGGAGGGTCTCCGAAGCGCATACGGCTTGGTGGACAGCGCGGGCCAATCGATAGACTCCTCGTCAGCGCTCGCGTTCGGGTGCTGCAGCCGAAATCGGGGGGATGTGGTGTCGACGGTCGATGTGCAGAGGGTCTGGAAGCCGTCCGTTGTCGAATGCTGGGCGGGTCGGCGCCCTCTGTGGTGGACCGTGGGGCCGATGGGAGAGCTGGCTGTTCTGTTCGTCCATCAGCGGTGCCTTCGCCGGAGGCGTTACGTGAAGGGCTGGGTGGGCTGGGGCCCGCAGGTCCCGTTCGATGCGGTGCTCGTGGTGCGCCGGGCTGACGGTTCGCTTCGACGGCGGCCGGTCAAGGACGTCCCGGTCAGGCCGAGTCACATCGCTCTTCTCCCTGGGGCCCGGCTTCTCGTCGTAGGCGGTCGGGCGGGCAAGGAGGAGTCGGACGCGTGGAGTTCGAACGCCGTGGTGTTCTCGCTGGAAAGCGGTGAGCAGGAGGCCGCCTTCTGTATCGGTGACGACATTCCTGCTCTGGTGACCGATCGCGGGGGATCGATCTGGACGGCTTACGGAGACGAAGGCATCTACGGAGGGCATCCGGAGTCCGCGGCCGGTCTTGCCGGCTGGAGTGCCGATGGCCAGGCGACGTGGGTTCCGGGAGGTCGTCTTCCTGACAGGCCTCTGGAGGGATGTACCGCTGCCACCGAGGGGGACCGGGTCTGGCTGGTCTGGTATTCCGGCAGTCGGCGGGGTGGCACGTT
>NZ_JBVJKF010000041.1:0-24046 GCF_055585365.1 Streptomyces sp. NPDC053432
GGTCGGTCAAGGGTCGCCGTAGGCGATCGCGAAGCGACGCGACGCAGGAGCGCCCTTGAGGGACCGGCCCGACACGGAAGGACGATGGGACAGCCGGGAACCCCCCAAGCCCTTTCCGCCACCGCCCGGCCGAGGTCCCGGCCGCCGGGCCGCGGCAGTCGCTGGTCGGCGGTGCCGCTGGGCGGTGCCGCTGGGCGGGGGTGCCGCTGCGCGGAGCTGGTCCCCGCCCCGCCCTTTCTCCGTTTCCCGGGACTCCGCCCCGGACCCCGCTTGGGGCTCCGCCCCAAACCCCGGTCCTCAAACGCCGGACGGGCTGAAAACCGGGGCACCGGCCCAGGCCGGTCCTCAGACGCCGGACGGGCTGAAAACCGGGGCACCGGCCCAGGCCGGTCCTCAAACGCCGGACGGCTGAAAACCGGGGCGCCGGCCCAGGCCGGTCCTCAGACGCCGGACGGCTGAAAACCGGGCCACCGGCCCAAGCCGGTCCTCACACGCCGGAGGCGCGGGAAGCCCAGCCACGCCCAAGGGGGCAGGTGGGCACCCCCCCAACCCAGAACAGCGCCCGACACGGACTCAGGCCCCGCGCGGGCATAGGGCCGCCCCTCCCCCAACCGGGTGGCCACGCCCCACCCCGCCGACACGCCTGGGCGATTTGTCATACCGGGCGTGGCAGCATCGGGCGCCTCGGAGGTGATTCCATGTCACAGCGGCCGCTTCGCGCTGCCTGCTGCATCGCCGCAGCATTCCTCGTCGCGGGCCCCGTCCCGCAGGCCGGCGCCGAGCCGGCGAACCCCGGCAACCCCGCGCCCGCAGCCCCCGCCGCCCCCGCCGCCCCCGCCGAGTCCGTCCCCACCCTGCTCGCCCGCCTCCAGGGCCTGTACCAGAAGGCAGAAGAGGCCACCGAGGCGTACAACGCCACCGAGGCGGCCCTCAAGGCCGGCCAGGAGGAGGAGCGGCGGCGGAGTGCCGAGCTCGGGCGGGCCCGCAGCGCCCTCGACGCCGAGAAGGCCATCGCCGGGCGGATGGCGCGGGAGCAGTACCAGGGCACCCGGAGCGCCCTCTCCCCGTACGCCCGGATGCTGCTCGCCAAGGACCCGCAGGCCGCCCTCGACGAGCGGCGGCTCGCCGCCCGCGAGGGCGCTCGGCGGGCCGGCGTACTGGACAAACTCACCCGGAACAAGACAGCGGCCGACGCGCTCGCCGCCCGGGCGCGGGAAGCCCTGGCGACCCGGCAGGACCTGGCGGCCCGGCAGAGGACCCAGAAGGAGGAGGTCGGGGCGCAACTCAAGGAGGTCGAGCGGATGCTGGCCGCACTGACCCCGGAGCAGCTCAGGGAACTCGGCGCCCGGGAGACCGAGAACACCAGAGCCGCCCAGCAGAGGCTGCTGGACTCCGGCCGGCTCCCCGCCCGCACCGGCACGCCCACCGCCGCGGGCGGCGCGGCCCTCAGGTACGCGGCGGCCCAGATCGGCAAGCCGTACGTCTGGGGGGCCGAGGGGCCGGCTTCCTTCGACTGCTCGGGGCTGACCTCGCAGGCCTGGGCGCACGCCGGGCGCGCCATTCCGCGGACCAGCCAGGAGCAGTGGGCCCAGTTGCCGAAGGTGCCGTTGGACCGGCTGCGGCCCGGGGACCTGGTGGTGTACTTCCCCAAGGCCACGCACGTGGGCCTGTACATCGGCGGCGGCAAGGTGATCCAGGCCCCGCGCCCGGGGACGCGCGTCAAGGTCTCCCCGATCGCGGCCAACCCGCTGCTCGGGGCGGTGCGGCCGGACCCGGACGGGGCGCCGCTCAAGGAGTTCACCCCTCCGCCGCTGCCCGAACCGACGGCGGCGGCGGGGGAGGCGGAGGGGGACGACTCGGGCTACTCCGCGGAGGAGTCGCCCTCGGAAGAGGCGCCGGCGGAGGAGGCTCCAACGGGCGACGCACCGGCGGCAGCACCGGCGGCAGCACCGGCGGAAGCACCGGCGGAAGAGGCACCGGCGGACGAAGCGCCCACCGCGGCCGAGACCTCCGCCAGGTAGTCCGCCGCGTCCTCCGGGTCGTAGAAGTACGAGTCGAAGTCGGCCGGGTTGTCGAAGCCGTTGGCGAATCGATTCGCCACCGGCTGGAGCTGCCCGGCCGCGCCGATCAGGTTCAGCACGTGCTCCGGCGGAACGCCCAGCATGGCGTTCGTCCACTGGGTCACCGGCTTGCCGGTGGTGAACCAGAACTTGTCGAAGGTGCCCTTCATCCACGCCTCGTCGAACGGCTTGTCGCCGTGCATCAGGATGGACGACAGGTACGACGCCGCGCACTTGGAGGCCGAGTTCGAGCCCTGCCCCGTGATCGGGTCGTTCGCCACGACCACGTCCGCCACGCCCAGCACCAGCCCGCCGCCCGGCAGCCGCCCGACGGGGTTGCGGACCACCGGCGCGTAACGGCCCGCCAGGGTGGCGCCCGCGTCCGTGAGCTCCGCCTCCGTCGCCCGCGCGTACTCCCAGGGCGTGAACTTCTCCATCAGCTCCAGCGTGAGCGCCAGGTGTTCCTTCGGGTCCCGCACGCCGTTGAAGACGTCCAGCGGCCCGCCCGGGATGCCCTCCCAGAACAGGATGTCCGCCCGCCCCGAGGTCGTCAGGGTGGGCATGACGAAGAGCTCGCCGACCCCCGGCACCAGGTTGCACCGGACCGCCTCGGTCTCCGGGTGCTCCGGGCGCGGGCCGAGCCCGTGCACGTAGGAGACGGCCAGGGCGCGCTGCGGGGCGTCGTACGGGGAACGCGCCGCGTTCCGCTCGAACATCGACACCAGCTCGCCCTTGCCCGCGGCCACCAGCACCAGGTCGTACGCACGGGAGAAGTAGTCCAGGTCGGCGACGGACGCGCCGTGGATGACCAGCTGCCCGCCGCGCTGGGTGAAGGTGTCCAGCCAGCCGGCCATCTTCACGCGCTGGTCGACGGACTGCGCGTACCCCTTGAGCCTGCCCATCCAGTCGACGGCGCGGCCGGTGTCGGGGCCGGCGACCGAGACTCCGAGGCCCTCGATCTTCGGTGCCTGCTGCTCCCAGAAGTTGATCCCGAGGTCACGCTCGTGCTGGAGCGCCGTGTCGAACATGCACTGCGTCGACATGACCCGCCCGGTGCGGATCTCGTCCGCCGTCCGGTTGGACATGAGGGTGACGTCGTACTCCTTCGCCTGGAGTCCGAGGGCCAGCTGGAGACCGGCCTGACCGGCTCCCACGACGAGTATCTTGCGCATCTCTCACGCTCTCTTGTTCGGACTACTCGGAATCGGGAGTGCTGTCGAGGGCGTGGCCCACCAGCGTCAGCAGGGATTCGACGACCGAGTGGCGGTCCCTCGCGTCCATGATCACGACGGGTACGTGCGGGGGCACGGTCAGCGCCTCGCGCACGTCCTCGGGCTCGTACGAGTCGGAGCCCTCGAAGTGGTTCACGGCGACGGCGTACGGCAGCCCGCAGGTCTCGAAGTAGTCGAGCGCGGGGAAGCAGTCGCGCAGCCTCCGGGTGTCGGCCAGCACGATGCCGCCGACGGCACCGCGTACGAGGTCGTCCCACATGAACCAGAAGCGCTCCTGGCCGGGGGTCCCGTACACGTAGAGGACGAGGTCGTCGTCGAGGGTGACGCGGCCGAAGTCCATGGCGACGGTGGTGGTGTTCTTGTCCGGGGTGCCGGACAGGTCGTCCGTCGGGGCGCCGGCCTGGGTCATCACCGCCTCGGTGCGCAGCGGGGTGATCTCGGAGAGGGAGGAGACGAACGTGGTCTTCCCGACGCCGAAGCCGCCCGCGACGAGCACCTTCACGGCGACGGGGGCGCGGGAGCGGTCGTACTGCCAGGGCTGGACGGGCTCGTCGTCCGACTCCGGCGGGGACACCGGTTCGTCAGAGACGGCGAAGACCACTGAGCACCCTTTCCAGCAGCGCGCGGTCGGGACGGCCCGTGCCGTGGCCCGTCCCGTAGACGCGGATCCTGCCCTGGTCTGCGAGGTCGCTGACGAGCACGCGGACCACGCCGAGCGGCAGCTTCAGCAGCGCCGCGATCTCGGCGATCGTGCGCATGCGGCGGGTCACCTCGACGATGGCCCGCATCTCGGGCATGCGGTCGGGCTTCTGCGGCTGCGAGGCCCTCGTCTCCAGGGCGGCGACGAAGGTCTCGACGAGCAGGACCTGTGCGAACCGGGTCCGGCCGCCCGTGAGGGAGTACGGGCGGACGCGGGCGGGGCGGCGGTCGGCGCCGCGTATCGGCAGCCGGTCGGAGGCCGGACTCCTCACGGGGTTTTCTCCATCGACTGGCGCAGCTCACTGCGGACTTCGGGGGTCAGGACGTGGCCGGCGCGGCCGACGAACAGGGCCATGTGGTAGGCGACGACGCCCATGTCGCAGTCGGGGGTGGCGTGCACGCCCAGCAGCGAGCCGTCGCTGATGGCCATGACGAACACGGAGCCGTGCTCCATGGCCACCATGGTCTGCTTGACGGATCCGCAGTCCATGAGGGCCGCGGCGCCGGTGGTGAGGCTGCCGAGGCCGGACACGATGGTGGCGAGGTCTGCGGAGGCGCCGCGCGGGCCCCTGCTCCGGCCGCCGCCCGCGCCGTCGCCGGTGGCCTGCCCTTCGGCCGCACCGGGGTCGGAGGACAGCAGCAGGAGCCCGTCCGAGGAGACCACGGCGACGGAATTGACGCCGGGCACCTCCTCGACCAGGTCGGTCAGCAGCCATTGCAGGTTGCGGGCCTGGGTGCTCAGTCCGTACGTACTGGGCGCGGTCATGTGCGAGCCTCCTGTGCGGTGTCCCCCTGGTCGGTGTGTCCCTCGCCCTGTTCCTGCGCTCCGGCCGCCTCCGCCACCTCGGCGGCGAAGACCCGGCGCCCGTCCTGGGCCCCCTGGTAGAAACCGCCCAGCCGGCGCCGCAGCTCGTCGGCGTCGACGCGCCGGGGCGGGGCGGGGCGCACGGCGTCGGCGCGGGCGGCTGCGGTGGCGGAGCGGGGGGTCCGCTTGGGCAGGCCCTTGTCGGTGACGTCCTCCCCGTCGGGGTGACTGCCCTGGCGGGGCAGCCAGTTCCCCTCGGCGGGGGCGTGCCGGTGCGGGTCGGGCTCCGCCGGGGTCTGCGGTACGTCGGCCACGCGGTCGGCGTGGTCCGAGGCGGCCGGGCCCCCCGGCCCGGCGTCCGGCGCAGTGACGGCGAACGCGTCGGTGTCGGGCACGACCCGTGCGAGCAGCTGCTCCCCGGGGGCACCCTCGTCCGGGGCCTCCACCGCGTCCGCCGCCGCGGCGGGCACGGTGAACACCTGGTCGGCCGGGGGCAGCCCCGCACCGCCGACGGCACCGGGGCGCGGCTCCGCCGGGGAGGCGAAGGCGTGCTCCGGATCGGCGGCGTCCGGGACGGCCTCGGGGGCCGGGGCCATGCCGGCGGCCGCACCGAAGGCGGCGTCCACGTCGGCGGCGGCACCGAAGGCGGCGTCCACGTCGGCGGCGGCGCCGAGGTCGGTGCCCGCGCCGAGGTCGGTGCCCGCGTCCGCACCCTCACCCGCATCCGCGTCCGCACCGGCATCCGCATCCGCGATACCGCCGAGCGCGGCCCCGTCCGTCGGCTCCGTGTCGGCGGGCATCGCGTCCGTGCCACGGGGGTGGGCCAGGAGGGTGTTCTCGTTCGCCTCCGCTATCACGCCCGGCAGGTGCAGCGCGGGCGCGCCCGGGGTGGACAGGGTGTGGACCGGGGAGGCCGGCGGGGTGGCCGGGAGGAGGGAGACCGGGATGACGACCAGCGCCTCGGTGCCGCCGTGCCGGGGGGCGCGCAGCTCCACCGTCACGCCGTGCCGGGCCGCGAGCCGGCCGGCCACGTACAGGCCGAGGCCGAGGCCGTGTTCCTCCTCGGGCTCCTCGTCGTAGGCGTCGGGCGTGGACAGGCGGGCGTTCAGCGACTCCAGTCGGTCCTCGGTGACGCCGATGCCCTCGTCCACGACGGACAGGACCACGTCACCGGAGTCCAGCAGCCACCCGGACACCTTCACCTTGACCTCGGGCGGCGAGAACGTCGTGGCGTTCTCCAGCAGCTCGGCCAGTATGTGCGAGATGTCGTCCGCCGCGTGTCCCGCGACCTGCGTGAACGCGGGCAGCGCCGCCAGGTCGACCCGCTCGTAGCGCTCGATCTCGCTGACCGCGGCCCGCATGACGTCGACGAGCGGGACCGGCAGGCCCTGCCCGTGGCCGTGTTCCTGGCCGGCGAGGACCAGCAGGTTCTCGTTGTGGCGGCGCATCACCGTCGCCAGGTGGTCCAGCTTGAACAGGGTCGCGAGCCGGTCCGGGTCCTGTTCCCTGGACTCCAGCTCCTCGATGACGGAGAGCTGGCGTTCCACCAGGCCCAGGGTGCGCAGGGACAGCGAGACGGAGGTCGTCGACATGATGCGGCGGTGCTCTTCGAGCCCCGCCCGCAGCGTCGTGAGCTCTTCCTCCAGCGCCTCGCGGCCGGCGTTCAGCGCCTCGTTGCGGCCGTTGATCCGGCGCTTGTCCGCGTCGAGTCCGGCGATCCTGGTGTGCAGGGAGACGGTCTGCTCGCGGACGGCGTTCAGGTGGCGCACGACCTCGGCGAACTCGTCGTTGCGGCCGGTGAACCGCACCGGTTCCACCGAGCCCTCCGGCGTCGCCAGCCGCTCCGCGCCGCGGCGCAGGACGGACAGCGGCCGGGTGAGCGAGCGCGCCACGGCGGTCGCGAAGCCGACGGCGAAGAGGAAGAGCACGCCCATCGCCGCGATGACCAGTTCGAGCCGGGTCACGTCGTCGTCGCGCTGGGCGGCGAGCGCGGAGGACCGCTGGCCGGCCAGCGTCGACTCCACGGACCGCATGCGGTCGAGGCGGGCGGTGAGCGCGGAGCCCACGGCGCCCGCGTCGGTCTTGCGGTCGGCGGAGTTCAGGGTGGGCCGGTCGGTGAGCTTCTTGAGGTAGTCGTCGGCCGCCTTGACCTCGGGGCCGGTGACGGTGGCGGCGAGGGTCTGCCGTACGTCGGGGCGCGCGGCCCGCGCGAAGTCGTCCAGGGCGGCCTGTTCGCGTACGCGTGCCCGCTGTGCTGCGGTGGTGAGTTCGTCGACCACGGCCGAGTTGGGGGGCTGCTCGCCGCGGGGGACGGCCAGTGCGGCGAGCAGCAGTCCACGGGTGGCGGAGGCCTGCTCCACGGCCTGGCCGAGCGGGGCCAGGGGGCGGGTGGTGGCGAGGGCGGTGGTGGCGCGCGGCGGGGTCAGTTCGGCGAGGCGGTCGCCGGGGGCGAGGAGTTCGGCGATGACGCCCGCGTAGGCCTGGTGGGCGGCGAGGGCGCTGCCCTTGCCGTCGACGGCTTCGGCGCGGACGGCCCGGATCCGCGCGAGGGAGCGGGCGGTCGCCTCGTCGGCGTCGGCCTGGACCTCGGCGAGCTGCCGGTCGGTACGGCCGATGCGTTCCTGGACGGGGCCCTTGGCGTTGCCGGGGCGGCCCTTCGCGGCGTACTCGACGACGGCGTCGCGCTCGTCACCGAGGAGGTGGGTGAGGGTGAGCGCCTGCCCGGTCTGCTCCGCGAGGGTGACGAGGTGCTGGGAGTCGTTCAGTTCCCTCGTGGCGGAGACGACGGCGGGTGCGCCCGCCGCGAGGACGGTGAGGCCGGTGACCGCCACTCCGACGACCAGCCTGCTCCGCACGCGGACGCGTCGTCCTGCGGGGGCCGGGCCGTCGGTGGCGGTGCCGTTCTTCCGAGACCGCTTCTTCTGCACCGGTGCTCGCAATCCTGTACGTGTGCTCTTGCTCGTCTACTCGTGTGGCCGAGGTAACGGCCGGTCAACAAGTAAACGCCCCCTGCCCCCTCGTACCGCTTCAGACCTTTGCAGCGTGTTGGGGAGAGAGCCGCACATCGCCCACCCGGCCACTCGAACGAGTGAACATCACGGATGAGTTGGCTTCCAACTCGGAGCGGTGGCCACGGAGCGCCGCCGTGGACGGACGGTTGAAAGATCGATGGGGGCTTTGGCAATATGCCCGCCCACACCGGCGCGGGGCGCTGTCCGCCGCTTTCCGCCCCTAGCGGCTCCGTTACGGGAAGTGGCGCCGGGATTGGTACGGACCTTCCCGCGTGCGGCGGGGCCCGACGGGCAGTATGTCCGCATGCGCATCGACCTCGCCTCCGCCCCCGGCAGCCGGGAACGCCCCAATGAGGACTGGCTGTCGGCGGCGATCCCCGCCTCGGGCGGCGGGGTCCTGGTCGCCCTGGACGGGGTCACTCCACCGGCCGGCGAGGTCGGGTGCGCGCACGGGGTGCCCTGGTTCACGGCCCGGCTCGGCGGCCGATTGACCGAACTGTCCGGATCGCGGCGGGACATGCCGCTGGACGGGATCCTCGCGGAGGCGATCCGCGACACGGCCGACGCCCATCGGGGGACGTGTGACCTTTCTCACGTCCGCACGCCCCAGGCGACGGTGGTGATGGTCCGCTGGGACGAGGAGTACGTGGAGCACCTCGTGCTCTCGGACTCCGTACTGCTCCTCCAGGCGCCCGGGGGCGAGGTGACGGCGGTGCGGGACGACCGGCTGGACCGGGTGCCGCGGGATGTCCTGCGGTCGGCGGCCGCGACGGACGCCCTGCGCAACGCGGAGGGCGGCTTCTTCACGGCGGCGGCGGATCCCGCGGTGGCGCGGCGGGCGGTGACGGGGCGGTGGCCGCGCGGCGGGGTGCGGGCGGTGGCGGCGCTGACGGACGGGGCGAGCCGGTGGACGGACACGTTCGGGGAGGGCGGCTGGGCGGAGTGCGTGGGGGTACTGCGGAAGGAGGGCGCGGAGGGCCTGATCCGGCGGGTCCGCACGATCGAATCGGACCCGTCCCGTGCGGTGCCGCGCGGCAAACGCCACGACGACGCGTCAGCGGCCTACGCGGAGCTGTAGCCCACCCCGACCGCGCCCCGCCCCGCCCGAGCCGCGCCGGCGTACGAGGGCAGCTGCAGCCCTGGGTCTTCCAGCCTCTCCGGCGTTTGAGGCGCGGGGTCCGGGGCGGACCCAGATCCAGCCTCGCCGGCGTTTGAGGCGCGGGGTCCGGGGCGGAGCCCCCACCCAAGCCTCGCCGGCGTTTGAGGCGCGGGGTCCGGGGCGGAGCCTGATCCAGCCTCGCCGGCGTTTGAGGCGCGGGTCCGGGCGGAGCCCCCATCCAGCCCCGCCGGCGCTTGAGGCGCGGGCCCGGGCGGGGCCTGATCCAGCCTCGCCGGCGTTTGAGGCGCGGGGTCTGGGGCGGAGCCCCAGGGAACGGTGGAAGGGCGGGTAGGGGACCAGCCCCGCGCAGCGGCCGCACACAAGGGCCGCCGGGGCCGGCCGCGCGCCGGGGCACCTCCTCGGGCGTCGAACCTGCAGAGGCACCGGTAAGCAAGCGTGGTTGCGTTCGACGCCCTGCGGGGGCGCCCCGCCGCACACCCGACCCCGGCGGCGCGGGGGTGACAGCGGGGACCGGCCCGCCGGGTACGACGTCCAACGGGGCACCCGGCGGCGCGGAGCTATTCGCCGCCCGCGTTCAGCTGGTTCAGCAGGCGGGCCAGCTCCGCCACCTCACCCCGGTCCCAGTCGGCCAGCTTCCGCATGTACTGCTCGCGCCTCGCGTCCCGGACGCGGAGGAACCGCGAGCGGCCCTCCTCGGTGAGGCCCACCAGGAAGGCTCGGCCATCGGCCGGATCCGGCTCGCGGGCGACCAGGCCCAGGACTTCCAGCGCCCGCAGCTGCCGGCTCATCGTGGCCTTGCCGACGCCGAAGTACGCCGCCAGTTCCGTGGCCCGCTGCCGGCCGGCCGCCTCCAGGCGTACGAGGAGCCCGTACGCGGCCGGCTCCAGCTCGGGGTGCAGCTCGCGGGCCATCTCGCCGGACGAGGCCCGGGCCCGTCGGAGGAAGACGGACAGTTCCCGCTCCAGGGCAAGGAACTCCTGGTCTTCGCTCCCGTGCACGTACGGCTCCTTCGGTGGTGGTGAGCAGCCAGTATTTCGCAGCGGGCAGGCCGAAGGCCCGGGACCCCGCCGGAGACGGGGACCCGGGCCGGAGACGGTGTCAGGCGGCGGCCGGGAGGGGGACTTCCGCTTCCGCGAGGGCGAGCGCCAGCACCTGGCGGACGTCCGTCACCGGGTGCACCTCCAGCCCCTCCAGCACCTCGGCCGGGACGTCGTCCAGATCGGCCTCGTTGCGCTTGGGGATGATGACGGTGGTCAGCCCGGCCCGGTGCGCGGCCAGCAGCTTCTGCTTGACCCCGCCGATCGGCAGGACCCGCCCGGTCAGGGAGACCTCGCCGGTCATCGCCACGTCCGTGCGGACTGTCCGCCCGGAGAGCAGCGAGGCGAGGGCGGTGGTCATGGTGATGCCCGCGCTGGGGCCGTCCTTGGGGACCGCGCCCGCCGGGAAGTGGATGTGCACGCCCCGGTCCTTCAGATCGGCGACGGGCAGTTCCAGTTCCGCGCCGTGCGAGCGCAGGAAGCTCAGTGCGATCTGGGCGGATTCCTTCATGACGTCGCCGAGCTGCCCGGTGAGGGTGAGTCCGGCGGCGCCGGTCTCCGGGTCGGCCAGCGAGGCCTCGACGAAGAGGACGTCGCCGCCCGCCCCGGTGACCGCGAGGCCGGTGGCCACGCCGGGGACGGCGGTGCGCCGCTCGGCCGGGTCCTGGGCGGACTCCGGTACGTGGTGCGGCCGCCCGATGAGGGCGCGCAGGTCGTCCGCGCCGATCCGGAAGGGCAGTTCGCGCTCCCCCAGCTCGTGCTGCGAGGCCACCTTGCGCAGCAGGCGGGCGATGGACCGTTCCAGGGTTCGCACGCCCGCTTCCCGGGTGTACTCGCCGGCCAGCTTGCGCAGGGCGTCCTCCTCCAGGACCACCTCGTCGGCGCCGAGGCCGGCGCGGTCCAGCTGACGGGGCAGCAGGTGGTCGCGGGCGATGACGACCTTCTCGTCCTCGGTGTAGCCGTCGAGGCGGACCAGCTCCATGCGGTCGGCGAGCGCCTCGGGGATGGCCTCCAGGACGTTGGCGGTGGCGAGGAAGACCACGTCACTGAGGTCCAGTTCGACCTCCAGGTAGTGGTCGCGGAAGGTGTGGTTCTGGGCGGGGTCCAGTACTTCCAGCAGGGCGGCGGCCGGGTCGCCCCGGTAGTCGGAGCCCACCTTGTCGATCTCGTCGAGGAGGACGACCGGGTTCATGGACCCGGCCTCCTTGATGGCCCGTACGATCCGGCCCGGCAGGGCGCCGACGTAGGTGCGGCGGTGGCCGCGGACCTCGGCCTCGTCGCGGACGCCGCCGAGGGCGACGCGGACGAACTTGCGGCCCATGGCGTGCGCGACGGACTCGCCGAGGGAGGTCTTGCCGACGCCGGGCGGTCCGACGAGGGCGAGGACGGCGCCGCCGCGGCGGCCGCCGATGACGCCCAGGCCGCGCTCGCCGCGCCGCTTGCGGACCGCGAGGTACTCGGTGATGCGGTCCTTCACGTCGCTCAGCCCGGCGTGTTCGGCGTCGAGGATCGCCCGCGCGCCCCGGATGTCGTACTGGTCCTCGGTGCGCTCGTTCCAGGGCAGTTCGAGGACGGTGTCGAGCCAGGTCCGGATCCAGGAGCCCTCGGGGCTCTGGTCGCTGGCCCGCTCCAGCTTGTCGACCTCCTTGAGGGCGGCTTCGCGCACCTTCTCGGGCAGGTCGGCGGCTTCGACACGGGCGCGGTAGTCGTCGGACTCCTCGCCTTCCTTCTGGCCGCCCAGCTCGCGCAGTTCCTTGCGTACGGCCTCCAGCTGGCGGCGCAGCAGGAACTCGCGCTGCTGCTTGTCGACGCCGTCCTGGACGTCCTTGGCGATGGACTCGGCGACGTCCTGCTCGGCCAGGTGGTCGCTGAGGGCCTTGATGGCGAGGCGGAGGCGGGCGACCGGGTCGGCGGTCTCCAGCAGTTCGACCTTCTGGGCGACGGTCAGGAAGGGCGAGTAGCCGGAGTTGTCGGCGAGCGCCGAGACCCCTTCGATCTGCTGGACCCGGTCCACGACCTGCCAGGCGCCGCGCTTCTTGAGCCAGCTGGTGGCGAGGGCCTTGTACTCCTTGACGAGCTCGGTCACCGCTCCGGGCAGCGGATCGGGGACGGTCTCCTCCACGGTCTCGCCCTCGACCCAGAGCGCGGCCCCGGGCCCGGTGGTGCCGGCCCCGATCCTGACCCGTCCGCGGCCGCGGATGAGCGCGCCCGGATCCCCGTCGGAGAGGCGCCCGACCTGTTCGACGGTCCCGAGCACACCGGTCCCGGCGTACGTCCCGTCGACGCGCGGTACGAGCAGCACCTTGGGCTTCCCGCTGCCCGCCGCCGCCTGCGCCGCCTCGACGGCGGCGCGCACCTCGGTGTCGGACAGGTCCAGCGGAACGACCATTCCGGGCAGCACGACCTCGTCGTCGAGCGGCAGCACGGGCAGGGTGAGCGTTACGGGCGTCGAAGCCATGATCTTCCCTCCGGCAGTGAAGTTGAGCTATGCCGACTCAATGCATCTGCGCGGCCCGATGTTCCCCAACGCCCGTTCGCCGGGGGCGAACACCGCTCACACGGTGGAGATGCGGACGTCCCCCGAGGTCGTCTTCGCCGAGAGGCGGGAGGGTGCGGCCGGGTGCGAGGGGACGGAGACGTCCCGGGTGCCGGAGGTGGTGACCACAGCGAGCAGGTAGAGGGCGGAGGGGACCTTCAGGGTGACGTCGCCCGAGGAGGTCTCGGCGCGCACGGAGGAGGGGACCTTCGCGAAGTCCAGGCGGGCTTCGCCCGAGTCGGAGCGGATGTCCGCGTCCGGTCCGGCCAGGCCGGTGGCGCTGATCGCGCCCGAGGACGTACGGATCCTGAGCGGGCCGGCGATGCGGTCGGCCGTGACCCCGCCGGAGTCGGCCCTGACCTCGGCCGCCGCCACGCCCGTCACCGAGATCCGGCCGCTGCTGCTCGCCAGTCTGACCGTGGCCGCGGCCGGGACCTCCAGGCGGTAGTCGACGTAGCAGGTGGAGGAGCAGCCGTCGGTGAAGGTCAGCACCCCGGCAGTGACCTTCTGGCCGGGCACGGGCGCGCTGCCCCCGCGGTAGTGGACGGTACGGCGGACCGTCACGCCGGGCCCGCTCCCCGGCGTGACCTCGATCGAGCCGGCCCGGGTGTCGCCCAGCTCCACGGCGGTGACGGCCTCGGTGACCGTGGCGTCGGCGGCCGCCGTCTTCTTCGGCCCCTCGGCGAACGAGCAGCCGGCCAGGAGGATTCCGGCCCCGAGGACGACGGCGGCGGTGCGGGCTGACGCGGTGTGAGAAGTCATGCCACGATGTTCGCCCGCCGCGGGGAGCGCGGCCGATGGTGCCGGTACCCGGGCCCCGGGTGGGGTCAACCCCCGGACGCTTGACCTCAACCGCCGTCGAGGTTCTACGTTCTGGCCATGATCACGAACCAGCACCTCACCGACGCCGAACTCGCCTCGCAGCCGGCCGCGTACTGGACCGGACTGGCGTACGAGTCCCTGATCGCCTTCACCCGGGCCCGGCAGGCCGAGCTCGGCCACACGCAGCCCGGGTTCTGGCTGCTGCGCAACCTGTCGCGGGACGACATCTCCCCCGACGGCGAGGGCATGACGATCCCCCAGCTCCAGCAGGCCATGAGCACGTACCTGCGCCCCGAGGACGACCTGGCCGCCGAGGCCGAGGTGCTGCTGGAGCGCGGCTGGCTCACCCGCGACGTCGACGGACAGCTGTGGATCACCGAGGCGGGGGAGGAAGCCCGCCTCGGCCTCAAGCGGCACGCCCCCGCCATCATCGGCCGGATCCACGAGGGCGTGGCCGAGGCCGACTACGTCACCACGCTGAAAGTGCTCCGGCAGATGATCCTGAACACGGGCGGCACCCTCCCCGGCTGGGCCACGGCTAGGCCGGCTGCTCCGCCATCGAGGCGGCGATGACCGAGAACACGGCGCCCTGCGGGTCGGCCAGTACGGCCATCCGGCCGGCCGCCATGTCGAACGGGGGCGCCAGAACAGTGGCGCCCGCCCGCTCCGCCGCGGCGGTCACGCTGTCGACGTCGTCCACGCTGAAGTACGCCATCCAGTGCGGCGGCGTCCCGGGCGGGGCCTTCTCCAGGGTCATCATGCCGCCGACGGCCCGGCCGCCGACCTGCCACTCGACGTACCCCTCGGCGCCCGGCATCTCGGACGGCTTGCGCGTCATCGGCAGTGCCGCCGCGTAGAACCGGCCCGCCGCGTCGGTGTCCGTGGTGCTGAGCTCGTTCCAGATCAGCGCGCCGGGCTCGTTGACGATCCCGGCACCGGTGAAGGACTTCGCCTCCCACAGCCCGAACACGGCCCCCTGCGGGTCGGACACGACCGCCATGCGGCCGAGGTCCATGACGTCCATGCCCGGCATCACCACCTTGCCGCCGGCGTCGCCGATCCGCTTGACGCTCCCGTCGACGCCGTCCGTGGCCAGGTACGTCGTCCACACCGCCGGGGGCATCGGGTCGGGCGTGGTGCCGTCCGGGTTCATGGCCGCCATGATCCCGGCGACCGGCCTGCCCTTGAGCGAGCAGACCGCGTAGCCGCCCGTCTCCGGCGGCCCGACCTCGCCCTGCCAGCCGAAGAGATCGCTGTAGAAGTCGATAGCGCTCTGCTGGTCCGGGACCATCAGGTCGATCCAGCAGGGCGTGCCTGCCTGGTAGGGGCCGTTCTTCTCGGGCACGGGTTCTCCATGGGGCGGGTGGGGTGAGGACTGCCGTTCCGTACCCCCACCACGCCCCGGAAATCAGCCCGTTCGGGTGAACTCAGGTCGTCACCGGACGTCCGGAGGATTCGAGCCCCCACTCGCTCCAGGAGCCGTCGTACACCGCGAGCCGCCCGTACCCGGCGAGATCCGCCCCGAGGGCCAGCACGCAGGCGGTCACCCCGGACCCACAGCTGAAGTAGAGCCGCTCCCGCTCCCCGGCCAGTGCCGCGAACGCCTCCCGGAGCTCCCCGGCGGTACGCATCCGGCCGTCCGGCCCCTGGAGTTCACCGAACGGCAGGTTCAGCGCACCCGGCATGTGCCCGCCGCGCAGCCCCGGACGGGGCTCGGGGGCGGTCCCCGCGAAACGCTCACGGGTCCGGGCGTCGAGAACGACGGCCGCGGGGTCGGCGAGCGCCCCGGCGACGGTCCCGGCGTCGACCACCAGCCCGGGGCGGGGGCGCGCGGTGAAGGACCCGCGGGGACCGTCGTACGCGGCGGGCCCACCCTCGACGGGCAGCCCGGCGGCGGCCCAGGCGGGCAGACCGCCGTCCAGCACGGCGACCCGGTCGAAGCCCATGGCGCGCAGCATCCACCAGGCGCGGGGGCTGGAGTAGACGCCGGCGGCGTCGTAGACGACCACGGTCGAGTCGTCCCCCACGCCGAGGGCGCGCATCGCCTCGGTGAACGCCGCCGGGGTGGGCATGGTGTGGGGGGCGGGGGCGGTGTGGTCCGACAGCGGGCCGTCGAGGTCGAAGGGCCGTGCGCCGGGTATCCGCTCGGGGGTACCCCGATGCGCCCCGACGGAGGCGTCGAACACCACGACCCCCTCCGCGAGGCGGGGGGCGAGCCAGTCGGCGTCGACGAGGGGGCCGGGGATCTCGGGTACGGGCATGCGGGGCCTCCGTGGTGCGTACGGGCTGGTCGCGCCATCCTCGCGCACGGGGCCGCTGCGCGGAGCGGGTCCCCTACCCGCCCTTCCTGCGTTCCCCGGGGCTCCGCCCCGGACCCCGCTCCTCAAACGCCGGAGGGGCTGGCTGGTGCCGGGGGGGGCGGGGTGGGGTGTCGCAAAGCCCGCCCCGCCCGGCCCCTCAGCCACACCCGCCCGGCCGGGCGTACACCGCCACCCGCGCCCCCCGCACCCCCGTCACCGAGCACCGCTCGAACGCGGCCGCCAGGACCTCCCGTTTCGCGGCCTCCGCCGGGTACGGGTCCAGCGGCTGCCCCTCGGGGTCGAACAGCGCGACCACCCGAGGAGAGGCGAGCAGCACGGCACGCACGGCCTCCGCGGACAGCTCCGTGCCCTGCAGGCTCCCCGACGCCGCCGGGGAGCGGTCCAGGGCCACGTCCCGCAGTCCCCCGTACACCCCCGGCGAGGACAGCAGCCACTCCCGCCGCCGCGAGGGCATGAACACCACCGCGTCCCCCGGCCGGGCCCGTTCCCGGACCACCGCAGCCACCGCCAGGGCGTCGTCCTTGCGGCTGTCAGGCGTCCGCAGCCACACCGACCACCACCCGAACGGCACGAGCAGTGCCCCGACGAGCAGCCACGGCCCCCAACCCCGCGCCGCGGCCGGCCCCGCCGCCGCCAGCCGCGCCCCCACCAGCAGCGCGAACCCGGCCAGCGCGTACAGCACGTACCGGTCGACGTACCAGGGACGCACCAGCGAGACGGCCATCAGCAGCCCCGGCGGCAGCAGCGCGAGCGGCAGCGCGACCCGTACCAGCCCCCGCTCCGCGCCCCGCGCGAGCAGCAGGCAGCCGGCCGCGAGCACCCCGTACGCCGTCCAGTCCTGCCAGCTCGGCCGGCCGAGCCAGCCGAGCTGCTGCTGCGCCTGCCGCGCGCTCACGAGGGCCAACGGCAGCAGCAGCGCCACCACGGACCCCGCCGCCAGCCGCCACCCCCGCGAGCGCCACGCGGCGAACGCGTGCGCGAGCAGGGCCAGCGCCGCGAACTCGTGCAGCCAGCAGCCCAGCAGCAGCACCACCGCGTACGAGGTCCAGCGCTGCCGCAGCATCAGGTACGTGGCCCACACCACCGCCGCCGCGACGAGCGCGTACGAGCGCCCCTCCTGCGCGTACATCTGCACGGGCGGGAGGACGGCGTACGTGAGGCCGGCGAGCAGCGCGGCCCGCTCCCCCGCGAGCCGGCGGGCGACGGCGGCGACCCCGGCGGCGGCCAGCGCGGTGGCGGCGACCGAGGGCAGCCGCAGCGCCCACAGGCCGGCGTCCCAGGTAGCGAACACCCCGTGCATCAGCAGGTAGTACAGGCCGTGGACGGCGTCGACCTCGCCGAGCAGCCGCCAGAGCCCGCCGAGCGGCCGGTGGGCCACCTGCCAGGTGACGGACTCGTCGCGCCACATGCTGCCGCCGCGCTCCAGGCCCCAGAGGCCGAGGAGCAGGGCGAGCAGCGGGGGCAGCACGCGCGAGGGGGCGATGCGGGGGATGTCGGCCTCCGGGGTGCTGTCGCGGCGGGTGTGGGGCCTCCATACTCGTGGTTCGGTTCCAGTACCTGCGGAGGTGGGTGTGCGCACGTTCCGATCGGTCGTGGCGGTGCTGCTGGGCGCGGCGGTCCTGACGGGCTGCGGGCCGGCCGGTCCGCCGGACGCCTCGATGTCCCGCGCCCCGGCAGGTTCACCGGCCGCCACCGCGGACACTCCCCCGCCGTCGCCGAGCCGTGACGACGCCGCCGAGACCCTCGTGCGCGTCACCCGCTCCGGCGGTTTCGCCGGCCAGATCCACACCCTGGTCGTGAAGGGCGACGGCTCCTGGACCCGCCTCGACGCCAAGGCGCAGCCCACGGGGACCGGCAGGCTGTCGCCGCAGCAGCTCGACGCCCTGCGGGCGGCCCTCGCGAAGGCGGACTTCGCGCACCTGCCGAGGGTGTCCACGGGCGGCCCGGTGATCTACGACGGGTACACGTACGCCTTCGTCCACGGCGGCTTCGAGGTGGCCTCCGACCAGGGGTCGATGCCGCCCGCCCTGAACGCCGTACTGGAGGCCCTGCCACCGTTCACGGGATAGGCCACCGCCCCTGCCGCGGACCTGGTGCCCGCCCCCGCCGCAGCCCTCCCATACCGTCTCCCATCAGGACTTTCGATCCAAAACGGCCTATCGGAACCCTGCATAGCCGCACGCCGGAGCCTCCTCTACGCTGCACCCCTGACACACGAGATCAGCGGATCACACGGACCAGACGGATCACACGGATCAGGTCGGACGGATCAGCTCACACAGACCGGCACGGGTCGGCACCGGGACGGGACATGGAACACACTCACACCACCCACAACGGAGCCTCGGCGACCCCAGGCGCCCAGCGGCGCGTCCTCGTCGTCGAGGACGACCACACCATCGCCGAGGCCATCGCGGCCCGGCTGCGCGCCGAGGGATTCCAGGTGCAGACCGCCGCCGACGGCCCGGCGGCCGTCGCCGCGGCCGAGAGCTGGCTGCCGGAGCTGCTCGTCCTGGACGTCATGCTGCCCGGCTTCGACGGGCTGGAGGTCTGCCGCCGGGTCCAGGCCCAGCGCCCGGTCCCCGTGCTGATGCTCACCGCGCGGGACGACGAGACGGACCTGCTGGTCGGGCTCGGGGTCGGCGCGGACGACTACATGACGAAGCCGTTCTCGATGCGCGAGCTCGCCGCCCGGGTCCACGTCCTGCTGCGGCGCGTGGAGCGGGCCACCCTCGCGGCGCACACCCCCCGCGGGGCCACGCTGCGGCTGGGCGACCTGGAGATCGACCACGCGCAGCGCCGGGTCCGGGTGCAGGCCGAGGACGTGCACCTGACGCCGACCGAGTTCGACCTGCTGGTCTGCCTGGCGGGGACCCCGCGGGCGGTGCTCTCCCGGGAGCAGCTGCTGGCGGAGGTCTGGGACTGGGCCGACGCGTCCGGGACCCGTACGGTCGACAGCCACATCAAGGCCCTGCGGCGGAAGATCGGCGCGGAGCGGATCCGTACGGTCCATGGCGTCGGGTACGCCTTGGAGACCCCGGCCCAGGCGTGAGCGGGCGCCGGCCTCCGGGGGAAGGGCTGCGGCCCTTCTCACCCTTCTCGATCAAGACCAAGCTGGGCACGCTCGTCGTGGTCTCGGTCTTCATCACGACGGGCCTGCTCCTGGTGGCCCTGCGCACCGCCACCGAGCTGCGCTTCATCACGGTCTTCTCGGTGATCGCGTCGATGCTGATCACGCAGTTCGTGGCGCACAGCCTGACGGCGCCGCTGGACGACATGACCACGGTGGCCCGGGCGATCTCGCACGGGGACTTCACCCGGCGGGTGCGCGGGGCCGGGCGCCGTGACGAGCTGGGCGACCTGGCCGCCACGATCAACCTGATGGCGGACGACCTGGAGGCGGTGGACCGGCACCGCAAGGAGCTCGTCGCCAACGTCTCGCACGAGCTGCGCACGCCCATCGCCGCACTGCGGGCGGTGCTGGAGAACGTGGTCGACGGGGTGTCGGCCGCCGATCCGGAGACCATGCGCACGATGCTGAAGCAGACCGAGCGCCTGGGCCGGCTCGTGGAGACCCTGCTGGACCTGTCCCGGGTGGACAACGGGGTGGTCCCGCTGAAGGCGCGGCGTTTCGAGGTGTGGCCCTACCTGTCGGGCGTGCTCAAGGAGTCGGGTCTGGCGGCCGCGGGCCGGCCGGGGCTGCTCTCCGGTTCGGGCGGGCACACGCGCAACGACGTACACCTGCACCTGGACGTGTTCCCGCCCGAGCTGACGGCGTACGCGGACGCCGAGCGGCTGCACCAGGTGGTGGCGAACCTGATCGACAACGCGGTCAAGCACAGCCCCCCGCACGGCCGGGTCACGGTCCGCGCGCGGGCCGGCGACGCGCCCGGGAGCCTGGCACTGGAGGTCCGCGACGAGGGCCCCGGCATCCCGGAGGCGGAACGCGCCCGGGTGTTCGAGCGGTTCAACCGGGGCAGTGCGCGGGGCGGCGACGGGGGCACCGGTCTGGGTCTGGCGATCGCCCGCTGGGCCGTGGAGCTGCACGGGGGCCGGATCGGAGTGGCCGAATCGTCACGCGGCTGCCGCATCCTCGTCACGCTTCCGGGCAGCTCATAGGCGTCGTGTTGACGTAGGGTTCGAGTGGGAAGGAAATGATCTCGGCCACACGTGCCCGGGGTCCGTCAGGGGTGCGAAGCCGTGGGGGTCGCAACCTCGGTGCCCCCTACCCGAACCACGCTTGTTTCCCGCCATTCCAGACGGTGAAACCCGCCGTTCGATGTGACCTACGCGACGGATCTCCCGTCCGGTCTGCATCTCGCGGTTCAGGAGGCGTAGCCTTTATTCCCGCTGTCCATACCTTGTGAAGCGGAAGAGGGCGGTTGCCGCCGTGTCGCCACAGTCCCCCAGTAACCCGAGCACCACGACCGAAGCAGCAGAGGGCGGGAAGAACCCCGCCTCAGGCTTCGGCGCGAATGAGTGGCTCGTCGACGAGATCTATCAGCAGTACCTCCAGGACCCGAACTCGGTCGACCGGGCCTGGTGGGACTTCTTCGCCGACTACAAGCCGGGGGGCGCTGCCGCTCCGGTCAAGGCCGAAGAGCCCGTGAAGACCCCGACGCCGGACGGCGCCTCCGCACAGGCCGCCACCACCGTCGCCGGAACTCCTCAGGTCGTCGACGCCGCCGCCACGGGGGCGGCGGGCGCCACCGCCGCACCTGTAGTGCCGCCCACGCCTGTGTCAGCTCCTGCCCCTGCTCCTGCCACCCCCTCTGGTGCCCCTGCTGTGACTGTCACCTCCCAGGCCCCGGCCGCCGCACCGGCCGCGCCCGCCACCCCCTCCGTAGCCCCGCAGAAGGCCGCGCCCACCACCGAGGCCCCCACGGGCCCCGAGCTGGTGACGCTCCGCGGCCCGGCGGCTGCAGTAGCCAAGAACATGAACGCCTCCCTCGACGTCCCGACGGCCACGTCCGTCCGCGCCGTCCCGGTGAAGCTGCTGTTCGACAACCGCATCGTCATCAACAACCACCTCAAGCGCGCCCGGGGCGGGAAGATCTCCTTCACGCACCTGATCGGCTACGCGATGGTGCAGGCGATCAAGGCCATGCCGTCGATGAACTACTCCTTCGCGGAGAAGGACGGCAAGCCGACCCTGGTCAAGCCCGACCACGTGAACTTCGGCCTCGCCATCGACCTGGTGAAGGCCAACGGCGACCGCCAGCTCGTCGTCGCCGGCATCAAGAAGGCCGAGACCCTCAACTTCTTCGAGTTCTGGCAGGCCTACGAGGACATCGTCCGCCGCGCCCGCGTCGGCAAGCTGACGATGGACGACTTCACCGGCGTGACGGTCTCCCTCACCAACCCCGGCGGCCTGGGCACCGTGCACTCCGTGCCCCGCCTGATGCCCGGACAGTCGGTCATCATGGGCGTCGGCTCCATGGACTACCCCGCCGAGTTCCAGGGCACCTCGCAGGACACCCTGAACAAGCTGGGCATCTCCAAGGTCATGACCCTGACCTCGACCTACGACCACCGGGTCATCCAGGGCGCGGCCTCCGGCGAGTTCCTGCGCATCGTCGCCAACCTACTGCTCGGCGAGAACGGCTTCTACGACGACGTCTTCGAGGCGCTGCGCATCCCGTACGAGCCCGTCCGCTGGCTCCGGGACATCGACGCCTCGCACGACGACGACGTCACGAAGGCCGCCCGCGTCTTCGAGCTGATCCACTCCTACCGGGTCCGCGGCCACGTCATGGCCGACACCGACCCGCTGGAGTACAAGCAGCGCAAGCACCCCGACCTCGACATCACCGAGCACGGCCTCACCCTGTGGGACCTGGAACGCGAGTTCGCGGTCGGCGGCTTCTCCGGCAAGTCGATGATGAAGCTCCGCGACATCCTCGGCGTGCTGCGCGACTCGTACTGCCGCACCACCGGCGTCGAGTTCATGCACATCCAGGACCCGAAGCAGCGCCGCTGGATCCAGGACCGCATCGAGCGCCCGCACACCAAGCCCGAGCGCGAGGAGCAGCTGCGCATCCTGCGCCGCCTGAACGCGGCCGAGGCCTTCGAGACGTTCCTGCAGACGAAGTACGTCGGCCAGAAGCGCTTCTCGCTGGAGGGCGGCGAGTCCGTCATCCCGCTGCTCGACGCCGTCATCGACTCGGCCGCCGAGGCCCGCCTCGAAGAGGTCGTCATCGGCATGGCCCACCGCGGCCGCCTGAACGTGCTCGCGAACATCGTCGGCAAGTCGTACGCGCAGATCTTCCGCGAGTTCGAGGGCAACCTCGACCCGAAGTCGATGCACGGCTCCGGCGACGTGAAGTACCACCTGGGCGCCGAGGGCACGTTCACGGGCCTGGACGGCGAGCAGATCAAGGTCTCGCTCGTCGCGAACCCGTCGCACCTGGAGGCCGTGGACCCGGTCCTGGAGGGTGTCGCCCGCGCCAAGCAGGACGTCATCAACAAGGGCGGCACGGACTTCACGGTCCTCCCGCTGGCTCTGCACGGCGACGCCGCCTTCGCCGGCCAGGGCGTGGTCGCCGAGACGCTGAACATGTCCCAGCTGCGCGGCTACCGCACCGGCGGCACCGTGCACGTGGTCATCAACAACCAGGTCGGCTTCACCGCCGCCCCGGAGTCCTCGCGTTCCTCGATGTACGCGACCGACGTGGCCCGCATGATCGAGGCGCCGATCTTCCACGTGAACGGCGACGACCCGGAAGCGGTCGTGCGCGTTGCCCGTCTGGCCTTCGAGTTCCGCCAGGCGTTCAACAAGGACGTCGTGATCGACCTCATCTGCTACCGCCGCCGCGGTCACAACGAGTCGGACAACCCGGCCTTCACGCAGCCGCTGATGTACGACCTGATCGACAAGAAGCGCTCGGTGCGCAAGCTGTACACCGAGTCCCTGATCGGTCGCGGCGACATCACGCTGGAAGAGGCCGAGCAGGCGCTGCAGGACTTCCAGGGCCAGCTGGAGAAGGTCTTCGCGGAGGTCCGCGAGGCCGCCACGCAGCCCGCGGTCGCCGCGCCGGCCCCGGCCCCGCAGGCCGACTTCCCGGTCGCCGTGAACACGGCGATCTCGCAGGACGTCGTCAAGCGGATCGCCGAGTCCCAGGTCAACATCCCCGAGGGCGTCACGGTCCACCCGCGTCTGCTGCCGCAGCTGCAGCGCCGCGCGGCGATGGTCGACGACGGCACGATCGACTGGGGCTTCGGCGAGACCCTGGCCTTCGGTTCGCTGCTGATGGAGGGCACCCCGGTCCGGCTGTCCGGCCAGGACTCCCGCCGCGGCACCTTCGGCCAGCGCCACGCGGTCCTCATCGACCGGGAGACGGGCGAGGACTACACCCCGCTGCTGTACCTGTCGGACGACCAGGCCCGCTTCAACGTCTACGACTCGCTGCTCTCCGAGTACGCGGCCATGGGCTTCGAGTACGGCTACTCGCTGGCCCGTCCGGACGCGCTGGTCCTCTGGGAGGCCCAGTTCGGTGACTTCGTCAACGGCGCGCAGACCGTCGTCGACGAGTTCATCTCCTCGGCGGAGCAGAAGTGGGGCCAGACCTCCGGCGTCACCCTGCTCCTCCCGCACGGCTACGAGGGCCAGGGCCCGGACCACTCGTCCGCCCGCCCGGAGCGCTTCCTCCAGCTGTGCGCGCAGAACAACATGACGGTGGCCATGCCCACGCTGCCGTCGAACTACTTCCACCTGCTGCGCTGGCAGGTCCACAACCCGCACCACAAGCCGCTGGTCGTCTTCACCCCGAAGTCGATGCTGCGTCTGAAGGCGGCGGCGTCGAAGGCGGAGGAGTTCACGACCGGTTCGTTCCGTCCGGTCATCGGCGACACGACGGTGGACGCGAACGCGGTCCGCAAGGTCGTCTTCTGCGCGGGCAAGGTCTACTACGACCTGGAGGCCGAGCGGGAGAAGCGCGGTATCACCGACACCGCCATCATCCGCATCGAGCGCCTGTACCCGCTGCCGGGTGCGGAGCTCCAGGCGGAGATCGCCAAGTTCCCGAACGCGGCGAAGTACATCTGGGCGCAGGAGGAGCCGGCGAACCAGGGTGCGTGGCCGTTCATCGCGCTGAACCTGATCGACCACCTCGACCTGGCGGTCGGCGCGGACGTCCCGGCGGGCGAGCGCCTGCGGCGCATCTCGCGCCCGCACGGCTCCTCCCCCGCGGTGGGCTCGGCGAAGCGCCACCAGGCGGAGCAGCAGCTGCTGCTGAACGAGGTCTTCGAGGCCTGAGCCTCGTGACCGCGGATGGCCCGGCCCCCCTCGGGGGCCGGGCCTTCCGGCTGTCCGCGTGCGGGGCCTTCACCCCCTCGGCCCCGCATCCGCGTTCGGCGGCTGCCCACCCGCCCCCTGGGTGGGGGTGGGGTGTGGCGGGTGTCCCT
>NZ_JBVJKF010000042.1:0-21917 GCF_055585365.1 Streptomyces sp. NPDC053432
GTAAGTTCTCGTGCACACAGTCTGGGGCTCCCCCCCCCCCCCCCCCCCCCCCTCCCCCCCCCCCCCCCCCCTGGGCCCCCCCCCCCCGCCGCCGTTTTCCGTACGGGTTCGATCGGATGTCCACGGGCTGATCGGATCTTCCCGAGTCGAAAACCGGGACATATGCCTGCAAACTGACCAGGCCGGGATCTTCCCGGGCTTGCGGGGAGGAGGTGAGGGAGTGCGCGCGAGGCCGAGTGGAGTGGTATCGCTCCTGGTCGCAGCCGTGGTCCTGACCGGCTTCCTGATGCCCGCGGGCTCCCCCCGGCCCGGCCTGGACGCGCCCGCCGCCGGTCCGGAGGCCCTGGCCGTCGTGGACCTCGCAGACATCGCCGTCGAGCCCCCCGTGCAGCCCGCGCGGCCCCCCGCCGCGGAACTCTTCGGCGCCGACTGCACCACCGAGATCTCGGGCTCACAGGTGACGGCGCGCTGCCACAACGGCTACCCGCGGACCGACCTGGTACGGCTGCACGTCGAATGCGACCGCTGGTGGGACCTGGACGGCGACAGCGCCCCCGTGCCCGTCGGCCCGGCCGGCCGCGCCGAGCTCATCAGCCGCTGCTGGAAGGAAGTCCGCTCGGCCTGGGTCACCCACCAGCGGTCGTGAGGTCCTTCGTCGTGAGGTCCTTCCCGGGCTCCTTGCCGAGGCAGACGAACGGATAGCCCGCGGCCTCCGAGGCCGCCGCGTCCCCGTCGCCCCGCCGGATCGCCTCGATCAGCCGGGCGTGGTCCAGATGGGCCTCCGGGCGCAGCTCCGTCCCGACGTCCGAGCGCAGCCAGTCGGCCACCAGGTCGCCGAGGTCCGCGTACAGCTCGATCAGCACCTCGTTGTGCGAGGCCGTCACCACCGCCATGTGCAGGCTGACGTCCGCCGCGACGAACACCTCCGCGTCGCCGCTGGCCCACGCCTCCTCGCGCCGCGCCAGCAGCGCGTCCAGCTGTACGAGGTCACGCTCGCTGCGCCGCTCCGCCGCCAGCCGGGCCGCCGAGGACTCCAGCGTCGAACGCAGCTCCGCGATGTGCCGGGGATCGGCCCCGGCGAAGCGGCGGTGCATCACACCGGCGAGCTCGCTGGTGGCGATCACGTACGTGCCCGACCCCTGGCGGATGTCGAGCAGCCCGTTGTGCGCCAGTGCCCGGACCGCCTCGCGCACGGTGTTGCGGGCGACGCCGAGCAGCTCCACCAGCTCCGGCTCGGTGGGGATGCGGGAGCCGACCGGCCACTCGCCGGAGGTGATCTGGTTCCGGAGCTGGGCGATCACCTGGTCGACGAGGGCGGAGCGCCGGGGCGACGTCAGCGGCATGGGGGCCTCTCGGAAAAGCGTGTGTTGTTTACATGCAAGTGACTGGACAACCAATCATCCCATGATTCTATGATGGCGGAATGCTCGACGAAGAAATCCAGGCCCGGCAGGCGACCGCACCCACCCGGCAGCAGGCACCGGCGCAGCCGGCCTGGCTGGGCCCCCTGCTCGTCGTCGGCATCGTGCTGGCCGCCCTCAACCTGCGGCCCGCCGTCACCAGCCTCGGCGCCCTCTTCGAGGAGGCCCGCGAGGGTCTCGGCATGAGCGGCACCGTCGCCGGACTGATCACCTCCGTCCCCGCCCTGTGCTTCGCCGTCTTCGGCGTCGCCGCGCCCCGGCTCTCCCGCCGCTTCGGCCCGGCCACCGTCGTCTGCGCGGCCATGGCCGCCGTCGGCACCGGACTGGTGATCCGCTCCTACGCGACCGGCGCAGCCGGCTTCCTCGCCGCCAGCGCCCTGGCACTGGCCGGCATAGCCCTGACCAACGTCCTGGTCCCGGTCATCGTCAAGCGCTGGTTCCCGGACAAGGTCGGCACCATGACCGGCGTGTACTCCATGGCCCTGGCCACCGGGACCTCCCTCGCCGCCGCCACGACCGTCCCGCTCACCGACGCCCTCGGCGGCGACTGGCGCACCGGCCTGCTCATCTGGGCCGTGCTCGCGGTGATCGCCGTACTCCCGTGGCTGCCCATCGCCCGCTCCGCCCGCCGGGAGGAGCGCACGGCCGCGGCCACCGCCGGGACGGTACGCCCGGAAGGCACCGGCCCCCGCATCCTCCGCAGCCGCACCGCCTGGGCCCTGTCCTGCTACTTCGGCCTCCAGGCCACGGGGGCGTACATCACCATGGGCTGGCTCCCGCAGATCTTCCGCGACGCCGGAGTCTCCGCCTCCACCGCCGGAGTGCTCCTCGCCGTCACCATGGCCGTGGGCGTACCCCTCTCCTTCGTGATCCCCGGCCTCGCCGGCCGGATGAAGAACCAGGGCGCCATCGCCGTCACCCTCGGCCTCTTCGGCCTCACCGGCTACATCGGGCTCTACCTCGCCCCCGTCGCCGGAGCCTGGGCCTGGGCGCTGCTCATCGGCGTGTCCAACTGCGCCTTCCCCCTCGTCATCACCCTCATCGGGCTGCGCGCCAAGTCCCCGGCCGGGGTCGTCAAGCTCTCCGCTTTCTCCCAGAGCGCCGGCTACCTCATCTCCATCCCCGGCCCGCTCCTGATCGGCGCCCTCTACCAGCACAGCGGCGGCTGGGACCTGCCGCTCGCCCTGATGGCGGGGATCCTCGTACCGCAGATCGTGCTGGGCGTCCTGGCCGGACGGGACCGCACGATCGAGGACGAATGCGGCATGGCAGACTGAACGGCATGTCGCCCGTACTTGAACCCAACCCGCAGAACGGCCACAAGAAGCTCGGCCTCGTGCTCGGCGCGATGCTCGTCGTGACCGTCGTCATCGCGGTCATCGCGACGCTCGCCTCCCCCTGAGGTAGGGGTAACCCCACCACCCCTAGGGGGTCAGGGTCAGGGTGAAGTGGGGTGTGCCCCCGATGTGAACGGCTCCCTCGGATCCATAGATTCGATGACAGAGAGCCAGTCCGTCCGCACACCCCGCCCGCACACCCACGGAGGCGGCCATGTCGGCCCCCACGCACACCCGCACCCGCCCGGCCGCCCCCGCCTCCCGGTTCGGCGCGGACGCCCGGCTGCACTGGTGGGCACTGGCCCTGCCCGCCCTCGCCTTCGGTCTGCTCCTGCTGCTCCTCGCCGGATCGGGCCAGGCCGAGGCCGCCACCCGGGAGGGCCCGGCGCTGGTCCAGGTCGCGCAACAGCTCCTGCGCGCCGTCGCCTGACCCCTTCAACACCCTGCGCCGCACCCCCCGTTTCATGCGAAGCTGGGAGTCATGAGCGCCGACACACCCCGCAGGATCGTCCTCCTCCGGCACGCCAAAGCCGACTGGCCCGACGTGGCCGACCACGAACGCCCGCTGGCGGACCGGGGCCGCCACGACGCGCCGGCCGCCGGCCTGAAGCTCGCCGAGACCGGCATCGCCTTCGACCTGGCCCTCTGCTCCACCGCCGCCCGTACGCGCGAGACGTGGAAGCTCGCCGTCCAGGAGATGCCGCACCGGCCGAAGACCCATTACGAGGAACGGCTCTACGACGCCTCGCTCGGCGAGCTCATCGCCCTGCTGAACGAGACCCCCGACGACGTGGCCGACCTCCTGGTCATCGGGCACAACCCCGGCATGCACGCCCTCGCCGACGCCCTTTCCGGGCGGGCGAAGGACGACACGCTCGCACGGATGACCCGTACGGGATTCCCCACGGCCGCGCTCGCCGTCGTCTCCTTCACCGGTTCGTGGAAGTCCCTGGAGCACGGGGTGGGCACGCTGCTCGACTACTGGACCCCGAAGGGCCACTGACACCCGTACGCGGGGAGTCCCCCGCACGCCGAAGGGCCCCGGCTGCGTGTCGCCGCCGGGGCCCCTTCACGCGTTCGTACGAGTCACGCCAGGTCGGCGGCCTCGACCTCCTCGCGGGTGATCCCCAGCAGGTACAGCACCGCGTCCAGGAACGGCACGTTCACCGCCGTGTGCGCGGCCTCGCGGACCACCGGCTTCGCGTTGAAGGCCACGCCCAGCCCGGCCGCGTTCAGCATGTCCAGGTCGTTCGCACCGTCACCGATGGCCACCGTCTGGGCCAGCGGCACCCCGGCCTCGGCGGCGAACCTGCGCAGCAGCCGGGCCTTGCCCGCCCGGTCGACGATCTCGCCCGTGACCTTGCCGGTGAGCTTGCCGTCCACGATCTCCAGGGTGTTGGCCGAGGCGAAGTCCAGCCCCAGCCGCTCCCGCAGATCGTCCGTCACCTGGGTGAACCCGCCGGACACCACGCCGACCTGGTAGCCGAGCCGCTTGAGCGTACGGATCAGGGTCCGCGCGCCCGGCGTCAGCTGCACCTCGGCGCGGACCTTGTCCACGACGGAGGCGTCCAGCCCCGCGAGCAGCGCGACGCGGGCATGCAGCGACTGCTCGAAGTCCAGCTCACCGCGCATGGCCCGCTCGGTCACCTCGGCGACCTCGGCCTCGCAGCCCGCGTGCGCGGCGAAGAGCTCGATCACCTCGTCCTGGATGAGCGTCGAGTCCACGTCCATGACGACCAGACGCTGGGCCCGGCGGTGCAGCCCGGCCGAGACCACGGCCACGTCCACGCCGATCTGCGAGGCGGCGGTGGCCAGCGAGGTGCGCAGCGGCTCGGTCTCGGTGCCGGAGACGGCGAACTCCACCGCCGTCACCGGGTACTTCGCGAGCCGGAAGATACGGTCGATGTTGCCGCCGGTCGCGGTGATCCGGGAGGCGATGGCGGCGGTGGACTCGGCGGTCAGCGGGTGCCCGAGCACGGTGACGTGGGAACGGCCGCTGCCGCGCGGCCGGTTGTCACCGGTTCCGGAGAGGATCTCGGCCTGCATCCGCAGCGACTCGGCCCAGCTGTGGACGGTCGCCCGCAGCTCGCCCTCGGCTCCGCCGGCGGGCTTGGTGACGAGGGCGCACAGGACGATGCGGCCACGGGTGACGA
Organism: Streptomyces sp. NPDC053432; assembly: GCF_055585365.1. Classification (NCBI taxonomy): domain Bacteria; kingdom Bacillati; phylum Actinomycetota; class Actinomycetes; order Kitasatosporales; family Streptomycetaceae; genus Streptomyces; species Streptomyces sp. NPDC053432. Next base: position 4,912 of record NZ_JBVJKF010000042.1, read on the forward strand.
CCTGCTCGATGTCGACCACGTCGACGGAGTAGGCGGCGAGGGTGTCGAACAGCCCGGCGGTGATCCCGGGACGGTCCTTGCCGAAGATCTTGACGAGGAGGGTGGGGACCTCGGAGGTCTGCGATGCGCTCATGGTGCCCTCACCGTATCTTCCCGCCCCCCACTCCAGGACCCCCGTCCCACCCTACGGTCGCCGCGCGTCCCCCGCGCCCCGTCCGCTCCCGCTGACCGGGCCCGGGCCGCCTCGTCGCCTGTCACCCCCAGCGCTCCGGGTATGGCCCGGCGGGTCTGGTTTGCCGCGCAGCGGCAATTCCAGCCTCGCCGGCGTTTGAGGCGCGGGGTCCGGGGCGGAGCCCCGGGGAACGGTGGAAGGGCGGGTAGGGGACGGCTCCGCGCAGCGGCCGCGGTGGCGGGCCGCCGGGGCCGGGCGCGCGCCGGGGCACCTCATCGAGCGTCGAACCTGCAGAGGCAGCGGACATGTGGCGACGTGGTTGCGTTCGACGCCCTGCGGGGGCACCCCGGCACACACCCGACCCCGACGGCGCGGGGGTGTCAGCGGGGCCGACCCCGCCCGGCACCCGGATTCGACGGGCGCCGGACCGTCCGGCACCCGCGTTCGATGCCGCGGCCGGCCGGCCGGTCGGCGTACGGGCTTCGCCCACGAGGCCCCGGGGGAGACCCCGCGGCGGCCGGCCCCGGGGCAGCGGCGGGTCAGGAGGGCGCCGCCGCCCCCCGAGGTGGCTTTGCCATGCGCTCAACGCGGGGCAGCGCACGGGTCGGTCCCAGCCCCCGGCGCCCCCGCACCGCCCGAGCACTCGGCGAGCCGCGCCACCGTCACCGGCTCCTCCGCGCCCGCCCCCACCGGCAGCGGTTCCGGCAGCAGCCGGGCTGTACCCCCGTGGCACGGCCGTGCAGCGGTCACGAAGGGGACCGGCCCACGGCGGCGACGCCGGAGAAGCAGCGCTTCCCCCCAACGAACCCGACGCACACCGGGCATACGCGGTTCCCCCGCTCCGCGCCGGGCGGGCGAGAAGTCCCCTTCCTCACTCTCCGGGTGACTTTCACCCCCCGTCAACGCGTCGACACAGACGCCGTATCGTGGCCCCGATTCCACATGTGGGCCTCGGCCTGAAATAGTTCCCCCGGATGTTCGCCATCCCTAGACTCCCTGACGTCAGGGGGATTCTCGGGGGACTTAAGTGGGGCTGGAGTGCCGGAACTCGTACTGGAATTGAATGGAAGGACCTGGACGCTCGATCCGTCCAGGTCGTACTCGCTGGGGCGTGACCCCCAGGGAGACGTGGTGATCGACGACGCCCGGGTGTCGTGGCGGCACGCCACCATCGCCTGGAACGGCCGGGGTTGGGGCATCGAGGACCACGGCAGCACCAATGGCACCTACGTGCACGGTGCGAGGGTCCAGCAGACCGAACTCGTGCCCGGCACGCCGGTCCACCTGGGCAACGCCACCGACGGCCCGCGGCTGAATCTGAGCGCCGCCGCCGTGCCGCAGCAGCAGCCGCAGCAGCAGGCGTACGCGCAGCAGGCAGCCCCTGGGTACCAGGCCCAGCAGCAGGCGCAGCAGGCCTGGGCCCAGCAGCAGCACGCCCAGCAGCAGTACGCCCAGCCGCAGCAGCAGCCGCAGGCGCAGCAGCCGCACTTCCCGCACCAGCAGGGAGCCGCCGCGCCCAGCCCGGCCCAGGGCGGCGCGCCGGGCTACAGCGACCGCAGCCCGACGACGTTCCACCAGCTCTCGCTGGGCCACGTCATGCGCATCGGCCGTGCGCTGGAGAACGAACTGGTGGTCTCCGACCTCCAGGTGTCCCGCCACCACGCCGAGTTCCGCTCGATGCCCGGCGGCCGCTTCGAGATCCACGACCTCGGCAGCCACAACGGCACCTACGTCAACGGTCAGCCGCTGCCCAAGTCCGGCTCCGCGCAGATCGGCGCGAACGACATCGTCGGCGTCGGTCACTCGACGTTCCGGATCGTCGGCGACCGCCTCGAGGAGTTCGTCGACACCGGCGCGGTTTCCTTCTCGGCCCGCCACCTCACGGTCACCGTCGACGGCGGCAAGCAGATCCTGAAGGACGTCACCTTCGGCGTCCCGGAGAAGTCGCTGATCGGCGTCATCGGCCCGTCCGGCTCCGGAAAGTCGACCCTGCTCAAGGCGCTGACCGGCTACCGGCCCGCCGACCAGGGTGACGTCCTCTACGACAACCGCAACCTGTACAAGCAGTTCGCGGAGCTCCGCCAGCGCATCGGCCTGGTCCCGCAGGACGACATCCTGCACAAGGAGCTGAAGGTCAGCACGGCCCTCAAGTACGCGGCCAAGCTGCGCTTCCCCGGCGACACCGCCGCGTCCGAGCGCGAGGCCCGCATCGACGAGGTGCTGCGCGAGCTCAAGCTCGACATCCACAAGGACAAGAAGATCACCGCGCTCTCCGGTGGTCAGCGCAAGCGCGTGTCCGTGGCCCTGGAGCTGCTCACCAAGCCCTCGCTGATCTTCCTGGACGAGCCGACCTCCGGTCTCGACCCGGGCATGGACCGCGACGTCATGCAGCTGCTGCGCGGCCTCGCCGACGACGGCCGCACGGTCCTCGTCGTCACCCACTCCGTCGCCGAGCTCTCCATCTGCGACAAGCTGCTGGTCATGGCCCCGGGCGGTTCGGTCGCCTACTTCGGCCCGCCGGACGACGCGCTGAACTTCTTCGGCTACAGCACGTGGGCGGACGTCTTCTCGGCGTTCGAGAACTACCGCGACTACGACTGGGCCGGCCGCTGGAAGGGCTCGCAGCACTACCAGCTCTACGCCGCCGACCTCGACGCGGTCGCCCCGCAGTCGATCGCCATGCCGCCGCAGCAGATGCGCCCGAGCACGCCCCAGGGCTGGGGCTCGCAGCTGTTCACGCTGATGCGCCGCTACGTCTCCGTGATCGCCTCGGACATCGGCTTCCTGGCCCTGATGGTGCTCCTGCCCGCGGTCCTGGGCGTGGTCTCCACGGTGATCCCCGCGAAGTTCGGCCTCGCGCCCCCGGTCGCGCCGTCCCGCTTCAACGGCGACGCCGGCACGATCATGCTGATCCTCGCGGTCGGCATGTGCTTCTCGGGCGCTGCCAACTCGGTCCGAGAGCTGATCAAGGAACGGGTGATCTACGAGCGTGAGCGGGCGACCGGTCTCTACCGGTCCGCGTACCTCATGTCGAAGGTGATCGTCCTCGGCGTCATCACGGCCTTCCAGGGCGTGATCATCTGCGCGATCGGCTTCTTCCCGCGCGACCTGCCCGCCGAGGGCCTGATCATGCCGCCGGCCGTCGAGATCTGCCTGTCGGTCATCGCGCTCGGCTTCACCTCGATGATGTTCGGCCTGGTGATCTCCTCGCTGGTGAAGACCGCCGAGAAGACCATGCCGCTGCTGGTCATGTTCGCGATCGTCCAGGTCGTGTTCACCGGCATCCTCTTCCAGGTGTACGACTCCCCGGGCCTGGAGCAGTTCGCCTGGCTGATGCCCTCCCGCTGGGCCATCGCCGCCGCCGGCACCACGCTGAACCTCGGCAAGCTCATGCCGCCGTGGGACGCCGACAACCCGCTCAACACGGACCCGCTCTGGGACCACTCGATCGGCCAGTGGAGCCTGAACATCACCATCCTGGTGCTCCTCGGCGTCGCCTGCGGCTTCGCGGTCCAGCGCCTGCTGCGCCGCCACGAGCCGGAGGTCATGCGCGCCGGCAAGTAACCCGGCCCGCGTGGCACCACGCACGAAACGCCTCAGGGGCGGCATCCGGAATCCGGGTGCCGCCCCTGAGGCGTATGGGGGCCGAGATGTCAGCGGGGCCTAGTAGGCGCTGTTGACGTTGTCCATCGAGCCGTAGCGGTCGGCCGCGTAGTTGCATGCGGCGACGATGTTGGCGACCGGGTCGTACAGGTCGAACTTCGTGCCCTTGACGTGGTACGTGTTGAAGGTCGGCTGGATGACCTGGAGCAGGCCCTTCGAGGGGATGCCGTTCTTCGCGTTGATGTCCCACAGGTTGATCGCGCGGGGGTTGCCGCTGGACTCGCGCATGATGTTGCGGTGGATACCGGCGTAGCTGCCCGGGATGCCCTCGCGCTTCATGATGAAGAGCGCTTCCTTGATCCAGCCGTCCAGGTTGTTCGCGAAGACGGGGGTGCGGGCGGCGGACCGGCTCGCGGCGGCCTTCTGCTCGCGCGCCTTCTTCGCCGCCGCCTCGGCCGCGGCCTTGGCTTTGGCGTCGGCGTCGGCCTTGGCCTTCGCCGCGGCCTTCGCGTTCGCGTCGGCGATGACCTGCTGCGCGGAGAGGTGGCCGTGCATTGCCTTGGTCTGCGCACCGTCGACGACCTTGGTCCAGGCGACGGGGGCGGCGGCGGTCACCTCGGTGACCTCGGCGGCGTCGGCCGGGACCAGGGAGAAGGCGAGCGCGGCGACGCTGAACGTGGCGACACCGGCAATGGACAGCTTGTGTGCCTTCGTCAGACGACTGTGACCGGGGGTGCTGGAAGCAGACATGATCGGGCAACCTCTTCGAATCGCGGGGGCCGCAGGAAAGCGCCGCGTGGATCCGGGATCCGCGGCGCTGTGCGACGAGGGCAATTCTTAGCGGTGGCAAAAAGCTGTGGCAAAGGTGTGACGTACGATCCCGCTTAGTGGATCAGGGGCGGGCGCCGAGGCCCGCATTTCGGCCTCGGCGCTAGTCGCACCCGTGCTGACGGGACCTTTATGCGTCCACTAGGCAACTTCGTAAGTGATCTGGGTCCTATGCGCGGGGTCACATCGGCCACGTAACGAATTCACCAGGTGTTGCGTCAGCAATGCAATCAGTTACGGAACTCATCCTTGAGTAGCAGATGGACGTCCCCGAACTCGTGCCAAAGGCAGAGACGGGCCACCGCCTCGGCGTACCCGCGCCGTACGGCCTCCCGGCCCGCCACCGCCTCCAGCATCAGGAGGTGGGAGGCCTCGGGCTCGTGCAGCCCGGTCAGCAGCCCGTCCACCACCCGTACCCCGCGCTCCGGCGTCACCACCAGCCCGGTCCACCCCGCGACCGCGCGCACCACCCCGTCCGCATCCGCCGCGGACTCCAGGGCCCGTACGGCGGTGGTCCCGACCGCGATCACCCTGCCGCCCGCCGCCCTCGCGGCGTTCACCAGCCAGGCCGTCGTCGCCGGCACCTCGTACCGCTCCGGATACGGCGGCTCGTGCGCCTCCTGCGAGGCCACCCCCGTGTGCAGCGTCAGCGGCGCGAACTGCACCCCGCGGCTCACCAGCCGCGCCACCAGCTCCGGGGTGAAGGGGCGCCCCGCGCTCGGCATCTCCGCCGAGCCGGACCCGTCGGCGGCCGGTACGGCGAAGACCGTCTGGTACGCCGACAGCGGCTGGTCCCGCTCCGTGTAGGCGTAGCGGATGGGCCGCCCGTACGCCCGCAGCAGTGCCGGCACCTCCGCGGACGGCCGTGCCCACCACAGCCGGTCCGACCCGGAGTCGAGGGGCTCCTCCAGTACGAGCCGCTGGCCGCCGGGCAGCTCCACGAGCCCGCCCGCGGGCCCGCCGGCCCGCCTCCGGGTCGTACCCCGGCCGGCCGGCTCCCGCAGCTCCACCGCCCAGCGCCCGTCGTCCCCGCGGGTCGAGAAGTGCACGACCACCTCCTCGCGGCCCAGCCGGCCGTCCACGGCGGCCGCCAGCGTGGCCGACGTGTTGACCACCAGGACGTCCCCCGCCCGCAGCAGCCCCGTCAGCTCCCGGAAGGCGTGCAGCGACGCCGCCGCACGGCCCCGCGACACCAGCAGCCGCACGGAATCCCGCCCCAGCCCGGGCCCCCGCTGCTCGACGGGCACCCGAGCCGACAGCTCCGGCGGGATGTGCGTCATGTACAGCCCCTCCCGGGCAGCCCGCCCACTCACCACGACCCCACCACCCCACCCGCAGGCGCACCGGCGGCCGCGCCCGTCCCCGGCTCCGCGTCCGCCCCGTCCGCCCCGTCCGCCCCGTCCGCCCCGTCCCCCGCACCCTCCGGGCGCCCCGCGCGTGCCAACCGGCCCGCCGCGAGGCTGTGGCGCCCGCTCGGCAGCCACCGGTCCAGCAGCCCCAGCAGCACCGGCGCCACCTCCTCCGGTGCGGGCAGCCCGGCCAGGTCCTCCCCGGGCTCGGCCGCCGCCATCATCCGCGTCCGCATGGAACCCGGATCCGCCCACCACACCCGCAGCCCCGGCTCCTCCACCGCCAGTACCGCCGACATCAGGTCTCCGGCCGCCTTCGTCGCCCCGTACGCCCCCCACGTCGCGTACGGAACGACCGCCGCGTCCGAGCTGATGTTCAGCACCGCCCCGGCCGCCGAGGCCCGCAGCAGCGGCAGCCCCTCCTGGAGCAGCCCCAGCGGCCCCACCACGTTCACCTCGAACGCCTCCCGCAGCCCCTCCAGCGCATGCTCCGCCAGCGGCACCAACGGCTCCGCCCCCAGCACCCCCGCGTTGTTCACCAGCAGGTCCAGGCCGCCCAGCTGCCGCGCCGCCGCGACCAGCGCCGCCCGGTGCGCCGCCGAGGACACGTCCCCGGCCACCGCCACCACCCGACCGCCCCCCTTCTCCAGCTCCGCCGCGGCCGCCTCCAGCGCCCCCGCGCCCCGCGCACTCAGCACCAGGTCCCAGCCGCGCGCCGCCAGCTCCCCGGCCAGCGCCCGGCCCAGCCCACGCGAAGCCCCCGTCACCATCGCCACCGACATGACCGCACCCACACCCTTCGCACCGACCATCAGATGCCCCCAACGTAGGAAGTCCGCACTCCTCGCCGCGTCGGCCGCGAGCCCCACCCGTACCGGTCCCTTGGACCTACGCCCCGGGCCCGATCCCGCAGGTCACGGTCGTGGGTACGGTGAGCCCATGCACAAGGGACACAAAGGACCGCAGCGCACCGGCCTGGCCGCCGTCAGCACCGCGCTGCTCGCCATGAGCCGCCGCCTGGAGGTCCGCGACGTCCTGCGCACGATCGTCGTCTCCGCCCGCGAGCTCCTGGACGCCGAATACGCGGCCCTGGGTGTCCCGGACGACCACGGCGGCTTCGCCCAGTTCGTGGTCGACGGCATCAGCCCGGAGCAGTGGCGCGCCATCGGCCCCCTGCCCCGCCAGCACGGCATCCTCGCCTCGATGCTCCACACGGACGCCCCCGAGCGGCTGGCCGACGTACGCCAGGACCCGCGCTTCGGCGGCTGGCCCGCCGCGCACCCCGAGATGTCCGACTTCCTCGGCCTGCCCGTCCGCGACGGCGAGGAGATCCTCGGCGCCCTCTTCCTCGCCAACAAGAAGGGGCCGGCCGGCTTCACCGACGAGGACGAGGAACTCCTCGGCCTCCTCGCCCAGCACGCGGCCATCGCCCTGACCAACGCCCGGCTCTACGAGCGCAGCCGCGAGCTCACCATCGCAGAGGAGCGCTCCCGCCTCGCCCACGAGCTGCACGACGCCGTCAGCCAGAAGCTCTTCTCGCTCCGCCTCACCGCCCAGGCCGCCGCCGCCCTCGTGGACCGCGACCCGGCCCGCGCCAAGGACGAGCTCCAGCAGGTCTCCGCCCTCGCCGCCGAGGCCGCCGACGAACTGCGCGCCGCCGTGACCGAGCTCCGCCCGGCCGCCCTCGACGAGGACGGCCTCGTCGCCACCCTCCGCACCCACGTCCACGTACTCGACCGCGCGCACACCGCGCACGTCACCTTCACCTGCGACGGCGTACGGGCCCTGCCCGCGACCCAGGAGGAAGCACTCCTGCGCGTGGCCCAGGAAGCCCTGCACAACGCCCTGCGCCACTCCGGCGCCGACCGTGTCGAGGTCGGCCTGGCCCGCACCGCCGGCGGCGGCGCCGTGCTCGCGGTCCGCGACCACGGAAAGGGCTTCGACCCGAGGAACGTCCGCCGCGCGGGCCGCCACCTCGGCCTGGTCTCCATGCGGGACCGGGCGAGCGGCGTCGGCGGCCGCCTCACCGTGCACTCGGAGCCCGGCAGGGGCACCACGATCGAGATGGAGGTCCCCGGTGGCTGACGACACCGGCCGCATCCGGATCCTGCTGGTCGACGACCACCAGGTGGTCCGCCGCGGCCTGCGCACCTTCCTGGAGGTACAGGAGGACATCGAGGTGGTCGGCGAGGCCTCCGACGGCGAGGAGGGCATCGCCCGCGCCGAGGAGCTCCGGCCCCACGTCATCCTCATGGACGTGAAGATGCCGGGCACGGACGGCATCGAGGCCCTGCGCCGGCTGCGCGGACTCGACAACCCCGCCCGCGTGCTGATCGTCACCAGCTTCACGGAACAGCGGACGGCGATCCCCGCGCTGCGCGCCGGGGCCGCCGGATACGTCTACAAGGACATCGACCCGGACGCCCTGGCCGCCGCGATCCGCTCCGTCCGCGCGGGCCACGTGGTCCTCCAGCCGGAAGTGGCGGAGGCCCTCCTCTCCCAGGAGGAGCAGAACCCCTCCGGCACCGGCCGCCCGGGTTCCCTCACCGACCGCGAGCGCGAGGTCCTGGGCCTGATCGCGGACGGCCGCTCCAACCGGGAGATCGCGAGGGCCCTCGTCCTCTCCGAGAAGACGGTCAAGACGCACGTCTCCAACATCCTGATGAAACTGGACCTCGCGGACCGCACCCAGGCCGCGCTGTGGGCCGTCAGGCACGGTCTGGCCGAGTAATCGGACCAATCCGAGATTCATACGGTCGGGTGTATGTAGCCCGGATGGCGCATCCTGAGCAGGGGCGGCCCGTTCTCCATGGCGTGCCGCGACGGCTGGTCGCGGCAGACGTACTGGAGGACGAGAACGTGAAGAACTTCAAGAAGGCCGCTGCAGTCACCATGATCGCGGGCGGCCTCATCGCCGCCGGCGCCGGTGTCTCCTCGGCGCACGGCAGTGCGTCGGCGGAGGGCGAGGCCCTGAACTCGCCCGGCGTGGCCTCCGGGAACCTGCTCCAGGTCCCGGTCCACGTCCCGGTCAACGTCGTGGGCAACTCGGTCACCGCGATCGGCCTGCTGAACGGCGCCTGGGGCAACACGGGCGTGAACTCCTAACCACGGCACCCGCACCGCTCCGCCGGCTTCGCCCCGCCGAGCAGCGCACCCTGACCGGCCCCGCTTCCCCCCTCTCCCCGGGAAGCGGGGCCGCAGCCGTCTCCGCCCGCACGGTGCAACCCAGGCCGGGCAAACTCAGCCCCGTCGGCGTTTGAGGCGCGAGGGTCCGGGGGCGGAGCCCCCGCAACGGCGCCGCACCCGAAAGCTCGGCTCAGCCGAAACCAGCCTCGCCGGCGTTTGAGGCGCGGGGGTCCGGGGGCGGAGCCCCCGATTGCCCGCGGCGCAGCCGGCCCGGCGCATCGGTCCCGCCGGGCAAAACCCAGCCCCGCCGGCGATCGAGGCGCGGGGTCCGGGGCGGAGCCCAGGGAGCCGGGGCGCAGCCCCGGGCCGCCCCGCCCGGCCCGCGCTAGCGCCCCCGCTCCTCGACCGCCGAGTTGTACGCCGCGACGAGCGCCCGCCGGGCCACCCGCTCCACCGGCCGCAGGGCCTCCGCCCGCGCCGCCATCTCCGACGAGGACACCGCACCCCCGTGCCCGCTCTCGTACGCCAGCGACACCATCAGGTCCACCCGCTGCGCCAGCGACAGCACCCGCACCGCCCGCGCCGGATACCCCGGAGCCAGCGCCCCGTCGGACGGCCCCGCCTCCGCCCGCGCCCGGTACGCCGACAGCGCGGCCTCCGCGACCGGACCCGACCCCGCCACATCCAGCCGCGTCAGCACCACCGTCGCCTCGCGCAGCGCCTCCGCCAGCTCCCGCTCCGCCTCGCCCAGCGAGGGCACGTCCGCCGGCGGGGCCTCCCGTACCGGCAGGCAGTGCCACACCACGGATACGTGCACGTCACCCGCGGGCCCCGCCTCCGCGACCTCCGGCACCAGGCCCAGCGCAGCGCCCACGCACACGACGGCCTCCTCGGCCTCCAGCGCCCGCGCGTTGAACTCCGGCGGCCCGCTCAGCCCCAGCGGATGCCCCGGCGCCGGCAGCGCGACCCGCAGCCCGCTCACCCCCAGCGCCCGCAGCCGGCCGAGCGCCAGCGTGAGCCCCACCGGCTCCGCCTCACCGGGCAGCCCCGCCACCCGGTGCACGGCGTCCTCGCCCACGATCGACGACACGGCCTCATCGGGCGAGACCAGAGCGGCCAGCAGCGCGTTCCCCCAGGCGGCCAGCCGCCCTGAACGTGGTTCGAAAAGCATCCCCCTACTCTACGGATCCGCACCGCGCGGCCCCCCGCACCGGGGCCCGGCCCCGGACCCCTCTCCGAGTGGCGTAGGTTTTCCCCTGGGGCCGCGCCTACAGGCGGGCACAGAACCGTGACTGCAAGGGGTGACAACACGCTCATGAGCGATGTTCTGGAGCTGGTGGACGTATCCGTGGTCCGCGAGGGCCGGGCGCTGGTGGACCAGGTCTCCTGGTCGGTCAAGGAGGGCGAGCGCTGGGTGATCCTCGGCCCGAACGGTGCCGGCAAGACCACGCTGCTGAACCTCGCCTCCAGCTACCTCTTCCCCACCAAGGGCACCGCCACGATCCTCGGCAGCACCCTCGGCAAGCCCGGCAGCGACGTCTTCGAGCTGCGCCCCCGCATCGGCGTCGCCGGCATCGCGATGGCCGACAAGCTCCCCAAGCGGCAGACCGTCCTGCAGACCGTCCTCACCGCCGCCTACGGCATGACGGCGACCTGGCAGGAGGAGTACGAGGAGGTCGACGAGCTGCGCGCCCGCGCCTTCCTCGACCGCCTCGGCATGACCGACTACCTCGACCGGAAGTTCGGCACCCTCTCCGAGGGCGAGCGCAAGCGGACCCTGATCGCCCGCGCCCTGATGACCGACCCCGAGCTGCTGCTCCTCGACGAGCCCGCCGCCGGGCTGGACCTCGGCGGCCGCGAGGACCTCGTACGCCGCCTCGGCCGGCTCGCCAGCGACCCGCTCGCCCCCTCCATGGTGATGGTCACCCACCACGTCGAGGAGATCGCCCCCGGCTTCACCCACGTCCTGATGATCCGTCAGGGCAAGGTCGTCACCGCGGGTCCGATCGACCTCGAACTGACCTCCCGCAACCTCTCGCTCTGCTTCGGCCTCCCGCTGATCGTCGAGCGCAACGGGAACGACCGCTGGACCGCCCAGGGCCTGCCCCTGCGCTAGGCCCCCTCCGGCGCCGACGCGGACGCCAACGCCGACGCGGACGCCAACGCCCCCTGTCCCGACCGCGCTCGCCCCGCCTACCATGACCATGTGGACATCGACGCGTGGGTGTGGTGGCTCATCGGCGCGGTCGGACTGGGCATCCCCCTCGTCCTGACCGCGATGCCGGAGTTCGGGATGTTCGCCGTCGGCGCGGTCGCGGCCGCCGTCACGGCGGCCCTCGGCGGGGGAGTGGTGGCCCAGGTCCTGGTCTTCGTGATCGTGTCGGTCGCGCTCATCGCCGTCGTACGGCCCCTCGCCAATCGGCACCGCCACCAGCGCCCCCAACACCGCAGCGGGATCGACGCGTTGAAGGGCCGGAGCGCCCTCGTCCTCGAACGCGTCGACGGCCGGGGCGGCCGGATCAAGCTCGCCGGAGAGGTCTGGTCCGCGCGCACCCTCGACGCGGACACCAGTTTCGAACCCGGCCAGTCGGTCGACGTCGTGGAGATCGACGGGGCGACCGCCGTCGTCATGTGACAAGCAGCCTGCTCGCGGGCCCCGGGTCTGCGAGACTCCGTTCAACGGGGCAGCACAGACAGCCGGAAGGGCACGGGGAGAACCGCATGCAACCGATCATCATCGTCCTGATCATTCTGGTGGTTCTGGTCTTCATCGCACTGGTCAAGACGATCCAGGTGATCCCGCAGGCCAGCGCCGCCATCGTCGAGCGGTTCGGCCGCTACACGCGCACCCTCAACGCGGGCCTCAACATAGTCGTGCCGTTCATCGACTCGATCCGCAACAGGATCGACCTCCGCGAGCAGGTCGTCCCCTTCCCGCCGCAGCCGGTGATCACCCAGGACAACCTGGTCGTCAACATCGACACCGTCATCTACTACCAGGTGACCGACGCGCGCGCCGCCACGTACGAAGTGGCCAGCTACATCCAGGCGATCGAGCAGCTCACCGTCACCACCCTGCGCAACATCATCGGTGGCATGGACCTGGAGCGGACCCTCACCTCCCGCGAGGAGATCAACGCGGCCCTGCGCGGGGTCCTCGACGAGGCGACCGGCAAGTGGGGCATCCGCGTCAACCGCGTCGAGCTGAAGGCGATCGAGCCGCCGACCTCCATCCAGGACTCGATGGAGAAGCAGATGCGCGCCGACCGCGACAAGCGCGCCGCGATCCTCCAGGCCGAAGGTGTCCGGCAGTCGGAGATCCTGCGCGCCGAGGGTGAGAAGCAGTCCTCCATCCTGCGCGCCGAGGGTGAGGCCAAGGCCGCCGCACTGAAGGCCGAGGGCGAGGCCCAGGCCATCCGCACGGTCTTCGAGTCCATCCACGCCGGCGACGCCGACCAGAAGCTCCTCGCGTACCAGTACCTCCAGATGCTCCCGAAGATCGCCGAGGGCGACGCCAACAAGCTCTGGATCGTGCCCAGCGAGATCGGCGACGCCCTCAAGGGCCTCTCCGGCGCCATGGGCAACTTCGGCCCCATGACCGGCGGTTCGGGCTTCAACCCGCAGGGCTCCGGCAAGGACGGGGCCGGCGCGGAGGGCGGCGGCATCGGCGCCCAGCGCCGTGAGCAGCCCCCCATCGACTAGCGGGACCGGAGCAGTTGCGGAGGGGTGGGGGATTTTTGCGATCCCTCCCCCCCCCGGGACCCTCCGGCCGTCCCCTCAGGCATGATCAGTGAGGCCCCTCGACCTTCATGGCGGGGAGGCGACTCACTCATGCAAAGGGGACGACCCCGCCCATGTCCATCTGGGAATCACTCGCGGTCTTCGCCGCCGGCATCGGTGCCGGCACGATCAACACCATCGTCGGTTCCGGCACGCTGATCACCTTTCCGGTACTGCTGGCCACCGGCCTGCCACCGGTCACCGCCAACGTGTCCAACACCCTCGGCCTGGTGCCGGGTTCCATCAGCGGGGCCATCGGCTACCGCAAGGAGCTGAAGGGCCAGCGCTCCCGCGTCCTCCGGCTCGGCGCCGTGTCCCTCGTCGGCGGTCTCGCCGGAGCCGTCCTGCTCCTCACCCTGCCGTCCGACTCCTTCGACACGATCGTGCCCGTCCTCATCGGACTGGCCCTCGTGCTGGTCGTCCTCCAGCCCCGCCTCGCCGCCTACCTGCGCCGCCGCCAGGAGACCACCGGAGGCGATCCGGGCCATCCCGACGGCGGCCCCGCGCTCCTGTCCGGAATGCTGCTCGCCAGTGCGTACGGGGGCTACTTCGGAGCCGCCCAGGGCGTCCTCTACCTCGGCCTGATGGGCCTGCTGCTCCACGAGGACATGCAGCGGATCAACGCCGTGAAGAACGTCATCGCCGCACTGGTGAACGGAATCGCGGCCGTCGTCTTCCTCTTCGTCGCGGAGTTCGACTGGACGGCCGTCCTGCTCATCGCCGTCGGCTCCACCATCGGCGGCCAGATCGGCGCCAAGGTCGGCCGCCGCCTCTCGCCGACCGTCCTGCGAGCGGTCATCGTGACCGTCGGCATCCTCGCGATCGTCCAACTGCTGATCCGCTGAGTGGCGTAGAGGACCTACGCCATTCAGCGGACCACGGCCTCAGGCGGAACGCTCGAGCCACTCCGGCAGCACGTCCCGCCCGTTCACCCCCAGGGCCAGCAGCATGGCGTCCGCCGGAGACGGCACGAAGGGCTTCCGGAGGAGCGGCATCCCCGCCTCCTCCGGAGTCCTCGCCGCCTTGCGGTGGTTGTCCTCGGCGCACGAGGCCACCGTGTTCAGCCAGGTGTCCCCGCCCCCCTGGGCCCGCGGAAGTACGTGGTCCACGGTCGTCGCGCGCTTCCCGCAGTACGCGCACCGGTGTTGGTCCCGGACCAGCACCCCCCTCCGTGACCAGGGAGCATGTCTTCGGAAGGGCACCCGGACGTACCTGCAGAGCCTGATCACCCGGGGCATCGGAAGATCCATGGTGGCACCGCGCACACGGAGATCGGGGTGCGACTGTTCGACGACGGCCTTGTCCTGGAGGACCAGGACCACGGCCCGGTTCAACGTCACCGTCGACAGCGGCTCGAAGCTCGCATTCAGCACCAGCGTGTCCCGCATCTCGCCCACCTCCCGTGTGCAGGCCCGCGACCACCCTGGCGGCAGGGCCCGCAACCACTCTGGCCGCGCGCGCCACGCGGGACAACGCAATAAAAATGCCCGGTCCAGGCCGTCTTTAGACCAGGACCGGGCAAACAGCAGGAGAAGAGATCAGCCGGCGGGCGCCTCGTACTCACCGATCAGCTGGGCCCGACCCAGCGTGTGGAACCGCAGATTGAAACCGACCGCCGCGGGGGACGCGTCCTCGCCGGGGCCGAGCTTCTCCTGGTCCACCGCGTAGACGGTGAACACATACCGGTGCCGCTCCCCGGCCGGCGGCGCCGCCCCGCCGAAGTCCCGGGTCCCGTAGTCGTTGCGCACGTGCACCGCTCCGGCGGGCAGGCCCTCGAACTTCCCGCTGCCCGCCCCGCCCGGAAGCTCGGTCACCGACACCGGGAGGTCGAACAGCACCCAGTGCCAGAACCCGCTCCCGGTCGGCGCATCGGGATCGAAGCAGGTCACGGCGAAACTCTTCGTCCCCTCCGGGAACCCCTCCCACCGCAACTGCGGCGAGCGGTTCCCGCCCGAGAGCACCTGGTCGGGACCCAGATCGGCACCGGGCGACAGATCCGCGCTCGTCACCGTGAACTCGTGCACCTCGGGGTGGAAATCGTGCGGCAGGGGAGCCCTCTTCTGCTCGGCCACCACGGAACCTCCTGTCTCGGTCGGGGAAGACTGATCAACCGGGATCCTAGGGGCCGACGCACCGTCAGGAGCGGTGGCCACGACGCCGGGGCCCGGACCGCGCTGGCGGTCCGGGCCCCGGCGTCATCGGATCAGAACCAGTTGCGCTGCGAGCCGACCGAGGCGATCCACTGGTTCAGGTACGCGGCCCAATCGGTGCCCTGGTACGACTGCAGCCCCACCTGGAAGCAGCGGTAGGTGTCACTGCCCTCGGTGAACAGACCCGGCTTCTTGTCCATCTCCAGGACGACGTCCATCTCGTGCCCGTCCGAGACGAAGGTCAGCTCGACCTGGTTCAGCCCCCGGTACTGCGACGGCGGCAGGAACTCGATCTCCTGGTAGAAGGGCAGCGTCTGCCGCGTGCCGCGGATGTGCCCGCGCTCCATGTCCGCGCTGCGGAAGGAGAAGCCGAGCTGCCGGAACGCGTCGAGGATCGCCTGCTGCGCCGGCACCGGGTGCACGTTGATCGGGTCGAGGTCGCCCGCGTCCACCGCACGCGCGATCTCCAGCTCGGTGCTGACCCCGATGTTCATCCCGTGCAGGTGCTGACCCCCGAAGTGGGTGATCGGCGTCTCCCAGGGGATCTCCAGCCCGAAGGGCACCACGTGCACGGCGCCGGGCTGCACCTTGAAGGCACCACCGAGACGCTGCTTGGTGAAGACGATGTCCTGCTTGTACTCCTGGTCGCCGCCCTCCACCTCCACACGCGCCTGGAGCCCGACCGACAGCCCCTCGATCTGCTGCTCCACGGACCCGCCCTGGATCCGCACCTCGCCCTGGACGATCCCGCCCGGCACGACGTTCGGCTCGGTGATGATCGTGTCCACCGAAGCCCCGCCGGCACCCAGGCTCGCGAACAGCTTCCTGAACCCCATGTTCAAACTCCCCTTGAAGGCACTGTGTAGGTGTGGCGACTGCGCCGCGACCACCTCTTACCAACGCGGAACCCTAGGCCCCGGTTGCAGGCGCGCGCGTTCCACTACGCTCGACCGGATGAGCGCGCGACCCGACCGTACGCCCCTGGCCCGGCCCTTCTTCGACCGCCCGGTCCTCTCGGTGGCCCCCGACCTCCTCGGCCGCACCCTCGTCCGGCGCACCCCGGACGGCCCCATCGAACTGCGCATCACGGAGGTGGAGGCGTACGAGGGGGAGTCCGACCCCGGATCCCACGCCTACCGGGGCCGCACCGCACGCAACGCATCGATGTTCGGGCCGCCCGGACACGCGTACGTCTACTTCATCTACGGCATGTGGTTCAGCCTCAACCTGGTGTGCGGGCCGCAGGACCACGCGAGCGGGGTCCTGATCCGCGCGGGCGAGATCACGAAGGGCGCCGAGCTCGCCGCCAAACGTCGAGTTTCGGCCAGATATCCGAGAGAGCTGGCCAAAGGCCCGGCCCGCCTGGCCACGGCCCTGGACGTGGACCGCTCACTCGACGGCACGGACCTCTGCGCCGGCCCCGAATCCCCCTTGTCCCTCCTCGCGGGCACCCCCACCTCGCCCGACCTGGTGAGCAGCGGCCCGCGCACGGGAGTGGGCGGAGCCGGCGCGGCCCACCCGTACCGCTTCTGGATCACGCACGACCCGACGGTGAGCCCGTACCGGGCCCACGCGCCCCGCCGCCGCTCAACTTGACTCGCCCCTTGCAGACGCCTAACGTAGTCCGAGCCGTTTGAACGGGGCACTGCCATCGGCGGACCCCGGAGCGGCCAACCACTACCTACGACTTACCCCTGGCGGGGTTCTATCCGGCATGCCCGGATTCCCGGCCAACGGCTCGATTATGAGCCGCAGGGGAAAAGCGCTAACGTAGCGGAGCGCCGAAAGGCACAGACCCCCAACGGTCACCGAATTCAAATCCAAACCGACTGCGACTTCCGAGAAGCAGGGCGCGGAAATGATCTGGTAGAGTTGGAAACGCAAGACAGCAGAACGAAAGCCTGGAGGAAAGCCCCAGCCAGTGTTGCTGAGGGTGAGTACGAAGGAAGCGTCCGTTCCTTGAGAACTCAACAGCGTGCCAAAAATCAACGCCAGAAG
>NZ_JBVJKF010000043.1:0-20437 GCF_055585365.1 Streptomyces sp. NPDC053432
CCCGCGGAGCGGGTCCCACAGCGCTGCGCGCTGTGCCAACGAACCGCTTCGCTTCGCTCAGCGGGAGGGTGCTTCGCACCCTCAAGGCCGGCCCTTCGGGCCGGTGTCCTACGCTGCGCTCCGGACGGTTCGGGGCTCCGCTTCGCTCCACCCCGAACGGCCTGCTGCGCAGGCCAGAGTGACCCCGTTTCACGGGGTCCGGGCCTACGGCCCGTTGAGCGGGTCCGCTCCGCTCCCCCGCCTGGGGTCCTTCCGGCTCCGCCTCCAGGACCAGCCCGCTATCGCGGGCGGCCAGCAGCAGTGGAACCTGGGGGTGTCAGTCGCGTTCGGCGTAGCCGTTCGCGATGAGCAGGGCCTTCCCCATCAGCTGAACAACATCCTCAGAGAGGCCCCAGCAGTCGTAGCGCAGGGAGATGGGAGAGTACCCGTACAAACTGAGGGCGAAGCACATGACTATCAGTTCCTCCCCGTGCTCCCCCGGCTCCCCTGCCTCAATCGCAGCGCGAAGCCTCGGGGCCTCGAAGCCCGCCCACACCTCGCCCTCATCATCGATTCCCCCGACAACGTACTGACGCAGCCGCAGATCCTCCAACCAGACACCTGTCCCCTCCAACAGCCGGACAGCCGGACAGCCGCTTCCAAAGGCCACACGCAGTCCGTGCCACGCTTCAAAGCCTCCAGAAAGCCCGCAGAAGACATCCCAGAAAAGTCGATCGCTCCACCAGGGTAGGCAGCCGGTTCAGACCCAGCCGCTCAACGGCGGCGGGGTCGGGTCGGGCTGTTACTCCCATGACCCGCCCGACATGAAGACGGCGGTCATGGTTGTGACCTGTTCGTCGATCGGGACACCCCATCGCCCGGCAGCCGCGGTAAGTGCGGCCTTCACTTCTGCCGACGGCCGGCCCCAGTGCGCCATGACGACTTACTCCCAGACCATACGGAGCCTCATCGTCTGCTCCACCATGTGCAGGATGTCGACCTCGTCTCGCGAGGAGCGTTCCATGCCATTCCCCCGTTAGGTACCGTGACGCTCTCGAAGAGAGTCATCACGTCGGTCAATCTGACCGAGCACAACCGTCTGCATCGCAGCCTTGACGTAGTGAATGCTTCATTCTGAAACACAGATTGACTCGGGAAAACAGGGCAGGCACTGACCCAGAGTCATCCGGACGACTGTCGCGGAGTAGTCCGGCTGCTAGGCTCCGCCGCCGAATCACCGCTGACCCTTGGGGGGACATATGGACGACCGGCGCATACACAAGCTCAGAGCGGCAGCCCTGGCAGGAACTGTGGTCCTCCTCGGATCAGGCTGCTCCTCGGTGAGCGGCAGCACTCACTCGGCCGGCGCCTCCCTCCAGACCGCGATGCCGACCACAGCAGACGGCAATCCCAGCCCCGCAGCGGCACTTTGCCATGCCCTCATTACTGCCCAAGACCTTCCGCCGGGCTTCGCCAGCTCCTCCACGGCATCTCCTTGCGATGACGATCCCAAGCTCCAGGCCACTGGCTTCAAAGGGCAGAACAGCGGCCTGGAAATGATCAAGGAGCAGCTCGCACGCGAAGGCAGCGCCGAAGATGCCGCCGCTCGGCTCCCGCAGCTCGTCACCGAGCTCAACATGCTGGCCCATGATCCATCAGAGCAGGACCCGGCACAGTTCCGTGACCTCGGAGACGAGGTTCACTACTTCACCCAGCAGCACGAGCAGACTTACTGGAACACCCTCTACATCAGACGCGGAAAGCTCCTCATCTACCTCAGCATCACCAAATACGGCCCCTTCACGCCAGCAGACATGCACCTGCTCGCGTCGAAGGCCGTCAAGCGAACCACGTCCCTGACATGAGACCACGACACGACCGCCCCTGACTGAGTGCGTTGTGGCAAACCGGATCTTGTTCGAGCGGCGCGGGGCATCGGGCTCACCCAGCACTCCGGCGCCGCCGGGTCGTCGGCTCACCCCCCTCCCCCGGCCTGTCCTGCGACGAATACCCCTTCGCATCCACCAAGGAAGGCGGCACCACCCTGGGCACCTTCTACCGCGGCTGGGCCTGGGTACCCAGGGCAGAGCAGAACAGCCAAGGCGGCCTCCTCAGCTCCTTCTACCGCACCAACCGCGTCCTGGAAGACGACCCCTTCTGGGTCAAAGCCTGACCAACACCCCCGCCCAGAGCCCGGCCCGGCCAAGGCCTCCCCCACCGTCCTCACCCGGACCGCAAGGAGGCCAGCCGGCCCGGACCCCCGCCGACTGGAGAAGCGCACATGACGACGCTGCTGGTCCGCACCGACTTCACCCAGCCCCACGCATGGCAAACCCTGCTCACCACGGTCCAGACCCCGAACTCGCACGGCTTCCTCGCCGACACCACCACCCTCACCCACGACGAGCTCCCGATCCTCGTGATCGACCGCTCCGAGGAACCACCCCAGCACCTGCGCGTCACCGCCGACCAGCTCTGGTCCATCGACAACAACCTCACCCTCGGCAACATGGACTACGAAGAATTCACCGAAGCAGCCCACGACGACGGCGTCTTCCGAGGCTTCTGACCGCCCGAAACCGCCAGCCCACCGCCGACCCAGCCCGGGGTACCGGCAGTGGCTTTCCCGCTCTGAGCCGGCCCCACTTCTCCGGCCCCAGTTGGCTCTTACACACATTCGAGTCCTCTGTGCCGAAGCTCCGCTCCGCACGTCAGACGGCGGGCCAGGGAACCGGAGTCGAATCCACGACGGTCTGGGGCCGCTTGGAGCCGGAAAACCGGGGCCGCTTCGGGGTGCGGGAAAGCCACCGCAGCGTGGCTCTGCCAGCCGGCCGGGCGGCGGGCACAACCCGGGTCAGGCCGCTACGGAGCCGAAGTCGCGTTTCGCGGCCGCAGCCCGGAATCTGGTCACCAGCGTGTGATGCGCAGACTCGCGGAATCTCGGCAGCCGAACTTGCCGTCCGCATGGGGCTGAGCCGGGCGGAGCACCCAGCCGATCACCGATGCCAGGTGCGGGACCTCACGGCCGGGATCCCCGTCCACTCCCTCGTACGGGTCGAGCCTGCGTCGTCGGCGAACCGTCCCACGCTCACGCCTCGCTCATGGCCGCCAGCCGCGCGCGTACGGTCTCGGCGTCGGGGTGGTCGAGGCCGTCCAGCAGCTCCAGGGCACGCAGCCACGCCTGCCGGGCTGCCTGGGGATCGCCGACGGCAAGGTGGTTCTCGCCGAGGTGGGTCAGGGAGTCGGCCTCATTGGATGCGTCTCCCACCTCACGGCACCCCTCGGCGGACCGCTCGTAGCAGTCGGCCGCGTCGGCGTGCCGCCCCATGTCCTGGTGGATGGAACCGAGTGTGCCCCAGGCGAGGGCCTGGCCGCGTCGGTCGCCCAGTTCTTCGAGGAGGGCGATGGACTTCGCACACATGTCGAGCGCCATTGCGTGGTCGCCCAGCAGGCCGTGGAAGTAGCTGACGTTGTTGAGCGCTCTGGCCTCTCCGAGCTTGCTGCCGACGGCACGGAAGAGGTCGAGCGCCTGTCGGTTGTGGTGCAATGCGTCCTCAGGGCGGTCACGCCACTCGAACACCGCCGCGAGGTCCACGTGGGTCTCCGCCTGCCCCACCGTGTGGTCCAGCGCTGCGAAGAGATCGAGTGCGTCCTTGAGGTGCTGGTCGGTTTCGGCTCTCGCGTCCTCACCTTGCGCGAGGTGGAGGGCTTTGCCGAGGCTGCGGTGGGCGTGCGCCTGGGCGGCCAGGTCGCCCAGGCGGTGCGCGGCTTCGAGCGCCAACGTCTGCGTCTCGGCCAGATCGCCCCAGTGCCCACTCCAGAAGAGGAACGTTTTGGCGGAATAGGCGAGGTGCCAGACGGAGAGGTGCAGCTCGCAGGCTGCTGCCTGGCGGACAACCGCCAGGAGGACGGCGTGCTCGGCGGTGAACCACTCACGGGCCGCCGCCAGGTCGGCCATGGCTTCGGGACGGACCCGCGGTGACGTCAGGGGCGGGGCGTCGAAGGGCTCCAGCTGCGGGTTCATCCGCAAGGCCCCCGTGCGGGCGCTGTGCAGGTAGTGGTCGACGAGTCGTGCCACGGCCCCGCTTCGGTCGGTGGCGGGCTCGACCTCGTCCGCCAGCTCTGCTGCGTAGGCGCGCAGCAGATCGTGGAACGCGTACCGTCCCGGGCCGCTCTCGTCGATCAACTGGGCCTGGGTCAGCTCGGCGATCAGTGCGCGGGTCTGCCGCGGGGGAAGTCCGGAGAGGCTCGAGGCGGCGGCTGGGGTGATGGTGGGGCCGGGGTGGATGGCCAGAAGCCGGAACAGGCGGGCCGCGTCGGCACTCAGGACCTTGTACGACCACGACAGGACGGCGCGAAGATCGCTGCGCGCGTCGTGGCCGGCGAAGGCGTCCAGCCCCTGGGCGTGGCGCAGTTCGACCGCGAGGGCGGTCATCGTGAGGTCCGGTTGGAGGGATGCCCGGGCGGCGACGACGGCGAGCGCGAGCGGTAGCCGTGCGGTGGCTTCGGTGATCGCGGTCAGGGCCGTGGGGTCGGACGTCGCGCGGCCGTGGCCGATCCGTGTGCCCAGCAGTTCCTCGGCTTCCTCGGTGGAGAGCAGGTCCAGGGGGACGGGATGGGCGCCCTCGACCGCGACGAGCCCTGGGAGCAGGTCGCGGCTCGTGATGACCACGATGCTGTCCGACGAGCCGGGGAGCAGAGGGCGGACCTGTTCGGCGTCCCGGGCGTTGTCGAGGAGGATGAGGTAGCGCCGTCCGGCCACCAGGCTGCGGAAGAGGGCGGTCCGCGCGTCGACTGTTGCCGGGATGCGGGCGTGCGGTACGCCGAGGCCGTCGAGGAATCCGCGCAGCGCGTCCGCCGGCGTCACCACTGCTCCGCTAGGGCAGAAGCCGCGGAGGTTGACGTAGAGCTGGCCGTCGGGGAACCAGTCGCGGACGCGGTGCGCCCAGTGCACGGCGAGTGCGGTCTTGCCGACGCCGCCGGTGCCGGTGATGGTGACGACCGGGGTGGTGCCGGGCCGGCCGGCGGCCCTGTCGAGGATGGCCGAGAGTTGGGTCAGTTCGCTCCGGCGTCCGGCGAAGGTGAAGCCTGCCGGGGGGAGTTGCGCGGGCGTGGCTGCCGTGGGGAGGCGGGCGGGCGGGCCGGCGGGGAGGGGCTGGGCCGGTGTGCTGCCGGCGGGGGGCTGCGCTGCAGGGGTCGCGCGTTCGGCCCGGCTGGAAGTGGGTTGCCCGGTCGGGGTGGGCGGCTCGTCCTGGTGGCTGCCTGTGAGGATGCAGCGGAAGATCCGCTGGATGCTGGGCGAGGGGTCGATGCCCAGTTCGTCGGCGAGGTTCTCGCGGAGCCGGTGGTAGGCGGCGATCGCGTCGGCGGTGCGGTCGGCCCGGTGCAGGGCGGTGATGAGCTGCCGGTGGAACGGCTCGCGCAGGGGATGGTCGGCTGCGTGCCGCGCCAGCTCGGCGCTGATCCCGTGGTGGCCTCCGGCCTGCAGCTGGGCGTCGTAGTGCCATTCCAGCGCTTGCAGCCGGGCTTCGTGCCACCGCTCGCGAGATGCATGCGCATCGGGCAGGTCGGGCAGGTCGGGCAGTGGTTCCCCCCTCCACAAGTTCAGCGCGGCGGCCGTCTCGCGGCGTACGGATTCCCAGTCCTGGCTCACGAAGGCGGTACGGGCCCGGCCGAGGTGGCCGTCGAAGACCTGGCAGTCCAGCTCGCCGTCGGCGACGTGCAGGCGGTAGCCCAGCGGCGTCGCGTGCAGCCGTTCCTGCCGTTCTCCCCCGTCGGAAAGCACCCGGCGCAGGCGCGCCACCAGGTTGTGCACCGCGGCGGCACCCGAGGCCGGCGGGGCCTGGTTCCACAGGGCGTCTTGGAGCCTGTCCGTGGGCACCGGCTGGTTGGCGTGCAGGAGCAGTGTCGCCAGCAGCGAGCGGAGCTTCGTGCCGGTCACCGCGATCTCGGCGGAGCCGTCGTGCACGCTCAGTCGGCCCAGTACGCCGAACCTCATCTGGCACCCCCTGCCGGGGTCCCGCCCCGCCCCGCCCCCATTAACGATCTTCGTGCCATGTTAGCGCCAGGTGAGGCGCCCCGAACATGATCGATCCATAGGGGCCGACCCAAGGCCCTTCTGTTGGGCGGGGGTTGCCGCTGGGTACGCCCGCGGCTCCGCCTCCCTCCGGCACACAGTCACGCATACGGGGGTTCGTTACATGCTCGTGCAACATCTGAAGAAGGCTGCTGTGGTCGCCCTTGCGGTTCCCGCCCTGACCATGACGGCGGTGCATCCGGCGGCGGCCGCGACCAACCAGGTGACGTGGACCGACCACGCCACCGACGGCTGCATGTACTGGTGGTTCGGGCCCGACGGCAACTTCAGCGTCAACACCAAGATCCCCTCGTGGAACTCGGGCTACACGTGCGGAGAGCCGGATGACCGCAAGACATGGACCGAGTCGCAGTCCGGCCTGGAGAACTCCGACGGGGCATGGACCATCAGCCCGGGAACCGACACCCGGTTCTGCCTGGCGAGCTGGTACGCCGACGCCAACGGCGTCGGATCCGTCTACATCGAGCCCTGCTCCAGCCCCCGCAATTACTACCAGCAGTGGTACGAGGTCAAGGACGGCGACCGCTGGCGCCTGGTCAACCGCCAGACCGGTCTCTGCCTGGACAGCAACAGCAGGGCCGAGGGCAGCGGCGCCATGGACAACAAGGGAGCGGTCTACACGATGCAGTGCAACGGCGGCGGCAACCAGCGCTGGTACTGAGTCCGGCCAACGCGCGGGAGTCGACCCCGCGCGCTGCCGGGACTCCGCACGCACCATCTCAACCAATGATCCGCTCTCTTACTACGGAGAAGACAGAAGTGTCGTTCAGCAAGCGTTCGGCGGGCAGGATGCTCGCCACCGCCGTCGCCCTCCCCGCACTGGTCATGACGATGGTCCAGCCGGCCGCGGCCGCAGACAACGAGGTGACGTGGACCAACCGCGCCACCGAGGGCTGTCTGGAGCACGTCTACAACGACAAAGGCGGCTTCGAGGTCAGGAGCAACATCACCTCGTTCGCCTGCAGTATGACCGGCAAGAAGTGGACCGAGTCCCAGTCGAACCTGCAGAACGCGGACGGCGCCTATTCGATGAGCCCCCCCAGTGCCCCCAACTGGTGCATGGCGAGCTGGTACGCCGACGCGAACGGCGTCGGCTCCGTCTACATGGAGCCGTGCGACAGCCCCCGCAACTACTACCAGCAGTGGTACGAGGTGAAGGACGGCGACCGCTGGCGCTTGGTCAACCGCCAGACCGGCCTGTGCCTGGACAGCAACAAGGACGACGGCCTGGGCAACGGCTACGGGGCCGTCTACACCATGAAATGCAACGGCGGCAACTACCAGGCCTGGGATTGACCACACCGGGCGGCGGCGTCCGCCACCCGAATCCCGCGAGGGCCCAGCTCGGGGACCTCGGCCGAGGGTGGGCAGCCCGGCCGAGGTGGACCTCACGCTCTGCCCGCAGCCAGCGGCCCGGCCCTTCTTGAGGATCCCGCGGGCCCGGCGCGCGCCACTCTCGCGCCTGATCGACTCGGCCGGCCTGGCAGTCCTGCCGCCAGCACACGCACCGCTCGCCCGCACCGGCGTACGGGACGCCGTGGCGGACCAGCCCGCCCGCAGCCCAGCCCAGCCCGGACACACGACAGCGCGGGCCCGCCAATGGTGATGGCGGGCCCGCGCTGCGGATTGTCGAGGATTTCAGACCGGGATGAGCAACGCGGGCGCCGATGCGACGGCTACTGGCTGCGTAGGTGAGAGCGGGGTTCTGGCACAGATGTTGGGGAGCCATCGCAGAGGGTGATGGGGTTGTTCGATTGAGAGGGTCCAAACCCCGGTGGCTCGACGTGAGGGCTCACCTCGTACCCTCCGCATATGAGTGATGATCCGTTCCTGTGCCGCTGTGTCCTCTGCCATGACTACGGCGACCGGGACGAAGCAGACCGTATGGATCTGACGGTCATCGAGCATGTGCAGCAGCACGGATGGCACGTCGTGATGGTTCCCGAAGACGAGATCGGTCCTGGATTCGCCTACACGATCGGCCTCGCGCACACGCACGGCGGACCTGAACTCGCCATGTTCGGGCTCGATGTCCACGCCATGCACCGCATGCTCAACACCCTCGGAGAGAAGTCCGCTGCGGGTGAAGCGCTGGCGGACGGCCAGAGCCATCCTGATGTCGTCGACGGTCATCGAGTCGCGCTCAGGCAGGTCGATCGCGGCTGGTACCGGACCTTCTTCGGGCAGGCCATCGGGTTCTACCGGCTGCCGCCTCTCCCCGTGCTGCAAGTCGCGTGGCCCGATGCCGAGGGGCGTTTCCACTGGGACGAGCAGGCTGACGAGAGGCATCGCGAGTCACAGCCTCAGTTGTGGCTGCCTCCGCGTGACCATCCTGTCGGGATCTGGACGACGGAACTCTGATCTGGGACGTGGCGGGTGGCGAGCCGGCACCCGGGTGATGCGCTATTGAAGCAAGATCATCTTGCGTAAAAGTTCGAATCCGGCCCGCCCGTAGAGCTGTCTCTTGATCTTCTTGATGCGGTTCACGGCGCCCTCGATGCTGCCCGAACTCCAGTCCAGGGTGAGGCCGGCAGTCACGGCGTCGAGGTCCCGGCGCAGGTGGAGTGCGAAACCGGTGAGTCCGGGCAGCCGGCTGGCGTCGACTGCGTCGATCCAGGTGGAGAGCGTGGCGCCGAGGCGGTCGGTGAGTATCTCGCCGAAGTCGCGGACGTGTCCGGCCGTCGTGTCCAGTTCGGGACAGCGGGCCAGGACGTCCTTCAGGCCGGCCCGGTCCTCCTCGGTCAGGGCCGTGGGATGTCGGGTGATCCAGCCGGTCACCTGCCGCACCGTGGGCGGCCGCGGCGGTGCGGCGGACGGAGCCCCGCGCAAGGTGGCGATGTGAGCTCGGACCATGCCGTAGGTGACGGGAGCTTCCTCGGCGACCAGCTCGCCGTGGAGTTGGGTGACGCTGGTGCATCCTTCAGTAAATCGTCGTTCCAGGTAGGGCTTGTAGGGGTCCAGCCTGCTGGGCCGGGGGCGGTTGTCGCGGATGGTGTCCTGCCAGCGTGCGGCGTTCGTGTACCGGAGCACGGTGTTGAGGCCCCAGGCCAGGTGCCGGGCGATCGCCCGGCGTGAGTGGCCCTGGGCAAGCATCTCGTGGACCAGGGCGTGGGCGGCCTTCTTCCGTTCGGCCCGCCGGCCGATGGGCGCCGAATCGTCTTGCGGCCGACCTGAAGCCCGTCCGGTGGCTTCCGGCTGCATGCCGCTGGGCGTCGGGTTGCGCAGGCAGTCGCGGTGGGCAGCGACACAGGTCTCCACGGGCCCGGCCGAGGCCCTGCCACAGATGGAACCGGTCGGCGACCTGCAGAGCATCGGGAGCGCCGCGCCGGGCGCCCTCGGCGTAGGCACCCGCCCGGTCCCGGCAGATGATCTCCACGCCGGGGTGGCGGTCCAGCCAGGCGGCCAGCGGCCCGGCTTCCCGGGTCGGGAGCACATCGACCACCCGGTGGTCTTCGACACTGGTCAGAACGGTGGAGTAGTTCTGGCCGCGACGGATCGCGAAGTCGTCCACGCCCAGCACCCGCGGCGTGCTGAACCGTGGATCGGGCAGTGCCATGACCCTGCGTAACAAGGTCATCCGTCCCGCACCGAAGCCCAGCTGGATCGCCAGCCGAGCGCCGGCCCGCCCCGCCAGGGCCATCCCCACTTGACCAAGGGCGTGGTTGAGCCGCGTGGTGAACCGCGCGTGCGGGACAGTCAGCCGGGAGAACGGCTCGGCAAACGTCCGGCGCGGGCAGCCTGCCGACCCACAGATGAAACGCCTGACCGTCAGCCGGATCACAAAGCCCTGATCAGCGAGCGGAAGGTCCTTCAGCCTGCGCTGGTAACGATCGTGGATTCAATCCGAGAAGCTGCCGCAGTCCGGACATGCCGCCGCAGCCGCGCGGCCTCTCGCCATCACCTCGACCGTGCCGAACGCGGCCGTGACCGCCTCGACCTCCACCTCGTCGATCCCCTCGAACACCAGCGAGTCCCAGAACAGCGCGTCGGTCTGCATGACCAGCACCATCACCGTCCACAGCCGACCAGAGCAGCGAACGGAATGAACCTGAGGGAGCGTCACTTTCGGCTGCCAGGCGACAAGGCGTACGCCGTCTCGCACGAGCCAGTCCCTCGCAATCGAACAACGATGTCACGCTCCGCGACGGCTCCCCAAGATCTGTGCCAGAACCCGCTTTCGAGGCTCTGGTCCACATTCTGTGGAGGCTCACGGACGGTGATGTCAGTGGGGTGTGGTGGTATGGCCTGACTCTGCCGTTGACCTGCTGGGAGGCCACTGTGATGCCCGCGTACCCGTCTCTGACCCACGCCTTGGCCGAGGCTTTGGTCGGCGCCCTGTGGTTCATCGAGGGCAGCGAAGACGAGCAGATGGACCCGGACGATGCCGTGAAGGTCCTAGAGGGCGTCACCCACCTGTTCAGCCAACTCTCAGCTGATCAGCGACAGGAGCTGATCGACCTGCTCAGGGCGATGGCCGAGGCCGAACCCGATCTGGCCCGCCGGGAGTTCTTGGAAGGGTTCCCGGAAGGATTCAGGCTTGTCGAGGACGAGGCTTGAGTGGGGTTTCAGGAGTAGAGCAGGACGCGCTTTCGTAGCAGGTCGAATCCTGCGCGGCCAAACATCTGACGTTTCAGCATCTTGATCCGGTTGACATGACCTTCGACGACTCCAGAGTTCCAGGGCAGCGAGAGGCCGGCGATGACGGCATCCAGGTCCCGTTCGAAGTGGCGGGCGAACGACTGGAGGGCGGGAAGGTCGGCGGTGCTGGCGGCTTCGATCCATTCAGGCAGCCGGTGACCTTCCAGCTGGGTGAGCATGCGGGCGAACGAGCGCACGTGTGCCGCCAGGACATCGAGTTCGGGGCACGCGGCCAGGACAGTCTTGAGCTGGATTCGATCTGGTTCCGGCAGAGCGTCGGGGTGGGTGAGGATCCACCGCGTAACGGTGCGGGCCGTCGGCGGCCGCGGGCCGATGGGCTGGGGACTGCCCCGCAGCACGGAGCGGATGTAGTCGCGGACGCTGGCGTAACCATGCGAGTAGCCCTGCTCCTTGACCTCCTCCCACAGCTGCCAGGCGTTGGTGCAGCCGTCTTGCCAGCGGTCATGGAGATAGGGCTTGTAAGGGTCGAGGGCGGTCCGGCGGTTTTGCCACTGACCGGTGAACAGAGCCTCAGGCGTAGCCGCGTCGGCGAACCGTAGGACGGTGCTGTGACCCATGCCGAGTTGCCGGGCGACGGACCGCTTACTGTGCCCGGCGGCCAGGAGCGCGTGGACGGTCGCGTGCTTGGCGCGGGTGCGCTCGGCGAAGCGGTGGCCCGTAGGCCATGGCTGCGAAGGTAAATCAGGCGTCGTTTCTGCCTCGTCCGGCTCCGCCGGCTGGACCGGCGCGGGCCGCAGGCAGCCGCGGTGCCGGTAGACACATTTCTCAGCGGCCTGACCAAGGTTGTGCCACAGATGCCACCGGTCAGCGACCTGGAGGGCCTGCGGGGCGCCGCGGGTAGAGCCCTCGGCGTAGAAGACGGCACGGTCCCGGCAGATGATTTCGATGCCGGGCCGCTTCGCCAGCCACGCTGCCAGCGTGTGGGCCTCGCGATCCGGCAGCAGGTCCACCGGCCGTCGAGTCTCGACGTCGACGAGCACGGTGCCGTAGATCCGCCCCCTGCGCTGGGCATACTCGTCGACGCCCACTACGCGGGGCACCACTGCCGCAGGATCCGGCAGCGAGGCGATCAGCCGCAGGAGGGTGTTGCGGCTGACCGGTGCGCCGAAGACATGGGCCATCCGGGCGCCAGCACGGCCAGCCAAGGCAAGGCCGACGGATGCGAGGGCCGAGCGCAGCCGTTCGGTTCGCCTTCCGTACCGGCGGGTGAGGCCAGGTATCTGCTCGGCAAAGGTCCGCCGAGGGCAGGCAGTCTCAGTGCAGGAGAACCGGCGGACCCTCAAGGACAACACCACATGCTGGCCAGCGGTCGGAAGATCACGAGGAAACCGCAGATACGACCCGTGCACTCGCACTGACCACAGTCCACAGCTTGGGCAGGACGCCCCGCCCATCGTCGACCGGGCCTCCACCCGGACACCGGCCTCCGCCACCTCGACCGCCACCACGTGGACGCCCTGCACCGATGCGAGCAGCACTTCTTCGAGCGTTGTCCGTACTTCGTTCACGCCGAAGCACTCTTGGCCAGCCCCCACTCACCGCAGGCGATTTCCGGGCGACATCGCACGGCATGCATCGAAGATCAACAGTCACGCTGCGTACACGCCCACAGAAAGTGGACCAGAGCCGCTTTCGACCTATGCAGCTACTTCCGCGAGGAGTACGACACCGAGCCGACCATCTTCACCTTCGAGAACGGCACCTACGGACCGCTGAAGCTCTGCTCGGATCCGCCGGCTGAGCTGCCGAAGAGGTTGCAGAACAAGCTCATGGCGCCGACAGTACGCGGGCCGCGGTCGCCGGCGGGGAAGCGGGGTGCACCGGGCCGCGCGGTAAGAGCTTCCTACTCCATCAAGACCGGCGGCGCAGCCGCCGCGGGTGATGACCTCCCCCCATAACCAAGGTGGGGCATCGGAGCCATCGGTCATGTCTCTTGCGTGGCTAAGAGGTCGTTTCTTTTGGCTGTCAGTGCGGTGTGAGAGCCTCCGGGCATGAGCTATGACCTGGCGGTGTGGGAAGGCGAGCGGCCGGCGAACGACAAGAGCGCCTGCCGCGCCTTCAGGGACCTGTACGACCGCTATCTCGACGGTGAAGTTGTTGAGCCTCCGTCCGAACGCATCACGGCCTACGTCGCGGCGCTTCTTGAGCGGTGGTGCGACATCACCGAGGACGAGAACGAGACGTCGCCCTGGTCGGTCGGTCCGCTGATCGCCGGTGCAAGTGGTCCGCTCATCTACTTCGGGATGGCCTGGAGCAGGGCCGAGGAAGCGTCTGCCTACGCGGCGGGCCTGGCGGACTCGATGGGGCTGCTCTGTTTCGACGTGCAGCAGGACCGCCGCAGGACCTGAGCGGGGTGACCAATCGGCGATGGCTGATCAAAGCCGCGGCGATCCCGACGAAGGCGAGGAAGTGTTCGGCCTTGCGTTTGTAGCGCCGGTGGAGGCGTCGGCAGCCGGCCAGCCATGACACGGTCCGTTCGACGACCCAGCGATGGCGGCCCAGACGCTGCGAGGACTCGATGCCCTTGCGGGCGATCCGGTGCCGGATCCTCCGGCCGCTGTCGGCGTTCGCGTGAAAATGCACAGCAAGGTACGGGCGAACGTGCACATCGCGCCGTACGCCACAGCACCGGGGCCCCCCGATTGTCTGACCCGCCACCCTGAAGTCGCGGGCGGCCCCAGTGCTTGTCACCACGGCCGGTACGCCGTGAACGGCCGAACGCCCTGGCCCCAACGCACCGCGATGACCCGGTCGCGGTGACGGAGCAGCAGGTTCCCGCCATGGATGTCGTCGTGGAAGCTGCGGTCGTCCTTCTCCTCGCCGTCGGTCGTGTCAAGGACGTATATCTCGTCCTTGCCCTTGCGGGTGGCCAGCAGTAGGTCCAGCCGGCCGGCCGCCGCATGCATCGCGTAGATGCTCTGGTTGCTCCCCCACGGGTCGGTCCGCCACAGTTCCCCGCCGCTGGCCAGGTCGAAGGCGACTACCCGCTCCGCCGAGTAGGAGCGGGTCGAGTAGCGCGCGACTGCGAGCAGTCGGCCGCTCTCGACTGCCACCCTGCCGGGGTCGCCCATCACCAGCTCCCCGTAGCCTCCGCCGGACTCGATCCGGCCCTGGGCCCGGCCGTCCGCCCCGAAGGAGAGGAAGGCGCCGCCCTTGGGTCCCGAGCCGATCCGCATCACCACCGGGTCAGCGGACAGGAAGACCGCACCCTCACCGGGCGACACGGCCCGCCGGGTGCCCAGCGGTACGGTCCAGCGCTCCCGGCCGTCGGCCGGGTCGAAGGCGGCGAGCTTCTGCTCGGTGCCGTCGCAGGCGAGCAGGGCCAGCACCTGTCGCTCGGTTGCCGCGACCCGGTGCGGGGCGCAGCCCTGCGGTAGGGCGGCCTGCCAGCGCGGGGCACCGGTGCGCAGGTCGACGGCGCGCACCGCGTGCGCGGTCTGGCTGAAGCGGTCCTCCAGCCCGGTGACCGCCGACGAGGCGCCGCCGTCGCGGAACACCGCGAGCCCTCCGCCGGCCGCGACCAGGTCCGGCTCCGGGAGGATCAGCCCGACGCCCGGCACCCGGGAGGTGTGCCACAGCTCGCGCCCGCCGACCAGGTCGAGCGCGGTGACGGTGTCGCAGCCCTTCCCCGGCGTCACCGGGGCGGTCACCGACGACGAACCAGACTCGCCATGGGCGATCAGCCCGATGCCGTCCACCGCCGTCGAAGCGACCGCGCAGATCTCCGACCGCCCCGGGACGGTGTACTCCCAGCGCCGCTTGCCCGAACCGGCGTCGAAGCCGGTGACCGCGTCGAACCGGCTGCGGACCACAGTGTCGCCGACCAGCCAGGCACCGTTGCCGTGTGCTTCGGCCTTGCGGTCCTCCGGGGTGTCCCAGGCGACGCTCATCGAGTCGCCCGGCAGAAACCCCATCGTGCCGAGGACCAGCGCGACTAACCCCCCGACCACTCCGAGCACGATGCCGACCGCCAGCAGCAGACCGACCAGCGCCTTCCAACGCGCCACCGGCTCCCGGTCACCCCTCACCCGCCCAGCCATCCTGCCCCCATTGCGTCACAGCCCGTCGAGGCCCACAGCCTAGCCAGACGGCTCCGGACACCTACGGGCCGCCGGCGACGTGAACCGCCTGCGGCTGACCAGATACCGCAGCCGTGACGACAGGCAACCGGAGCCCCTGCTACGGCCGCCAGTCGCCCGGCGTGTCCCGCTGCCGCGACGGCCAGCACTGAGCCGCCGCGCCCAGCCCACCCTCAACAAGGTGCTCACCAGCCCAGACAACTATCGGCGCTGTGCACGTTCAGCTGTACCTACCTGTGCACGTTGCCGTGTACGCCAACAGCCGCGGAGCCAACGCCGCAGGTGGTCGTGGTCGTAGCCCTTGTCCGCGTGGAGCTTGTCCGGGCGACGGCGTCGTGGCCCGCGTCGAGAGCGTATCGGCGGGATACCGCGAACGAGCGGCTGCAGACCGAGGCTGTCGTGCATGTTGGTACCGGAGATCCCCAGCGACAGCGGCAATCCATTCCGGTCGGTGATCAGGTGGATCTTCGATCCCAACTTGCCGCGGTCAGTCGGATTCGGTCCTGTCAAAGGCCCCCTTTTGCGGCCCGGACGCTGACCGAGTCGATTGCGCACCGCGACCAGTCCAACTCACCGCGGACCCCAAGCTCATCGAGGATCACCCGATGGAGTCGGGCCCAGACCCGCTGACGGCTCCACAGGGCGAACCGTCGGTAGACCGTCTGCCAGCACGGCCCGAAGACCGGCGGAAGCTGCCGCCAGGTGCACCCCGATGTAGCCACAAAGATGATCGCCGCCAGAGCCTCCCGGTCACCAGCCCGCCGCCGACCACCGCCCTGCGGTCGTGTGACCTCGGTCGGCGGCACCACACGCCGGAACAGTTCCCACAACTCATCCGGCACCAGCCGCTCAACCAGATCCGCCATGCACGGTTCAACGACCAGGGCACGCCATAAGAAACGACGTCTAAGTAGTCGGTCCTCGATAGTTCGCCCCCCGCCCGCCAGCGACTCGCCCGCAGAGACAGCAGGCAATCGACGCGCTTGAAGACTTCGAAACAGTCGACCAGCCCGACCCGCAGTGGTGCCCACCCGAGTTAGTCCCGCACCTCCGGCCCTTGCCAAACGATGTGACCCAGAGCACCGACGGCCCGCTGTCAGTCGGTCGGCAGACCTTGAACACAGGAGTTGCGGAGCTAACCCCCCGGTCCTCCACCGTGTCGCCAGTCCCCACTCGGCGGGCCTTTTCACGACTCACCAGAGGACCAACCCATGAACCCCGAACTGCTTATCGCCATTGCTGCTGCTACACCCGCGATCGTCGGTCTGGCCATCGTTTGCGCAGCCTCGATCGTCTGCATCGTTGCGATCTGCCGCGCGCACCGCAGCGAGACCGTGACGGTCGTACGTGCCCTGCCTGAACTCGCGGCCACTCTCCTGCGCTACCGAGGCAAGCCCCGCAGGTAGGCACGACGGGTATCAGTAACTCCCAGATCGCAGCGGACTACGCCCACCGTCCAATTCGTACGTTGGTCCGGTGACTGGTGACTGGACGATGCTCCATCCCCCCACGTGTCGTGCGCAGAGTAGATGTCAGTGCGGCGCAGGGTTGTATCAGTGAGCAAGCCGCGGTGGGTACACGCAGATGTGCAACTCGGGCGGGAAGCCGGTTGTCGGCGACGGTTGAAACGGACCCTCTGACGGCGTATCAAAACTGACTCATGTGGTGATCTTCGTCTGATCCTGGCTTTGGTGATCAAGGTCAGGAGGGAAGAGGTGATCCTTGTGGAGGACTGGGCAGAGATCCGACGGCCCGGCGGCACCCGCACCGCGTCCCGCCCCGCGCCCGTCTTCGACTTGGCCGGCTCCCACGAACAGACCTCGGACTACGCGGTGCCGTGGTGGAGGCTCAACGTCTTCCGCTCCCTGCTCCTCGCCCGGCTCGGCGACGAGAAGGCCGCGACCGAGGCGCAGGACCAGGCCCTCCGCGAACTCCCCGCCACCCTGCCCCGCTTCGCCACCCACCTGGAACTCCACCGCGGGTTGATGCTCGCCCGCTCCGGCGACCAGGCCGGGGGCATCGCGCACGCCGCCGCCGCCATGGACGCACTCCCGCCGGAAAAACACAGCCTCAGGACCGCCGGCACCGCAGGTGCTCGGCCGCCGAGGGAGTCCGGAGTACGGGGGGCTGGGCGGGCGGCAGCGAGCCGTCCGCCCGGACCCCGGCCAGGCACGATCAGGCACCGGGCCTCGCCCGTACACGCCGTCTCGGCACTGGCCACCCGCACCCTGACCGGCCCCACTGCCGTGCCCGGACGGCCGCCGCTGCGGCGAGGCCAAAAGTGCTGTGCCCCGCCTCCGAGCGGGCGAGGCGGGGCGCAGTCGTTAGGTTGGCAGGGCGTGGGGCCCGGTCAGTCCCAGGTGGAGTCCTGGATGTTGAACCTGCCGGGCTTGGACTTCTCGTTGGAGAACCGCAGCCGGTCACCCTCGACCACGAGCGGGCGGCCGGTTTCGCGGTCCTTCTGCCAGATCTCGTAGTAGGCGCCCATGTCGTAGAAGGTGATCTTGTCGCCCTTGGCGGACTGGGGGCGTACCCAGCCGTTGCTGGAGTCGATCCACTTGCCGTTCTCGGTGGCGCAGGTGACCTGGAGGTAGCCGCCCCAGTGCCCGTCCTTCTCCCACCCGCCGTCGGCGACCTTCACCCACAGGGTCGGGTTCTGGTCGTGGATCATCTCCGACTCGGTCTTGGCGACCCACTTGCCGTCGACCAGCTTGTGGGGATCGGGTACCTCATTCACCCCGAGCCCGTTGTCGTCCGTGAACCGCACCGTCGCCTCAGGGGTGCGCCACGGCCGGTACCGGGTGTCCGGGAGAGAGGCCTTCGACGTCACCACCCCGTAGACATCCCAGGCGAAGGTTCGCTTGTCCATCTCGCTGGTGGAACGGAAGGTAGTCCGCAGGTACTCCTTCAGTGCCGGCTCGTCGGCGCCGATGACGTCCTGGACCATCCGGACGATCTTCCGCCACGGCTCCCCCGCAGCACCGGTCTCCGCCTCCTGCGTCCAGCGCGCGTCCTCCGCTGCGGCAGCCTCTTCGGCCTCTTTCAGCTCTGCCCGGCGCGCAGCCTCCGCCTCGGCTGCCTTCTTCTCCCGTTCCAGGCGCGCAGCCTTCGCCTCGACGTCCTCCTCGAACAGCCCCACCTCCAGACCCACATCCAGACTCAGACCCCCGGACTCCAGATCCGGCAGAGTCATGCGGTCCGACCGACCCGGGCCGGCCGGGGGACGCAGCCGCGCCTTGATCAGGTCGTTGATGCGGCCCTTCTTGCCCGCCTCGTGCTCGGCCTCGATCCTCGCGACCTCCGTCGGATCCAGCGTCCGCTCCTCCGTCGGCGCGTCCGGGTCGTGGAAGATGATGAAACTACGCCTGCGCAGGTACCCCATGGGTGAACCTCTCCTCGTCAACATTTCGTTGCACCGCAGGCGACGCTAGACGATCAAGAAACAACGAAATCCAGGCCACCCCGGGCTTCACACAAACGAGCGAAACAAAGCCATACAGGTTGACCGGCACCCCAGGAAGCCAGAACGGAAGCGGGCCGGACGCCGGTCACGCGGAACCTTCCTCCGCAGGCCCGGCGGAACCGCATCACCTGACCGCTCAGGACCATCGCGGCACATACAGACGTGGCGCGGGCCTCTCCACCGGACGGAGGGGCCCGCACCACGTCATCGGCAGCTCAGAGCGGAGCATGGGCGCAGTAGACGCGCACGGTCCGTTCCGCAACGCACACCGCGCCGCCCCAGGATCATCGTCCGGGTGGCACCGTGGCGGTAGCGCAGGTCGACGATGTCGACGAGACGGCCGCCCGCCAGTACCTGGTCGCCGACCCGCAGTTCGGTGGGCGGGCAGTCCACCGCGCTGCGCCCCGGCGGGACCCGCACGGCTTCCGGCTCCCGCGCCGCAGGCCGCTTGCCCGCCGGCTCGCACGCCACGGTGCGAGCGATCCACTGGAACCCGCCCGCGTCGACCAGGCGCACCACGAGCGGGGACGGGTAGATCCCGACCACTTCGCCGCGTGCCTGCCGGTCGCCGTCGAACACCATCTCGCCGACGCTGAATCGGTGGCGGCCGGTCACTGGTGCCCCTGCGCCGCGCAGCGCTTCATGAGCACCTGCATGTCCGTAACGACCGTGCCGCGCAGCGGCCCGGTCGCGGTGTCGCGGCGGCGGGCGTAGTCCTGGCAGCGGGCGCAGTCGGGCGGGGCGGTGAGGGAGGCCGGGGGGAACAGCTTCAACGCCTCGGTGTGGGCGTGGATGTGGTCGGTTGTTGCCATGGTGCACCCCGTTCGCTGGTCGGGCTGGTGCCTTTACTTTCGGCCCGGGAAAAAACTCCGGGCAGGGGCAAAGCTGGGGGCAAGATGGGCGCATGGACATCGGGGAGTTGATCCGCGACCTGCGTACTGCGCAGGGTTGGTCGCAGGCCCGTCTGGCCGATGAGATCAACCGCGCCGAGGGCACGACTCTGACGCGCGAGTACGTCGCCCGGTGGGAGCGCGGGAAGTGCGCACCGCGCGGGTTCTATCTCGCGGCCTTGTCCCGGGTGCTGGATGTGCCGTTGGCCGTCATGGAGGACCCCATGCTGCGCAGAGAGTTCCTGACCGATGTGGCCGGTACGGCCATAGCCCCCGTGGTCGCCTCCGACCTCCTCGCGAAAGGGTTCGCCGCCCGACTGGCCGGGGGCCTTCGGCGGAGGCGTGGGAGGCCAAGCTTGCGGCGTACGGGACCGACTACATGTCCATGGGCGCGGCCGACATCCAGCGCCGCGTCTCCGGCGAACTCGTCATCGTGCAACAGCAACTCGACCAACCCCGACTGTGGTCCGTGGCCGCCCGGCTGATGACCCTGTATGCCAAGACGTTCCCCGGATCCGACGGGGCAGCGGCCGTGCGCTGGTACCGGATGGCCGCGAGCGCCGCCGACGAGTCCGAGGACCCGGCCGCGCGAGTGTGGGTACGCGGGCGGGCGGCCATCGCCCTCGGATACGAGGGGGCATCCCTCGGCGTCGCCGACGTCCTCGCCGACCAGGCCCTCGCCCTCTCCGAACGGCCCTCGCTCGGGCTGCTCAACGCCATCTACGGCAAGGCCCACGCCGCCGCCCTCCGCGGCGACCGGGCAACCGCCCTCGACCTCGACGCGCGAGGCCGCAGAGTCTTCGACGCGGCCGGCTCGCACGAACAAACCTCGGACTACGCGGTCCCGTGGTGGCGGCTCAACGTGTTCCGCTCGCTGCTCCTCGCCCGCCTCGGCGAGGAGCGGGCCGCGACCGAGGCGCAGGACCGGGCCCTCGCCGAGCTCCCCGCGAGGCTGCCCCGCTTCGCGACCCACCTGGAGCTCCACCGCGGGTTGATGCTCGCCCGCTCCGGCGACCAGGCCGGGGGCATCGCGCACGCCGCCGCCGCGATGGAGGCCCTGCCGCCCGAGAAGCACAGCCTGACCTTGCGGATGCTGGTCAACGAGATCCGGGCCTGACTCCTGGCAGTGGGCCGGCGGATGCGGCCGGAGGACCCCGACCGGGTTCGGAGGTTTTTTGTCGCATCGCGGGCGAGTCGCATACGTTGATCTTCATGTACAGGGGGATGGAGTTGGCGGGCCGCTACCGGCTCGAGAGCCGGCTGGGGCACG
>NZ_JBVJKF010000044.1:0-19893 GCF_055585365.1 Streptomyces sp. NPDC053432
CCCGCCAACACCGGGGAATGAACAACATCAACTGACGGACCGGGGGTCAATCTTCAACCGGCCAGGGTGGGTCACGATTCAAGCGCCGCCGACACGAGACGACGCGACCGCGGCCTATGCAGTGTCGACCCCGCGCCCGCGGGGATGCTCCATGTGCGCCGCGCTCCAGTCCGAGCGCCCGCACGTCGACCCCGCGCCCGCGGGGATGCTCCGTAGACGGCTCCTTCGTGTGCCGCCTGGAACGGGTCGACCCCGCGCCCGCGGGGATGCTCCGGGCGGGAAGGGCAACGGCGGAGGCGGCGCCGGGTCGACCCCGCGCCCGCGGGGATGCTCCGGAGTACGCCTACCGGGCTCGCCGTGATGAGCGGTCGACCCCGCGCCCGCGGGGATGCTCCGTAGCCGTGCCGTGCCGATCTGCCCCGAGAACCGTGACGTCGACCTTGCTACCGCGCCCGCGGGGCCGACGGCGCTGCTCCCCAGACTCGGCCGAAGGGCAAGTCGGTGATCAAGTCGACCCCGCGCCAGCGGGGATGCTCCGGGATTGGGCATGACGAGCATGCCCGAGCGGATGTCGACCCCGCGCCCGCGGGGATGCTCCGGCGTACACGGCGGATGAACCCGGCCGCGATGAGTCGACCCCGCGCCCGCGGGGGTGCTCCAGGGGAGTACGCGGCGATGTGCCGACACCTTGGTTCGACCCCGCGCCCGCGGGGATGCTCCTGTACGGAGGGGAGATGACCAAGACGCAGTTGTGTCGACCCCGCGCCCGCGGGGTTGCTCCGCGGCTGTACGCCGCGCTGCACGTCCTCAGCGTGTCGACCCTGCGCCCGCGGGGATGCTCCGGAACTCTGGCTGGAGACGCTGCCGGGCGACAAGTCGACCCCGCGCCCGCGGGGATGCTCCGTGCATCAGGGAGCGGGCGTTGCAGGTGGCGTAGTCGACCCCGCGCAGCGGGGATGCTCCGCGGTTCGGTGCGTGGCGCCGGCCGCCCATGACGTCGCCCCCGCCCCCGCGGGGATGCTCCGTACACCGAGGCGACCCCCGGCGGCCCCGTTGAGGTCGACCCCGCCCGCGGGGATGCTCCGGACTGGCGCATCACGGTCAACTTGCCGCCTGTGTCGACCCCGCGCCCGCGGGGATGCTCCCGCTTCTCTCCTCGGCTACTTGGCGTCACCACCGTCGACCCCGCCCCCGTGGGGCGGGATGCTCCGTCATCCTGGGAGACGGCGAGTATCGAGCTTCAGCCGCCCCCCCGGCGGGGATGCTCCGTAGTAGTCGGCGACGGGCCCTTGGCTCTGCCAGTCGACCTCGCGCCCGCGGGGACGCTTCGGGCGAGGTGCCTAACTGGGTGCGGCCGATGAGGTCGACCCCGCGGCCGCGGGGATGCTCCGACGGTACCCGGGTCGACCTGGACCGAGGCGCGGTCGGCCCCGCGCCCGCGGGGATGCTCCGGACGTCACCACGATGAAGGTCGTGACTTGTCGACCCCGTCCCGCGGAGATGCTCCACCTGGTCGTACTCCGTGCGCTACGGAATGTGCGGCGTGTGGTCGACCCGGCGCTCGGTGGAGACGTTTTGTCCCGCGAACGGTGGACCGTGGGACGCATCTGCGCGTTGAGTTGATTTTTGCAGGTCAGGCTGTGTTGTCAGTGCTGGCTTCTAATCTCGGGGGTTCGTCGGACGATGGAGGCCTGGTGGACTTACAGCAGCTGCACGAGCGGTATGAGCCTGCTGTGGTGAGTGCTTTGGAGGCGTTGTGGGGGAAGTCGCGGGAACGGGCTGCGGGCACTACGAGCCTTTTGATGGGGCATCTCCTGGACACTGCTGCGGTTGCCGAGTTGTTGTGGGAGGGCCTCCTTGCGCCTTCGACGCGGTCGGCTCTGGATGTGGTTGCCGGTGGGCCGGGGCGGGGGCGGGGGTTGTTTGCCTGGCTGTGTGGGGTCCATGACTGTGGGAAGGCGACGCCGGTCCATCAGCGTTTGTGGCCTGTGGGTGCGGAGGCGGTCCGGCGGTCGGGGCTGACCTGGGTGGAGTCGGCTGCTGTGGCGGGGGTGAAGACCAAGAGGCGCTGGCGTCATGACTGGGCCGGCGGGTTGCTGGCGCGTGAGCTGTTGACCTCCGCCGGCTGGAGTCCGGAGCAGGTGGACTGGGTGTGGCCCTTGGTGGCGGGACATCACGGCGCCTTTCCGTCGCTGAGGGA
The DNA here is from genome assembly GCF_055585365.1 of Streptomyces sp. NPDC053432. NCBI lineage: Bacteria > Bacillati > Actinomycetota > Actinomycetes > Kitasatosporales > Streptomycetaceae > Streptomyces > Streptomyces sp. NPDC053432. The sequence continues at coordinate 2,201 of NZ_JBVJKF010000044.1, forward strand.
TGTGCAGGAGCCCAGGACGGCCAAGGGGCAGCTGCGGGGGAGGGGGCTTTGGCACCAGGTTCAGCAAGCCGTGCTGGATGTATTCACGCGTGAGTTGGGGTTCGGGAGCCTGTGTGAGCTGCAGCCTGTGCTGGTTCCGTCGAAGGCGCTGCAGCTGCAGCTCAGCGGTCTGGTGGTCATGGCGGACTGGATCGCGAGCGATGAACGCTTCTTCCAGGGTACGGATGACCTGCGCACAGTGGGTCTGAGTGCGTCCCGTGATCGGGCAGCGGCAGCATGGACGGCATTGGGCCTCCAGCGGGGCTGGGGGGCCCTCGCCGTTCCTGGGCCCGAAGCATTTCGGGACCGGTTCGGATGCACGCCTCGCCCGTCGCAGGCCATGGTGGTCGATGCCGCGCGCCGCATGGGCGGTGCGGGGCTGATGGTGATCGAAGCTCCCATGGGGGAAGGCAAGACGGAGGCCGCTCTGGCGGCGGCGGAAGTCCTTGCGGCCAGGTTCGGTGCTGATGGCGTCTTTGTGGGGATGCCGACCCAGGCGACCAGCGATCCGATGTTCACTCGTACTCGGCGGTGGCTGGGGGCCATCGACCCGGACCTGGCGTCCCGGGTGGTATTGCTGCACGGCAAGAGGGCTTTCAACCGGGAGTGGAAGGCGCTGCTGGAGAACGCGGGAGCCTGCGCGGACGAGGCGTTTGCGGGAGTCGACGAGTTCGGGATGGACGACGACCCCTACGGTGTCCCGTACGAAGAGTGCGGCGTGCAGGAGCGGTTGGCACCCGCGGAGTGGTTCCTCGGGGCCAAGCGCGGCTTGCTGGCCCCGTTTGTCGTGGGCACTGTCGATCAGCTGTTGTACGCGGCGACCCGTACGCGGCATGTGATGCTGCGGATGGCGGGGCTTGCGGGCAAGGTCGTGGTGCTGGACGAGGTACACGCCTGTGACGTGTACATGAGTCAGTTTCTGGCGGAGGCACTGCGCTGGCTGGGCCAGGCGGGTGTGCCCGTGATCGTTCTTTCCGCGACGCTGGCCCCCGCTCAGCGGCAGACGCTCTTCGAGGCCTACCTCGCCGGTGCGGCGTCACAGGAGGAGTTCAAGGCCCAGGTCCCGGCCCCGCAGGGCTATCCGAGTGTCACGGCCGCATGGCTGCCAGTCTCGGGGCAGGCGCAGTTCCACGCGGAGGTGACGGAGAGCTGGCGCGAGGACCTTCCCGTGGCGGTGCGCGTGCTGCCGGAGAGGGTGCCCGGTGCACGATCGACGCGTGACGAACGACAGCGGCTGCATGCCGAGGCGGACGCCGGAGTAGGTGATCTGCTGGCGGATGAACTCGCCGGCGGGGGGACCGCGCTAGTCATCCGAAATTCTGTCGCACGGGCCCAGAGCCTCTATGAGGAATTGCGCGGGAGGTTCGGCGACGCCGAAGTGCGTCTTTTGCACGCCCGCTTCACGGTCGCCCGGCGTGCCGATCTGACGGAGGAAAGCCTGTGTCTGCTGGGTCCGCTGACGCCGAGGCCACGGGGCGGCCGGTTGATCCTGGTAGCGACCCAGCTTGCCGAGCAGTCCTTCGACGTCGATGCCGACCTGCTGGTCACGGATCTGGCCCCCGTCGACCTTCTGCTGCAACGCATCGGACGGCTGCACCGGCATGAAGGTACGTGGCGTCCGGGCCAGCTGAGCACGCCGAAAGTGTTCGTCACCGGCTTCCAGCCGTCAAAGGACGGTGAGCCGTCCTTCGTGTTCGCCAGCGAGATGATTTACGGGCGTCATTTGTTGCTGCGAACCGCTTCCGCCCTGCCGGGTGCCGGCAAGGGATGGTCGGTTCCCGGAGATGTCCCCGGCCTGGTGGAGAGCATCTACGGGACGGATGTGGCGTTGCTGCCAGCGGCGTGGCATGCGGCAGGTGAGGCCGCCGCCCGGGAGCAGAGCGACCGAGACCGTACTCGCGCAGAAGTGGCTCGAGAGTTCCTCCTGACCCGGGCCGGTGAGCACGAGCGCCGGACGCTGGCGGGTCTGCACTACGGCGGATCCACCGCGGGCGGCGACGAGGACTCGCTGCGCGCGGCGGTGCGCGATGGTGATGAATCGGTCGAGGTCATACTTGTGGTCCGGGACGAGGACGGCGCAGTCTTCCGCACGCTGGCGGGGCGAGCCCTGAGCGTCAACGGGGACGTGGCACCAGATGTGCTGGAGGAGGTGCTGGGCTCCATGGTGCGCTTGCCCTCGAACCTCACCCAACCGGCCCTGGCATTGAGTCCTCTGCCCGGCTGGCACGGGCATCCGTGGCTGCGGCGGACCCGCGCTCTGGTGCTCGACGCCTCACGCAGAGCCCGCGTAGGCGACTTCACCGTGTCATACGACGAAGAGTTCGGGCTCCGGCAGGTCCAGTAGCCGATGGCGCCGGCAGTAACCCCGTCCAAGGCGGGGGATGAGCCGCCGGACCGGAGCCCGGCGGCTCGGCACCCCGCCTGACGCGGGGACGACGCGAACCCTGAGCTGTGATGCAAACAGAAGAGGGGACCATCCCCGCAGCACGGTCCTCAGGAAGTGCCTTGCAGGGTCAACTACACGATTGTCGCATCCAGTTGCGGAGAAGTACCACAAGGCGCCAACGCCGCTGCTAGCTTCAAACAGAAGAGATTCCATCAAGGGGCACCGATGACCGATGGCTTTTCCCTGACAGACGACCCATGGCTGCACTTACCGTCGGCCACAGGCCAACCAGCACAGGTACGTTCCCTGCGTACAGCCCTGCTGGAGGCCCACGAGTTCGGCGACCTGGTGGTGGAGATCCCCACACAGAAACCGGCTGTGTTCCGGCAGATCCTCCTCCCCGTGATTCTCGCCGCCCTGGGACGCCCGGCCGATGAGCGCGAGTGGATGAACTGGCACTCCGCAGGACAGTGGTCGCAGCCGCAGCGTCTCAAACTAGAGGCGTATCTCGACGCGCACCGGCCGCTGTTCGACCTCTTCGATCCAGTTCAGCCCTTCGGGCAGGTCGCCGGCTTGACCACTGCGAGCGGCGAGACGAAGAACGCCGGGCTGATCGTCGCGACTGAAGCCACCGGCAACAACGTACCTCTGTTCGCTTCGCGTACAGAAGGCGACGCCATCTCGCTGACCCCGGCGCAGGCAGCACACTGGCTGCTCCACACGCAGTGCTGGGACACCGCAGCGATCAAAACGGGCGCCGTGGGCGACCCGCAGGCGAAGGCCGGAAAGACCACCGGAAACCCCACCGGGCCCCTCGGCCAGATGGGCATCACCCTGCTCGCGGGCAGAACACTCTTCGAGACGCTGCTGCTGAACATCCCCGTCGGAGCTCCACCTACGTCGAGCGACCTCCCCCAGTGGAAACGCCGAGATGCCGACGACCCGCGACCGGCCGGAACCCCCCAGTGGCAGACCCGAGCCCCCGAAGGCCTCCTGGACCTGTGGACCTGGCAGTCCCGCCGTATCCGGCTCTTCCCGGAAGTGACCGGCGAAGGCCTGCGGGTGACCGGGGTCCTGGTCGCCGCGGGGGACCGGATGCCGCACACGCCAGAGACCGAACCGCACACCATGTGGCGGCTGGAACCGACCGGCGGCCGGAATACGGCAAAGGACAAAGACGGCACCGCCTTGCCGCGCCGTCCGCTGCGGCTCCAGCCGGGGAAAGCCGTCTGGCGAGGCCTCGACGCACTGCTGGCACTCGAGCGTCAGTCCCGGGAGGCCGGACACAAGACGACCGGGTTCGCCACGAGCACGGTCCTTGACCAGGCCGGCAGCCTCATACCGGAACTGGGCGAGGACTACCCCCTACGTGTGGAACTCTCCGGTATCGCCTACGGCAACCAGTCAGCCGTGATCGACGACGTGATGTTCGACGCGCTCCCCCTGCCGTTGGCCGCCCTCGACGCCGACAGCGACGTCCGTTCCGCCCTCCTCGAAGTGGCCGAACAAGCAGAACAGCTGGCCACAGCGGTCAACCATCTCTCGGCTGACCTGCGCCGTGCGCTCGGCACCGAACCGATCCCCTGGGACAAGGGGCAGCGCCCCGGCGAACTCGTCCTGCACGCCCTGGACCAACCGGTGCGACGGCTCCTGGCGGGCCTGAGGCAAGTAGCGGGCCTGGAACGCATCGAAGCCGGCCAGCTCGCCTGGGAACAGCTCGCCTGGCGCCGAAGCGGAGAGATCGCTGACCGCCTTCTGCAGGCAGTCCCCGTCGCGGCATTCACGGGAAGAAGCACCCCCCAGGCAGACGGAAAGCCGCAGCGTACGCATCGCCTCCCGCTGGCCGAGGCCTCCTTCCTCAAACGCCGAGCGGAAATCCTCCACCGCGCCGACGCCTTCCGGCGCAGCAGCAGCCATCCCGACGACAAGTAGAGCGCCACGCCACAGCCCTTGCCCTTGTCCCCCTACGCCTCCACCTGCGCCGGAGTGATCCGGCCATCCATACGGGCATCCCTGCATGCCCCATGTGACACAGAGCCCCCATCACGTCTGGACACGGTCATGACCGAAGAAGACCACACGAAGCAGAGAATCTGGCACCGCTATATCGCCGCCGACGGAAGCTGGCGCCGCAAGACCGGCAGCGCAGCCGACAAACGCCCGCCCGGAGAGGACCTCGCAGTCCTCCGCAGGGGACTGGGCCAGCCCGCCGGAACCGTGCTGGAAATGTTCCCGTTCTACACCTGTCCGGTCGACGACTTCGCCGCGCGCCGCGGCGAAGTCTCAGCGGCACAGGAGGCCGAGCACATGGCGCTCGCTCTCTACGGACTGCACCAGCAGAGCCAGGACCGGCCCATGCACCGTGACGGAATCGGACTCGGCCGGGCCGTACTCGAACTCCGACGCCACGACCGAACCAGCGACGCGGCAGTCGACGCACGCTTCCAGCAGACGTTCTCCGCGACCTCGACGCCGGCGCTCCAACTGCGACTGCGCGGTTTGGTCACCCAGCTCAGGGACGTCAAACAGCCCCTGGACTACAACCGGCTCGCCTCCGACATCCTCCACTGGAACCGGCCCGACTCCCGCAACCGCGTACGCCGCCGCTGGGGCCTGGACTATTACGCCTGGAACCAGACGGCACCATCTCCACAACCCGGCCCCTGACATCACAGGCCCGGCCTCTGCCGGACACGGACGGTCTCGTCCCGTTCACGCGCATGCCGGTTGCAAGCCCACCGCGCACCGCCCACCCACACGACCTCGGAGCCACCCATGACCCAGCGCCTCTACATCGACGTGCATGTCATCCAGACTGTCCCGCCCGCCAACCTCAACCGGGACGACCAGGGCAACCCCAAGGAAGCTGTCTACGGCGGAGTCCGCCGCTCCCGCGTCTCCTCCCAAGCATGGAAGCGCGCATCCCGCAGGCACTTCGACGCCCAGATGCCCGAGCCCGAGCGCGCCACACGAACCAAGCGCATCACCAATGAACTCGTCACCCGGATCGCGGGCAACACCGGCCTGGACCACGACGACGCACGACCGATCGCCGCCGCACTGCTCGCCCAGCTGGGCCTGAGCCAGGGCAAGAAGGCCGGCGACACCGCCTACCTCCTCTTCTACGGCAACGCCCAGCTCGACGCGGTCGCCGAGCTGGTGAACAACCACGCACCCGACCTGGCAGCCCTGGACGAGAAAGCCCTGGCCGAAGCCGTCAAGGAACTGCCCGTCGCCCAAACCTTCACTACCGGGCACCCCGTGGGCGTCGCACTGTTCGGCCGCATGGTCGCCGACATCCCCAAACTCAACGTCGACGCCGCCGTACAGGTCGCCCACGCACTCTCCACCCACGAGACACAGCTCGAATTCGACTACTTCACCGCCGTCGACGACCAGAACGAGAAAGACGAAACCGGTGCCGGAATGATCGGCACCATCGGCTTCAACTCCGCCACCCTCTACCGCTACGCCACCGTCGGATTCGCCCAGCTGACCCACAACCTCGGCGGTGACACCCAAGCCGCCCTCGACGCACTCGACCAGTTCATCGACAGCTTCGCCCTCTCCACACCCACCGGCTACCAGAACGCCTTCGCTCACCGCACCAGGCCCAGCCTCGTGGCAGTCGTCGTACGCACCGACCAGCCAGTCAACCTGGTCTCCGCCTTCGAAGAGCCCGTCGCAGCCGAAGCCGGCATCCAGGCGAACTCCGCCCGCCGACTCGCCGAGGAACACATCACCGCCACACAGGTATGGGGCGACACACCCCTCTACAACGCCGCCAGCCACACCTTCACCACCAGCGAGCCCCGCACCAAGGACACCGCCCAAACCCTGACCCAAGCCTTCGGCGAACCCGTCACCTTCGCCGACCTGCGCACCACCCTGCGCTCCCGCATCACCACTGCGCTGGAGACCCAGGCGTGACCACCCCCGACCGAACCTCAGTCCTCCTGCTCCGGCTCGCCGGCCCGCTGCAGTCATGGGGCGACCGCAGCGCATTCAACCGACGCGAAACCCGACCCGAGCCCACGAAATCCGGAGTCGTCGGCCTCCTCGCCGCAGCCGCCGGCCGCCCGCGCCACGCGGCCCTGGACGACCTCGCCGGCCTCGGCCTGGCCATCCGCATAGACCAACCCGGCAGCATCCTGCGCGACTACCACACCGTGAGCGACTACCGCGGTCAGCCACTCCTTTCCGCCGCCGTGAACGCCAAACGCCAGCAGAAACCCACCTCACCTGCCAAGCACACACACATCACCCAGCGGTTCTACCTCCAGGACGCCGTCTTCCTCGCAGCAGTGGAAGGCCCCGAAGGCCTCATCACCACCCTCGAACACGCCGTACGCCACCCCGCGTTCCCCCTCGCCCTGGGCCGCCGCTCCTGCCCACCCACGCAGCCCCTATCCCTCGGGCAGCGCACCGGATCACTCGAAGACGCGCTGCGCGCGGAGCCCTGGCAAGCAACTCCCACCGTACGCAAACGCTGGGGCCGCCAGAACGGCAACGCAACCCACATCGACCTACCCGCCACCCTCGACGACCCGGCAGGCAACGAAGTCCGCGACGACGTGCCTGTGTCCTTCGCCCCCGGACGCCGGACCTTCACGACCCGCCGCACCCGACACACCTACCTTCAAGCCCCCACCGGCCTCACCCCCGACCCCGCACGCCACCAAAACACCGGTGGCCACGACCCCTTCGCCCTCCTGGGCTGGTGACCGACATGCCCTACCTCTCCCGCATTCGCATCAACCCGCTGCGCGCCGAAAGCCGCAGACTCCTCACCAGCCCGCGCGCCATGCACGCTGCCGTCCAAGGAGGCCTTCCCGGACTGCCCGAACAGGCACGCACCCTGTGGCGACTCGATCCGGACAACCCCCACCGCCCCCACCTGTTCGTCCTCACCACCGACAAACCGGACTGGACGCACCTCGTCGAACAGGCCGGATGGCCCGGCGCCGACGGTAAGCACTACGCCATACGCGACTACGCCCCGCTCCTGCAGCAACTCGCACCAGGACGCAGCTTCGCCTTCCGCCTCACCGCCAACCCCGTCCAGAACACCACCCGCCCCGACAAACCCACCACGCGTCAACAAACACGCATCGACGCCGGCAGCCGACGGCGCGGCTTCCGCCTCGGCCACCGCACCGCCGCCGCCCAACTCGACTGGTTCCTCACCCGCACCGCACGGTGGGGCTTCGACATCCCCCCAGCCCCCCACCTCGAGGCAACCCGCGACATCGACGACGAGTCTCCACGCGACATCCGCATCACCAACCGCCAACGCCGTTCCTTCGGCAAAGGACCAACCACGATGAAGGAAGCCCAAGTCGTCATGCACTCCGTCACCTTCGAAGGACGCCTGCGCGTCACCGACCCCACCCTGCTCACCGAACACCTCCTGAACGGCATCGGCCCCTCCAAGGCCTACGGATGCGGACTGCTCACCCTCGCCCCCCTCCCTGAAAGGCAATGACCACCCGTGCCCGACATCTGGTGGAAGGCCGATCCCCAGGACCTCCACCGCCTCGTCGACCGCGTCTCCAGCGTCTACGTAGAGCGAAGCCACCTGGACCGTGACGAGAACGCCGTCGTCATCATCAACAAGCAGCAGACGGTTCGAGTACCCGCAGCCATGGTGGCCGTCATGCTCCTAGGCCCCGGCACACGCGTTACCCACGGCGCTATCCGCCTGCTTGCCGACTCAGGCACCACCGTGTGCTGGGTAGGCGAGCAGGGCGTCCGCATGTACGCGGCCGGCCTTGGCCCCAGCCGGGGCGCCGGCCTCCTACACCGCCAAGCCTGGCTCGTCACCCGTCCCAAAGAACGACTCACCGTGGCCCGCACCATGTACGGCATGCGCTTCCCAGGCGAAGACGTCTCCACGCTCACCATGCAGCAACTCCGCGGCCGCGAAGGTAGCCGTGTCCGCAGGTTCTACCGCGCCCAGGCCGCCCGTACCGGCGTCACCTGGAACGGCCGCGTCTACAAGGCCGGCGACGCCTTCGCGGCTGGTGACGATCTCAACCGCCTTCTATCGGCGGCCAACGCCGCTCTGTACGGCATCTGCCACGCTGTCATCGTAGGACTTGGAGCCAGTCCGGGACTCGGCTTCGTCCACACCGGCAAAGCCACATCCTTTGTCCTGGACATTGCAGACCTCTACAAGGCCGAGTACACCATCCCGCTCGCTTTCGACCTCGCCGCGCGAGGCCTCACAGAAGAACGCGACGCTCGCCTCGGCCTTCGAGACCTCATCGCCCGCGACAAACTCCTCGGCCGCATCGTCACCGACATCAAGAACCTTCTCACCCCTGAAGGAGCGGACTTCGAAGACGCCGAAGTGAACCTCCTGTGGGACGAACACCTCGGCGTCGTCCCGGGCGGTACAAATTACGCCAGCTCCGGTGATCTTTCGGCGCATGGCATGACCGACAACCACATCGCGGTCATCGGACCCGAGATCAACGAGGCCGAGCCATCGCTATGACCGTCATCATCCTCATCGCGGCCCCGGAAGGTCTCCGCGGACACCTCACGCGCTGGATGGTCGAGGCCAGCGCTGGTGTATTCGTCGGCAACCCCAGCCGCCGCATCCGCGACCGCCTTTGGGAACTTCTTGCCGTCAGAATCGGCGACGGCCAGGCCATCCTCATCGAACCCGCCGTCAACGAACAGGGTTGGGCTGTCCGGACCGCAGGCTGCGATCGTTGGCGGCCGGTCGACTTCGATGGGCTGATTCTGTCCGCCCGCCCCCAGAAACAACTAAACGAAAACAGTTACTCGGGCTGATGAACCGCCAGCTCAGATGGTGTCGACCCCGCGCCCGCGGGGATGCTCCGTCAGTGACTTTGCGGCAGCCGCCGCAGCCCGCGTCGACCCCGCGCCCGCGGGGATGCTCCGGCCACCGTCCCAGAGACGGCCACATTGGCCAGGTCGACCCCGCGCCCGCGGGGATGCTCCGCGGGACGCGGCCTCGGAGGCCTTGGCCGGATGGTCGACCCCGCGCCCGCGGGGATGCTCCTCCAACTCCGCTTCTTCGGTGTCGACTTCCGCAGTCGACCCCGCGCCCGCGGGGATGCTCCCCGGAGCCCCCTCCCGCTCCGGCGCCGGTGGCAGTCGACCCCGCGCCCGCGGGGATGCTCCGCACATCGGTCGGCCCTGCGTGTCGATGAGGAAGTCGACCCCGCGCCCGCGGGGATGCTCCGGCCGGCGGCACCATGACCGGCGACCTCACCATGTCGACCCCGCGCCCGCGGGGATGCTCCGGTGTGTCACTTGCGGCCCCCACCGCGGCGCATGTCGACCCCGCGCCCGCGGGGATGCTCCCTGTGAGCGGCGGTACGACCAGGCCGAACGCCAGTCGACCCCGCGCCCGCGGGGATGCTCCGGCACGCATCGACCGCGAGGTCAAGGCAGTCAAGGTCGACCCCGCGCCCGCGGGGATGCTCCGACGTTATGCGCTACCAGGAGGGTGCATGAAGGGTCGACCCCGCGCCCGCGGGGATGCTCCGGCGCCACGGGCGCCGCCTTCGGACCTCGCGTTGTCGACCCCGCGCCCGCGGGGATGCTCCGACGCAGGCCAGAGCGCCGAAGGCAAGGGTTCCGTCGACCCCGCGCCCGCGGGGATGCTCCGCCATGTCGCACATGCTCTGCATGGTCTGTGCGGTCGACCCCGCGCCCGCGGGGATGCTCCTCGACGTCGAGCACGACCGCATCGTCACCGCGTGTCGACCCCGCGCCCGCGGGGATGCTCCGCAGAGTGTCCATCCCGCGCAACGGCGCACGCTGTCGACCCCGCGCCCGCGGGGATGCTCCGGCCGTGTGAGCCATGGCCATCACCGGCACGTGGTCGACCCCGCGCCCGCGGGGATGCTCCGGCCGTGTGAGCCATGGCCATCACCGGCACGTGGTCGACCCCGCGCCCGCGGGGATGCTCCGCTCGTCCATGCGTGCGTCCCGTGTGCGATCGAGTCGACCCCGCGCCCGCGGGGATGCTCCGCGGATCGGACTCCCGGCGGAGCCCCCGGAAGAGTCGACCCCGCGCCCGCGGGGATGCTCCGACGCGCACTCGGCCGCCATGGCACCGTTCTCGGTCGACCCCGCGCCCGCGGGGATGCTCCGGCCATCCACGAGCTCGGCTACCACATCCAGGAGTCGACCCCGCGCCCGCGGGGATGCTCCGGCGCGAGCCTCTGGGTCCGCGGTTTCCAGTAGGTCGACCCCGCGCCCGCGGGGATGCTCCGACGCGAACCGCCCAGGCCGCGTGATGCATCGGGTCGACCCCGCGCCCGCGGGGATGCTCCGGCCTTCTGGACCGGGGCCGCCGACTCGTCGACGTCGACCCCGCGCCCGCGGGGATGCTCCGATCTCCGGCGCCGGCTTCCGGTGTCCGACCGCGTCGATCCCGCGCCCGCGGGGATGCTCCGCGGTGCAGCCGTCCGGCGAGCCAGACCAGAACGTCGACCCCGCGCCCGCGGGGATGCTCCGGCGGGCCGGACGGTGGTGACGAACTGCCGCTCGTCGACCCCGCGCCCGCGGGGATGCTCCGACGCGGTCGAGGAGACCGTTCTGCATCATCGCGTCGACCCCGCGCCCGCGGGGATACTCCGACGGCCGCTGAGATCGAGCGGAACGCCGCCGCGTCGACCCCGCGCCCGCGGGGATGCTCCGGGAGCGACACTGTGACCGCCCTCCGCTTCGAGGTCGACCCCGCGCCCGCGGGGATGCTCCGGAGTGACGGTCGCGGCCGCGTACAGGCAGGGGGTCGACCCCGCGCCCGCGGGGATGCTCCGGCGTCTTCGAGCAGTGGGTCGAGCACGGCATGGTCGACCCCGCGCCCGCGGGGATGCTCCGTTCGTCAAGCCCCGTCTCAAGAGCCCCGGCTCGTCGACCCCGCGCCCGCGGGGATGCTCCGAGCAGCGCGACGGGGACAGCGACGAGGAGAACGTCGACCCCGCGCCCGCGGGGATGCTCCTCTTGGGCAGGTCGACCCTGCGCCCGCGGGGATGCTCCCGGGGGCTCACCGGCCGGGCTGGTGACCCTGCGGTCGACCGCGCCCGCGGGGATGCTCCGTCCCCGCGCAGCTCTCCCTCGTGACCCCGGCGGTCGACTCCGCGCCCGCGGGGATGCCGCGGGCTTGCGCAGCGCGTCAGACACGGCCGAGCGTGTCGCGACGCCCCCGATCGAGGAGCGACCGGGCGTGTCGTGCTCGAGACCTCGCTGAACCGCGCATCGTCGACCTGCAGTGAACCGTCGCAGGTAGGACGAGCGGTGCGCCCAGCCAGCGGGCACGGCGCCCGATTCGAGTCCCACGTCCTGAGATGCTCATGGACCCGGACGGCCAGATAGCTCGGCGCTTTGCGCTCATCACCCCCGGGGAGCGAAGCAGGCTTCGAGCCGCCCGCTGGGGAAGGCACTGAGACGGCCCTGCGTCATCCGGCCCGGCGTCGGTCCCGCCTCGCCGCTGCTGGGGACCGGGCGGCTTCCGGCTGGAAGCGCTGGAACCAAAAGGCCAGGCAAGGGGGGAACCATGAAGGGAATGCAAGGGGGGACCCCCGAGGGGGATGAATGAGGGGAAGCTGTGATGCCTGGGCTGCTGCATTTCCGCAGGTGGGCGCGGCTTTGGGCGCCGGTGAGTGCTCAGACATTAGGTCTGGGCGGGGTGAAGGGGCTGGGGGGAGGCGGTTGGGGGCCGTGGTTCTGGGAGGGTTTGAAGGCTGGAAGTTGGGAGAGGGCGTCGGGTTGTGGGAAGAGGGTGTGGAGGGCGGTTTGGCGGTGGAGGGGGAGGCGTGGAGCAGGGGAGCGGAAGGCGGAGGGGCAGGCGGGGGAGTGGAGCGGTGTGGGGGTGAAAGAGATGTGGCCGGCGCCCACTTCCGCCGGGGCGGGTGGCAAGGGCGCCGGCCTACCGAAGAACACACCTTGGGAGAACCCCACATGCGTCTCACGACCGAGCATAGCTCTCGGCTGATCCCCGGGCACGCACACCGCACCTTGCTCTCATAGTGCGGTATATTTTTTCTTCTTGCGCTGGGGTCCGCCAGCGCTCCGCATCTACCGGGAGGTCGGGCTTGTGATCCGCGCTGGACGAACGGCCGTCGGGCGGGAGGAACTCGCCGTCGTCCTGGGTATGAAGTGGGCCGCCTTCCGACGGGCCAAGCCCTACAGTGCGGACGGTTTCCCTGAGCCGGTGAGTTCCCAGGACTCGAGGGTCCTGCTGTGGGATCTGGAGCAGGTAGAGGCTTACCGGGATGGCCGGCCGCAGCCGGCCATCCCGGATGTTGAGCATGAGGAGGATCTGCTCGACCGCCGAGAGGCGGCCGTCCTGCTTGATGTGAAGCCGCGCAGCGTGGACAGCTACAAGACCGACCCTTGCCTTGCCGACCGTGTCGTGGTCGTGGGTGGGGTGGAGCATTGGCCGCGGTCTGCCGTGCTCGCTTACGCAGCTGGCCGCGGAAGCATGGGCGCCCCCAGCGGGCGGCCGAAGGGATCAGGCGACATGGTTCCCCGGGATCTGCTTCCCGGCCGGATCGCCGAACTCCTCGACGCGGACCCTGCGGTGACGGCTGCCTACGCCGTTGAGGTCCTTGGTGTCTCCGTCCCGGCCGCTCAGCGGCATCTGCAGCAGGGGCGCGCGGCGCGGATCGTCGCGCTGATGCGTTCAGAGCCAGGGCTCGGCGCCGAAGGGGCGGCGGACAGTCTCGGCTATCCACCGGCGGTCCGACGGGCCGCCCTGAAGGCCGCTCAGGAGCTCTATGACGCCTCCTAGTGCGCCGCGGGCGCCGACTTGCCCTTGAGGGGGCGGCAGCAGGCCGGGACGTTGTTGGCGAAGCAACCGGGCCTGTCTCGGCCTCTGGACGGAATGAGGGCCTACATCGTCCCGGCGGCCCGGAACCGCTCGAACGCCGAGTCCCCTGGCGGCAACAGGCCGGCCCTCACCATCGCCGCGCCGAGCTCCAGCTTGCGCTCCTCCTCCGCGCACTCCAAGCCGCACTGGATGATCTGCGCGACCATCTCGGTGGTCCCGGCCAGGAAGATCGACCCGCTGTCCGCCTGGTAGAACCAGGCCTCGTAGACGTGCGACCCGTCGGCCACCACGTCCCAGAGCTCGCAGAAGTTCAGCACCGTTTCGTCCTTAGGATCCGAGGAGAGGCGCCGGTCAGCCGGGAGATCCTCATCGTCGTAGGCGGCACCGCAGAGCACGACCTGCCTGACCTGGACGGGATTGAGCTGCGCCACCGAAGTGATCTGTCGCCTGTTGGTGAATGCCATGCCCGGAAGCTAGCAGGGCCCGCCGACAGGAACCGCCCAGCCCCTGGGGGCGGGACCTTCGGGTCGGATGCAAAACCTTTGGGAGCACGCCATGCGAGCCTGAATTGGCCAACACATCCCTGTGGCCCCGTCAAGGCATTTCAGCCCGGCGGGTGGCGGGCGTTGCGGGTCCGGTGCCGCCCAGGGTTGGGGCGGCTCCGCTGCGCTGCGCCGCCCCAACCCCGCGTGCCGGGCTCCGCTTCGCTGCGCCCGGACCGAGCGCTGCGCGCTCTCACGCGCTGCGGGATACGGCAGCCGGCCGCTGTGTTCGCTTCGCTCTCACAGAGGCCTCGCTTCGCGCTGCCGTATCCCTTGCCCTCGCCGCTACGCGGCGAGGGTGCTGGGCGTCACCGGCCCCGCAATGCCCGCCACCCGCCGGGCTGCAAACCCCCTGTGACCTGCGAATACTTCACTCTTTCGGGTCGCCCCGAGAGCGCGTTACCCACACCGAATGCTCTCCTAATGCGATAGCATTCTCTTGTCGGTGAGGGGATGTGGCAAGACCCACCGGCACCGAAGATTCCCCGGCCCTCGACCTTTTGGAGAGCTGTGACCACGGACGCCAAGCCCTTCGCGTTGATCCTGCAGAACGACGGCGGTTTCGTCCTCGCCGACTGGACCCCCACCACTACCCCGCACGAACTGCTCATCAGCGAAGGGATCCATGAGCCGGGCCGGATGCGCCCGCATCGGGCCGACCCGGCTCTGACGGTCTGGTCAGACTACGAGGCCCTGTGGAAGGACGTGGCGGCCAACCACAGCGCCCAGCAGTTGCTGAACATCCCGTACATCTTCTGCGGCCCGGTCGTGCTGACCGGCGCGATCCCTTACAGCTACGCCGTCGAGGCGGAAGGCCTGGCGCTGGACCAGGCGCTTGAGCTCATCGAGCGTCACTTGTCCGGCAAGCGGATGCTGATGCGCGGCCTGCGCATCCCCGCGCAGCCCACCCGCTGACAGTCCGTCACGGTCGGCCGGGACTCTTCGCCCGGCCGACCCGACCGCCCTGCGGGGCCGGAGTGGCACCCGGCCCCGCAGGGCCTACCGAAGAACCACCACCGCGAAAGGCAGAGTCATGACTCTGGAAATCTCGGTCAGGCAGCGCGCCGAGAACCTGTTGTACAGCGTCTTCGACGCGGCCGAGGATGGTTGTCACGTCCTCACGGTCAGCACGGGTGGCCCGGCCGTCGTCGTCTGGTTTCACAACGAAGGCCGCCGGACCTACCTCGGTGGAGGGGCCGACATGGACGACGCCGTCCGCGTCATGGCCGCCGCCCTCCACAGTGAGGTGTGCGGCGTGTTCCTGCGCAGCAGGGAGAACGGGCAGAGCCAGGACCGGGCGTGGGGTTGGCGTGTACGCGGTACCGTCGCGACCCCGCTCACGGCCGATGAAGTGGGGGCCGCGTGCTGCGGCGAGGGGCCGACCGGCGGACCTGGCCAGTCGGTGGAGGGCCAGTACTACGACGATGCCCCTCACATCTGCCTGACCTAGCACTGCAGTGCCCCCTGTGGGGCCGGGAGTGGCACCCGGCCCCATAGGCCGACCGTTGAACACGATGAAGGAGTACGTTCATGACCGACTCCCCGGCACCCGAGTCCAGCATCGGGCGGATCCTGGCCCGCCGCAGCATGACCCTTATGCGTTCCGTGGCCCAGGCCGCCGGTGACGGCCTGCACCACCTCACGGTCGTTCTCGCGACCGACGAGGGGGTCGGTGAGGCCCAGTGCCTCATCACGGGCCCTGTCCTGGGTGAGGACGACCCGAGTGACTTGCTCGTCAGCGTTGCTTTCCTGCTGACCGGAACCACGATGGGCGCGAACGCCATGCTGGCCGCCCGCACCCTGGAGCCGGACGGCGGCGTGCGGTTCATGTCCTGGATGGTCAGCGATCTCACCGCGCACCCGGCCACGGCCGAGCAGAGCCACGTGGCCTACTGCATCGCCGAGAACCGTGACCTCTGGGACCCGCTGCCCGCCTCGGTCACGATCGTGGACGCCCCCGCGCTCGTCTGACCCCGCCGCGGCCAGGCCGGCCGCCGCACGTACCGGGCGGCCCCCCGTACGCGCCATCACCCTCAGCACTCCCATCCCAGCCGGGCGGGCATCTCGGCCTGCCCGCGAACACCCTGAACCACTGACCCGAGCCCGCCAGCGGTGGGGGAGTGGCACCCCCGCCGATCCGTAGAACATCCGTGAAGGAGACACATCCCATGGCACACGAGATCGAGCAGTTCAGCGACGGTACGGCCGCGTTCGTCAGCGCGCGTGAAAGCGCGTGGCACAAGCTGGGCACGGTGACCGCCGATGCACTGACCGCCGAAGACGCGATGCGTCTGGCGGCCCTGGATGGATGGAACGTCCGTCTGGTGGACCTGCACGCCACCGAGCTGACGGCCGAGGGCGCGACCGTGGTGGACGTGCCGAACCACCGGGCGAGCGTGCGTACCCACCCCAAGACCGGGCTTCCTGAGAACCTCGGAGTGGTCGGCCCCGACTACACGCCGGTTCAGAACGAGGAACACGCCGAGTTCCTGAACTTCCTCGCCGACGAGTCGGGAGCGCATTTCGAGACGGCCGGATCCCTGCGAGGCGGCCGCCAGGTGTTCCTGACGATGAAGCTGCCTCAGACCATGACCATCGGATCCAGCGACAACGTGGACCTCTACATTGCCGCGTTCAACTCCCACGACGGCAGCAGCGCATTCCGGATCGTGGTCACCCCCGTGCGGGTGGTGTGCGCGAACACGCTGCGCGCTGGACTGCGGAACGCGAAGAGCAGCTACACCGTCCGGCACACCTCGGGAGCGCGCGGCCGCATCGCACAGGCCCGCCAGGCTCTGGGACTCACCTTCAGGTACGCCGAGGAGTTCGAGAAGGCCGCACAGCGCATGCTCGACACGGAGATGACCACTCCCATGCTGCGTACGGTCGTCGACAAGCTGTGGCCCGTCGCCGACGCCGACAGCACCCGCAAGAAGAACAACCAGCAGTCCCGTTGGTACACCATCCGCAACCTGTTCGAGCAGGCCGACACCCAGGCGGGCATCCGTGGAACGGCGTGGGCGGGATACAACGCGATCACCGAGTACGCCAACCACATCGCCCCTGCACGCGGCGCAAGCCCGGACCTGAAGAGCGCCGCCCGCGCGGAGCGCGTGATCTCCGGCACCGCCGACGACGTGATGGAACGGGCCTTCCAGCTGATCACCGTCTGACCTCCGCCGCCCGGTCGCAACCCCATGGGGGTGGGGCGGGAGCAACCGCCCCACCCCCATGGGCCACAAAATCCAGTTTGAATCTGGACACAAGAATGAAGCAACTGTGCCGGATGCCTTTCCTGTCACACCGTTGCACAGTGCCCCCGACAGCAGCGAGGAGTAACAGCATGTCCGACACCCTGTTTCGCGCGCTTGACCTCATCGAGCCCGGTGACCTCGTCCTCTACCACGGCAGCCTGACGGACCGGCACGGCCTGTACCTCGCCGTCCCCTGCGACTGCATCCCCTGCGTCCGAGAAAACCACAGGGGCAGCAACGACGTCCGTTACCGGCTGATCGACCCCTTCGAGGAAGAGCCGGACGCACCTACGCTGCGATGCGCACGCCGCCAATCCATCAGCCGATCCACCGCCAACGCCTGAGACGCAACTCGACAGGACTCCCTGCCGTTGCCAGCCGGGCCCGCTTGCGGGCCCCTGAGTCCGAAGGCGAAGCCGGAGGACTCGGGGTGGGAGCGAAGCGGACACCCCAAGAGGCCGAAGGCCGTGACCCCGTGAAACGGGGTCACCCCGGCCCGCGCAGCGGGCAGTTCGAGACCGAGCGAAGCGAGGTCCCGAACCAGTCCGGAGCGAAGCGCAGGACACCGGCCCGAAGGGCCGGCCCTGGCTCGGCGAAGCCGAGCCGCCGAGCGCAGCGAGGCGGTTTCTCTCCTGGGGCGCGCAGCGCCCCAGGGA
>NZ_JBVJKF010000045.1:0-17482 GCF_055585365.1 Streptomyces sp. NPDC053432
CGGCGATCTGGCACAACCGGGCCACCGGAACACCGATCACACGATCACTGATCGCCTACGACCACTGACCAGGACTTCGGACTTACTCGTCTAGGGGGTGTCCTGCCCGGGCACCGCCGCCAGGACCTCCCTGAGGTCCAGCGGCATGACCGCGATGTCGATGGTGCCGCCGCCCTCGTAGCCGCAGGTCACGATCCGCGAGCCGGGGTTGATGGACATCCCCTCCCGCACGGAGGGGGCCCGTACCCCGGTGGCCCGCGCGCCGGGCAGCGGCACCGGTTCGCCGCGCCGCGGGACCCAGCGGGCCGCGCCCCGGTCGACGTACAGGCGGCCCATCCGCCAGCGGCCCTCACCGGACGGCTGCCGTGCCATGCCGGGGATCCCGGCCACGTTCCCGGCGGCGATCCGCTGCCGGTGCTTGCGGCGCAGCAGCCGGCCGGCTCCGGCCGCCACGCCCGCGATCACCACGAACTCGATCATCCGGCCCATTGAAACAGGTCCGCCGGGGCGGAGGGCTACCCGCCCAGCTGGGAGAGGCTCGGGACCTGGTCCTTGACCGGGGCGCCCGCGCCCGCGCCCGCGCTCTTGATGCCGTCGATCACGGTCTGGAAGGAGCTGATGTCGGCGTCGCCCGCGTCCCCCTTGCGCAGCTTGGTGCCGAGGCCCTTCAGGGACTCGATGCCGGCCGTCAGCGGGGCCACCGCCTTCGACAGCAGCGGGTCGCCCTTGGCGTTCTCGGAAGCCGCCTTGAGCCGGTTGTACGCGAAGGCTCCGGCGAGGCCCGCCTTGACGAGGGCGAAGGTACGGCCCTTGGCGCCCTTCTTGAACTTGCCCGCGCGGTAGGGCTTGACGATCCACTGGTACGTCGCCCCGGCCGCGAGGCCAGCGTTGGCGATGAAGCGCGTCTTGGCGAACTTCTGCCTCTCGGCGGAGGTCGTGGGCGAGGGCGTCGCGGCGGCCAGTTCGTCGGCTTCGCCCGCGGCCGGGATCGCCGCCGCCAGGGCCGCCAGTTCAGCGGCCGAGGCCATGGAGATCTGGTCCTCGGCGGGCTGCTCCGCGGCGGGCCGGCCGGCCTGGCTGCTGGCGCTGCCGGCGCTGCCGCCGCCGCACGCGGTGGCGCCCGCGAGCAGCGCGCTGGACAGGAGCACCGCCGTGAGGGCTCGGCGCAGTCGGGCAGTACGGGGTACGGACACGGGTGCCTCCGGTGGCTGAGCTGTCCCCCGCAGCCTCACCCGGTGCGCCGGAACGCGCCCCTTGGGGGGAGCCGTTCGGGTTTGCCTTCCGCCGGGGCGGTAACACGCTTGGCATGCCCACACACACCCGAGCACGCGTACGCGGAAGCAGTCAGGCCGGGCGGGCCGTCGCACTGGTGGCGGACCTGCTGGCCTTCGTCATCGCCCTGTGGATCCTGCTGTATCTGCTGGAGGCCAACCGGGGCAACGAGCTCGTGGAGTTCGTCCACGACACGGCGAGCTGGCTCGCCGGCTGGTCCTACGACCTGTTCACCTTCAGCAGGGAATGGGTCCAGGTCGTCTTCGGCTACGGCGTGGCCGCCGTGGTCTACCTCCTCGTCGGCCACGCCGTCGCGGGCTGGCTCTACCGCCGCTGAACCGGCCGCGCGGTCACCCGCAGCAGTCCGGCTCCAGGCCGCCCGGCAGCTCGTTGCCGCCGAACACCCGGGCCGTCGGCTCGTCCCCGCCAAGCGCCGCGACCGCGAGCAGCAGGGACCCGGCCGTCCAGGTGGTCTGCTCGACCGGCCACACCGCGTCGTCCTGGAAGACGTAGCCCGTCCAGTACATGCCGTTGTCGGCGCGCAGGTGGCCGATGGAGCGCAGGATCTCCAGCGCCCGGTCCGACTCCCCCGTCGCCCACAGCGCGAGCGCCAGCTCGCAGGATTCCCCGCCCGTCACCCACGGGTTCGGCAGCACGCAGCGCACGCCGAGGTCCGGGACGACGAACTCCTCCCACCGCTCCTCGATGCGCGCCTTCGCCTCGGCGCCGGTCAGGGCGCCGCCGAGGACCGGGTAGTACCAGTCCATCGAGTAGTGGTTCTTGTCGAGGAACCGCTCGGGGTGACGGCGTATCGCGTGCCGCAGCGCGCCCACGGCGAGCTCCCAGTCGGGCTGGGGCTCCTCGCGGTGCTCGGCGACGGCCAGCGCGCAGCGCAGTGCCTGGTGGATGGAGGAGGAGCCGGTGAGCAGGGCGTCGGTGACGGCCGTGCCGTCCGCCTCCCGCTTCCAGCCGATCTCGCCGCCGGGCTGCTGGAGCGCCAGGACCCACTCGACGGCCGCGTAGACGGTCGGCCACATCCGGTCGAGGAACGCGTCGTCGCCGGTGGCCAGGTAGTGGTGCCACACGCCGACGGCTATGTACGCCGTGAAGTTGGACTCCCGGCCGGCGTCCTGCGGCCGCGCGGTGTCGACGCCGTCCTCCCGGTCGGCGTAGGCCGCGTACCAGGAGCCGTCCTCGTTCTGGTGACGGGCCAGCCACGCGTAGGCGCGCTCGGCCGCCTCGTGCTCGCCGGCCGCGTCCAGGGCCATCGCGGCCTCGGTGTGGTCCCACGGGTCGAGGTGGTGCCCGCGGAACCACGGGATGGCCCCGTCCGCGCGCTGCGCGGCGAGGATGCCCGCGACCGTCTGGGCGGCCTGACCGGCGGTCAGCACCCCGTCGAGGACGAGGTGCTCGGTGCGCTCGGGCGAGCTCACTTCGCCGCGCCCGCGGCGTCGACGGGGAGGTGCGGCTTGGTCGCGTACGCCACGAAGCTCTTGCCGATGACCGGGTTGAGCGCCTTCTCCGCGTAGCGGGTGAGCGCGGGCTTCTTCATGATGTCCCAGACCAGGAGCTTGTGGTACGCCTTGACCGGCAGCGCCTTGTCGTTGTCGACGCCGAAGGCGCACTTGAGCCACCAGTACGGGGAGTGCAGGCCGTGCGCGTGGTGGGTGCCGTACGGCTTGAGGCCGGCGGCCTCCATCTTGCCGAGGAGCTCGTCCGCCTTGTAGATGCGGATGTGGCCGCCCTCGACCTCGTGGTAGGCGTCGGAGAGCGCCCAGCACACCTTCTCGGGGCCGTAGCGGGGCACGGTGATGGCGATGCGCCCGCCGGGCTTGAGGACGCGCACCATCTCGGCGAGGACGCCCTTGTCGTCGGGGATGTGCTCCATCACCTCGGAGATGATGACGACGTCGAACGAGTCGTCGGGGAAGGGCAGGGCGAGCGCGTCGCCCTCCATGGCGGTGGCGGTGGCGCCGGCCGGCGCCTCGCCGGCCTCCTTCATCGCCGCGAACCACTTGGCGACCTCGCGGATCTCCTCGCCGTTGCGGTCGAGGGCGACCACCTGGGCGCCGCGCCGGTAGCACTCGAAGGCGTGCCGGCCTGCGCCGCAGCCCAGATCGAGCACGCGGTCGCCTGCGGCGAGCGGGAACCGGGAGAAATCGACGGTCAGCACGGGGGCCTGCCTTCGCGGTCGCGGGGGTGTACGGGGGTGGTGTGGATCAGGAGCGAGGTGAGGGAGGCGGAGGAGGTCACCGCGGCCGGCGGGTGCGGGCGGCGGCCTGCTCGATGGCGGCGCGGTAGTGCGCGGCGGTGCCCTCGGCGGCCTTGGCCCAGGTGAATCTGGTCAGCACCCGCTCCCGCCCGGCGGCGCCGAGCCGGGCACGCAGCTCGGGGTCGCCCAGGACCCGTCCGAGCGCGGCGGCCAGCGCGCCCGCGTCGCCCGGGGGCACCGCGAGGCAGGTCTCGCCGTCGGGGCCGGCGACCTCGGGGATGGCCCCGCCGGTCGTGGCGACGAGCGGGGTGCCGGTGGCCATGGCCTCGGCGGCGGGCAGCGAGAACCCCTCGTAGAGGGAGGGCACGCAGGCGACCTGGGCGCTGCGGACCAGGTCCACGAGCTCGGCGTCGGTGATCCCCTTGACGAAGCGGACCGCGTCCTGGAGCCCGTACGTCTCGATCGCGCGGGCGACGGGACCCTGCTCGGCCCGCTTGCCGACGACGACGAGGTGCGCGTCGGGCTGCTCGGTGCGCAGCTTCGCGAGGGCCTCGACGAGGTGGACGAGACCCTTGAGCGGGACGTCGGCGCTGGAGGTGGTGACGATCCGGCCGGGGACCTCGGCGACGGACGGGTCCGGGGACCACAGGTCCGTGTCGGCGCCGATGTGCACGACGTGGATGCGGTCGTCGCGTACGCCGAGGTGCTCGGCGATCTCCTGCCGGGAGGACCCGGACACGGTGAGCACCGAGGGCAGCCGTCGGGAGACCCGCTTCTGCATGCGCGTGAACCCGTACCAACGGCGCACGGAGAGCCGCCCCATGCGGTCCTTGGCGGCGGCGAGGTCGAGGGCGCGGTCCACGGTGATGGGGTGGTGGATGGTGGTCACCAGAGGTGCCCCGAGATCCCCCAACAGCCCGTAGCCCAGGGTCTGGTTGTCATGGATGACGTCGAACTCGCCGGCACGGGCGGCCAGATGGCGCCGGGCGCGCAGCGAGAAGGTCAGCGGCTCGGGGAAGCCGCCGGTCCACATCGTGGCGACCTCGAGGGCGTCGATCCAGTCCCGGTACTCGTCACGCTTCGGCGTGCGGAAGGGATCGGGCTGCCGGTAGAGGTCGAGGCTCGGGAGCTCGGTGAGCGTGGCACCCGTGTCGAGCACCGGGTACGGCTGCGCGCCGATGACCTCGACGGAGTGTCCGAGGCGTACGAGCTCGCGCGAGAGGTGGCGGACGTAGACGCCCTGGCCGCCGCAGAACGGGTTCCCCTTATAGGTGAGGAGTGCGATGCGTAGCGGGCGGTCGCCGTCGGTGGCGGAACCCGCGAAAGGGCTCGTCACCATGGCCTCAGCGGTCACTCTCGGCCCCCTTCTCCCTGCACTTTCGCCGGAGCGTAACCGCTCGGATAATGTAGAACAAGTTGCAGACTTGATCCGTTGAAGACCATTGAATCTACCGGCCGGAAACCCCACCGTAAGAGGCGGAGCAGGTGATTCGCGCCACGGCTCCGGCGCCTGAGATGCTGGCATCGAAGGCGGGACCCGGAGCAGCCCGAATCACCCGCGCACACCCCCCGCAACGACTCGGAACGCCACGGAACGGGACATATGACACCGGAAGCGAAGCACCTCGCCGCCACGGTCACCACGCCGGCGTCCCCGCCCCTGACGGAGCGCCAGGAGGCGCGCCGCCGCCGGATCCTGCACGCCAGCGCCCAGCTGGCCAGCCGGGGCGGCTTCGACGCGGTGCAGATGCGGGAGGTGGCGGAGTCCTCCAGCGTCGCCCTGGGCACCCTCTACCGGTACTTCCCGTCGAAGGTCCACCTCCTGGTCGCCACCATGCAGGACCAGCTCCAGCACATGCACACCACACTCCGCAAACACCCCCCGGCGGGCGAGGACCCGGCGGCCCGGGTCGCGGAGACCCTGATGCGCGCCTTCCGCGCCCTCCAGCGCGAACCCCAGCTGGCCGACGCCATGGTCCGCGCCCTGACCTTCGCGGACCGCAGCGTGAGCCCCGAGGTGGACACGGTGTCCCGGCTGACGACGGCGATCATCCTGGACGCCATGGGCCTGGAGGCCCCGCCGACGGCGGAACAGCTCTCGGCGGTCCGCGTCATCGAACACACCTGGCACTCGGCCCTGATCACCTGGCTCTCGGGCCGGGCCTCGATAGCCCAGGTCAAGATAGACATCGAAACGGTGTGCAGACTGATCGACCTGACGGCCCCGGAAAAGGCGTGAAGTAGGGGGTACGGCACGGCGGGGGCGCGGGGGTGGGGCGTGTCGGCGCCCCGGCCGCCTCACCGCCCCCGACCCACCCGCCCCGGCGGGTCCCGGCGGGCGGCGGAGTCCCGTCCCCGCCCGTCAGGGCCGTCGCGCCGGCGGCGCCGGGCCGGGCCGGGCCGGGCTGGGCTGGGCTGGGCAAGACACCTAGCTCTTGATGTCGAGTGCCGTCCCGTACAGCCGGTCCACCTTCAGCCGGATGACCACACGGCGCTCGGCGACCAGCTGCTCCAGGAACGCGCCTTCGTCCTCCGGCTTCGCGGCCTCGGGGATCATCGCGAGGAGTTCCCGGCCGACCTCGTCGCCGGGGACCGTCGTCACCTCGGAGACCTCGGCCTCGCCCTCCGCGACGGCGAACGACCACACGTCGCCGCCCTGCACGTGCACCGCCGCGTGCGGGTCGCGGCGCAGGTGCTGGAGCTTGACGCGATCGGCCGTGGTGGAGAACCGCACGATGCGGGCTTCGGGGTCCCAGCTGTACAGCATGGTGGTCAGGTGGGGGTGGCCGCTGCGCTTGACGGTGGCGAGCGTGCCGAACTGCTGCTTGCCGAGGAGTTCGGAGAGGGCTGCGTCCGACAGTGCGCGGGGGGCTGGTCCTTGAGTCATGACGTGGTCAACACCCTTGATCGCTCAACAATTTCACGATCGCCCCACTTTCCCGGCCCGACCTCGTCCGCCGCCATCCGGGAGCCGGCGCACGCTTAAGATCGCCGTGCGCTCCTCTTCGGCCGCGTCCACGACCCGTCCCGGCCTGATGGACCGCAGTGTCCGCCCGAGGGGTGGGCCCGACACCGGCGACAGAACCTTGGGGGCGGTATGCATCCGGACAGTGGAGTAGCGGTCGGCCTGAGCCCGGCGGAGACGGCCGTCCTGCTGCTGGACAAGATCCGTCAGGGCAACGACTACGCCCGCAGCCGAAAGAAACGATTCAGCCGAAGCGCCTCCCTCACCAAGGTGGCGACGCTGGCACTGTCCGCCGCGTCCACCGTCGTCCTGGGCCTGCAGAACCTCAACGCGTGGACCGGTCTGGCCTTGGCGTGCGTGGCGCTGGTGACGCTGCTGGGAGCCGTCGAGCCGTTCTTCAACTGGCGGTCCCGGTGGGTGCTGATGGAACAGGCCCAGCACCGCTTCCGGCGGCTCGGCGACGACCTCGAGTACCTCGTGGCCTCGACGTCCGCGGACCAGCTCACCTTCGACCAGCTCGGCGAGGTCTTCGGCCGATACCAGGCGATCTGGGACGACCTGAGCAACACCTGGCTGGAGCACCGCCGGGACCTCGCCTCGTCGAGCGGCGCCTGACGTCCGAGCGGATGCCCGGCACTCCGTTCGCTTACTCCCCGCCCTGCAGCCGGGCCAGCAAGTGGGCGTCCAGGAAGCCGCGTTCCGTGGCCGGGTCGTGGATCAGGCGGGCGAAGGGGGCGAGGCCGGCGGCGGTCAGGAGTTCGGCGTAGTGGTCCACCGGCCAGCTGTAGGCGGGGGTGACCTTGTGGTCGAAGCGGACCGGTTGCGGCCCGTCGGTCGCGAAGAACGAGGCCAGGAGCAGGCCTCCCGGCGCCAGGACGCGTGCCTGTTCGGCGAGGAGTGCGGGCAGGTCCCCGGGCGGGGTGTGGATCGTGGAGTAGTGGGTCAGTACGCCGCCGAGCGCGCCGTCCTCGAACGGTAGGGCCTCCATCCGCGCCTCTTCGAACCGCAGCGCCGGGCGGACCCGCCGGGCGTGGGCGACCATGCCCGGGGAGAGGTCGAGCCCCGAGGCGTCCAGGCCCAGGTCGTGCAGCATGGCCGTCAGGTGTCCGGGCCCGCACCCGGCGTCGGCCGCCCGCGGGTTCCCCGTCGCGCGCACCAGTTCCGCGAAGGTGCCGATCATGGCCCGTGAGAACGGGTGCGTCTCCAGCCGGTCGTCGAACAGGGACGCGTACAGCTCGACGACCCCGTCGTAGGCCGCCCTGGTTTCGTCCTGGTGCTCCGCCACGCGGAGGAAACTAACACTCGCTCCGCGAGGGGGACATGGGTGGAGCCGCGGCCCGATCCCCTCGGCGGGACGCATCTGACCGCCGCCGAGGCGGGTCTCCCCCGGCCGCAGGGGTGGCCTGGTCGGCCTTCCGCCCCCTGCGGCCCCGCAACCGCCCGCCCGGGGGGCGCGGAGGCGGCCCCGCCCGGCGCCTCCGCGGCCCGCCCCGGCCCGCGCCTCCGGGGCCTCGCCAGTCCCCCGGGCCTCGCCAGTCCTCCGGGCCTCGCTAGTCCTCCGGTGGGAAGACCGGCTCGCCCGTTTCGGCCAGGGTGATCATGATGGCCTCCACCGGGCACCCCTCCGCCGCCGTGAGGGTGGGCTCATTGGCGTCCGTCTGCGGGGTGCGGGGGTGGGACTGGCGGGCCGAGTCGAGGGTGAAGGCGTCCGGGGCGTGGTTCACGCACATGCCCGAGCCGATGCAGACCCCGCGGTCCACCTCCACCTGCCAGCGGTCGCCCATCAGGCACCCGCCTCGTACCCGGCGGGGAGGTGGATCATCTTGTGCTCCAGGTACTCGGACAGGCCCTCCGGGCCGAACTCGCGGCCGACGCCGCTGTTCTTGTAGCCGCCGAAGGGGCCCAGCATGTCCAGGCTGAAGGTGTTGACGTTGAAGGTGCCGGTGCGGACCCGGCGGGCGAAGTCGATGCCGTGCTCGACGTCCCCGGTCCAGACGCTGCCGCTCAGGCCGAAGTCGGAGTCGTTGGCGACGCGGACGGCCTCCTCCTCGTCCCCGTACGGGATCAGGCAGACGACCGGGCCGAAGATCTCCTCCTGGGCGATCCGCATGGAGTTGTCGACGTCGCCGAAGAGGGTGGGTTCGACGTACCAGCCGCGCTCCTGCCCGGCCGGGCGGCCGCCGCCCGCGAGGACCTTGGCGCCCTCCTCCTGGCCGATGCGGATGTAGTCGAGGGAGCGCTGCTGCTGGCGCTGGGCGACGAGCGGGCCGAGCTGGGTGGCCGGGTCGAGCGGGTCGCCCACGACCAGGGCCCCCGCGGCGGCCGCGAAGGCGTCGGCGATCTCGTCGTAGCGGCTGCGCGGCGCGAGGATCCGGGTCTGCGCCACGCAGGCCTGGCCGTTGTTCATCCAGGCGGCCGGGACGATACCGGCGACGGCGGTGTCCAGGTCCGCGTCCGGGAGGATCACGGCGGCGGACTTGCCTCCGAGTTCGAGGGTGACGCGGGTGAGGTTGCGGGCCGCGACCTCCATCACGCGCTTGCCGGCGGCCACGGAGCCGGTGAAGGCGACCTTGTCGACACCGGGGTGCCCGACCAGGTACTCGCTGACCTCTCGGTCGGCGGGCAGGATCGACAGCACGCCCTCGGGCAGACCGGCCTCGCGGGCGATGTCGGCCAGGATGAAGGAGTCGAGCGGGGCTTCCGGGGAGGGCTTGAGGATCACGGTGGAGCCGGTCAGCAGGGCGGGCGCGAGCTTGGCCGCCGCCACGAACTGCGGGACGTTCCACGGGATGACGGCCGCGACGACCCCGACGGGCTCGCGGCGCACGAGGATCGGGCCGAGCACCCCCGCGCGGTGCTCCTCGTAGGGGTAGTCGCGCGCGACGGTGATCGCGGCGTCGTAGACCATCATCGGGCCGAGCGCCTGCGCGAGGACGCTCCAGGAGTAGGGGGAGCCGTTCTGGGAGCTGATCGAGCGGGCGATCTCCTCGTGCCGGACGGCTATGGCGTCCTTGATCCGGGAGACGACGGCGATGCGCTCGTCCAGGGACATCCGGGGCCAGGGGCCCTCGTCGAACGCCTTGCGGGCCGCTGCGACGGCGCGGTCCACGTCCGCCTTCGAGGCGTGCGGGACGGAGCCGATGACCTGCTCGGTGTGGGGGGAGACGATCCGGATCGTGTCGGTGCCCAGCGGATCCGTCCACTCCCCGCCGATGAACAGTTGTCCGTGTTCCACGAGCTCGGTCATGGCTGAGGCCTCCTGCGGCTTGCCCTGCGGCTTGGCGTTGCAGAACTGATACCAGTTCTAGTTCGAGGAGTCCACGGCCAGGACGGAAGAGCGGAGAAGATCCAACGACTAGTCAGAAGCCCGAAGAAGTGGTCGACTTGGGCTACTACTGGAACACGTTCTTACAGAGGCAGGGGACGGCGAATGGACACGGCCAAGGACGCGCCGCAGAACGCGCCGCAGGACGCGCCGCACGTCACCGATCACGGCGGCGGCGTGTGGGGGATCAAGGTCCCCATCCCCGACAACCCGCTCGGCCACACCCTCGTCCACGTCCTCGACACCGGCCGCGGCCCGGTCCTCGTCGACACCGGCTGGGACGACCCCGAGTCCTGGGACACCCTCGCCGCCGGGCTCGGCGCGCTCGGCATCGCCGTCACCGACGTCCACGGCGTGGTGATCACCCATCACCACCCCGACCACCACGGCCTGTCCGGGCGGGTACGCGAGGCCTCGGGCGCCTGGATCGCCATGCACGCGGCCGACACCGAGGTCGTCGTGCGGACCCGGGCCTCCGAGCCGGGCGTCTGGTTCGACTACATGAGCGAGAAGCTCGCCGCCGCCGGAGCCCCCGAGGAGCACATCGCCCCGCTCCGCGCCGCCCGCACCGGCGGCCGGATGCGGACCCTGCCCGGCCTGCGGGCCGCCGTCCCCGACCGGGAGATCGTCCCCGGCGAGCTGCTGCCGCTGGCCGGGCGCCGGCTGCGCGCGATCTGGACCCCCGGCCACACCCCCGGCCACGTCTGCCTCCACCTGGAGGAGGCCCACCCGGCGGACCTCCCCGGCAACGGCCGCCTCTTCTCCGGGGACCACCTGCTTCCCGGCATCTCCCCGCACATCGGCCTGTACGAGGATCCGCAGAGCGACCGGGTCACCGACCCCCTCGGTGACTACCTCGACTCCCTCGAACGCATCGGCCGCCTCGACCCGGCCGAGGTGCTCCCCGCCCACCAGCACGCCTTCACCGACGCGCCCGCCCGCGTACGGGAGCTGCTCGACCACCACGAGGAGCGGCTGACCGGCCTGTGGGCGCTGCTCGCGGAGCCGCTCACGCCGTGGGGGCTGGCGGAGCGGATGGAGTGGAACCGGCCCTGGGAGCAGATCCCGTACGGCTCCCGCAACATCGCCGTCTCGGAAGCGGAGGCGCACCTGCGGCGGCTGGTGAAGCAGGGCCGCGCGGAGGCCGTCCCGGGCAGCGACCCCGTCGCCTACCGGGCCCTGTAGCCGTCCGCCGGGGTTGGCCGGTAAGGGGCGCTGCGGGCCGGCACCCCCGAACCCGCTTCCTACGGGCCGGTACAGTGAGCGGGTCGTCCTCACTTCCGTACGGGGGGAAGCCGGTGCGAATCCGGCGCTGACCCGCAACCGTGACCCGCCCCGGCCCATCGCCGGGCAGGGAGCCGGAATGCCCCGTCGCGGAGGTGCGCGGCTCGTGCCGCCGGGTCCTCCGGCGGCCGGCACCGTCGAGGTAAACGGAGCCGGAGCCCGGTCCCCGTGCCTGCCCGCGCGTGTGCCTGCCTCCGGGTCCCCAGCAGGAGAGGCACCCCCGCCCCATGAACGTCCGCCGCAGCGCCGCCGCGCTCGCCGCCTCCGCCGTGCTCTGCGTGGGCGCCGCCCCCGCAGCCCTCGCCGACACCGCGCCGCCCTCCCCTGCCGCACCGCCCGTGATCCCCTCCGGGCTGTACGGCAAGAACGACCCGACGTACGACGGCGTGTGGCGCCAGTCCTTCGCGCTGCTCGCCCAGCACACCGTGGGCGTCAAGCCCGCCAAGGCGGCCGTGGACTGGCTGGTGGGCCAGCAGTGCGCGAACGGCGGTTTCGCCGCGTTCCGCGCGGACGCCTCCGCCGCGTGCGAGGCGACGACGATGTTCGACACGAACGCCACCGCGGCGGCCGTCCAGGCGCTGAAGGCGCTCGGCGGCCAGGACGCGGCGGTCAGGAAGGGCACGGACTGGCTGAAGTCCGTACAGAACGAGGACGGCGGCTGGGCCTACGTCCCCGGCTCCCCCAGCGACGCCAACTCCACCGCCCTGGTGATCAGCGCTCTCGCCGTGGCGGGTGACAAGCCCGCCGAGGTGAAGTCGAAGGCCGGCAAGTCCGCCTACCAGGGCCTGGCCGCCTTCCAGCTCGGCTGCGCCGCCGAGCCCGCCGCCGACCGGGGCGCGTTCGCCTACCAGCCCCTGGACGGCAAGCTCACCGCCAACGCCGACGCAACCGCCGCCGCGGCCCTCGCCGGCCTCGGCCAGGGCTCGGCCGTCGCCCTGTCCGCCTCGGACACCCCCGCGGCCCCGCTGACCTGCCCGCCTGCCTCGGCCGACGCCGCGGCCGACCCGGCTGCCCTCGGCCAGGGCGCGGCCGGCTACCTCGCCGAGGCGCTCAAGAAGGACGGCCACCTCACGGCGGTCACCCCGGGCGCGGACCAGCCGACCCCGGACACCGGCAACACCGCCGACGCGGTGATCGCCCTGGCCGCGGCCGGGCACAAGCAGTCGGCGGCCGGCGCGCTGGAGTGGCTGAAGGCCAATTCCGCGCAGTGGGCGCAGGGCAGCCCGGCGGGCCTGGGCACGCTGATCCTGGCCGCGCACGCCACGGGCACGGACCCCAAGTCCTTCGGCGGCACCGACCTCGTCGCGGCGCTGAACGCCACCGGCCCGGCCCCGCAGGGCGCGGACTCCTCCGCGACCACGGTCGACGGCAAGAAGGACAAGCCCTCCGGCGGCCAGAACATCTGGTGGATCGTCCTCGCGGGCGCCGCGGCCGGCATGGGCATCGGCATCCTGCTGAGCGGCCGCCGCAAGAAGAACCAGCTCTGATGCGCCGCCGCCGGCTGTCCGTGCTCGCCGTGCTGCTCGGGTTCGCCCTGGCCGTGCCGGCCGCCTCCCCGGCGCTGGCGTCGAGCTACCGGTACTGGTCGTTCTGGGATGCTCCGGCCGGCGGGTCCTGGTCGTACGCCACGGTGGGCCCTTCGACGGCCCGCCCGGCGGACGGCTCCGTGCAGGGGTTCCGCTTCGCCGTCAGCAAGGACGCCTCCGCCGAGGCGGCCCGGCCGCGGGCCGCGGCCGACTTCGCCGCGATCTGCGGGGCGACCCCGGCGGCCGACGGGAAGAAGCGGGTGGCCCTGGTCGTGGACTTCGGCGCCCCCGCGGACGCGCCCTCGGGCGAGACCCCGCCGCAGGAGGCCCCCCGCACGGCCTGCGCGCAGGTCGCCCCGGAGGCCACCACGGCGGAGGCGCTGGCGTCGGTGGCGAAGCCGCTGCGCTACGACGGCGCGGCGATGCTGTGCGCGATCTCGGGCTATCCGAAGCAGGGCTGCGGCGAGGCGGTCGCGGAGGGCGGCCCCGCGCCGTCCGCTTCCGCCCCCGCCCCGCGGGCCGGGGAGGACGGCGGCCCGTCCGCGGGCCTGATCACCGGCCTCGCCGCGGTGGCCGCCCTGGCCGCGGCCGCCGTCTGGCAGTCCCGCCGCCGCACCCGATGACGCCCGACCGGCCGACGAACTCAGCCCCGCCGGCGTTCGAGGCGCGGAGGTCCGGGGGCAGCGGCGCCGGCAGCGGCGCCGCACCCGGCCACGTGCCCCCGGCCCGGCGAAGCCCCGCCGCCGCGGCGGGCGGCCCGCACGGGCCGACGTACAGGAAATGGCAGGCCCCCCTCGCCGCCCGGTCGACGGCCCTGCACGCGGGCGCCTGGTGGCTGTGGGCCCTCGGCCTCGCCACCGCCGCCTCGCGGACCACCAATCCACTGCTCCTCGGGATGATCATCGGCGTCGCCGGTTATGTGGTCGCGGCCCGCCGCACGGACGCCCCGTGGGCCCGTTCCTACGGCGCGTTCCTCAGGCTCGGCCTCTTCGTCATCGCCCTGCGCCTCCTGTTCTCGATGCTGCTGGGCTCACCCGTCCCCGGCTCGCACACCCTCTTCACCCTCCCGGAGGTCCCGCTGCCCGCCTGGGCGCAGGGCGTCCGGTTCGGCGGCCGGGTCAGCGCCGAGCAGCTCGTGTTCGCCTTCTACGACGGTTCCAAGCTGGCCGCCCTGCTCGTCTGCGTCGGCGCCGCGAACGCCCTCGCGAACCCGGCGCGGCTGCTGAAGTCCCTCCCGGCCGCCCTGTACGAGGCGGGCGTGGCGGTGGTCGTCGCCATGACCTTCGCGCCGAACATGGTCGCCGACGTCGTCCGCCTGCGCACCGCCCGCCGGCTGCGCGGCCGCCCGACCGGCGGGGTGAAGGCGATCCTGCAGATCGGCCTGCCCGTGCTGGAGGGCGCCCTGGAGCGGTCCGTCGCCATCGCCGCGTCGATGGACGCGCGCGGGTACGGGCGCACCGCCGAGGTCCCGCCCGCCGTTCGGCACACCACCAACGCCCTCACCCTCGGCGGTCTGCTCGGCATGTGCGCGGGAACGTACGGGCTGCTCGCCGCGCAGGGCGCCGCGTACGGGCTGCCCGTGCTCGGCATCGGCCTGCTGCTGGCCCTCGCGGGCCTGCGGCTGGGCGGCCGCCGGTCGGTGCGGAGCCGCTACCGGCCCGACCGGTGGGGGGCGCGCGCCTGGCTGGTGGCCGGGTCGGGAGCGGCCGTCGCCGCGCTCCTCGTGTACGCGGGCACCCGCGACCCCGCCGCCCTGCACCCGGGGGTGGTGCCGCTGGTGGCACCGGCGTTCCCGCTGTGGCCTGCGGCGGCGGTCCTGATCGGCCTGCTGCCCGCGTTCGTGGCGCCCGTACCCCCCGCACCGTCTGAGGAGGCACCCCGTTGATCCGCTTCGAGCAGGTGTCCGTCACCTACGACGGCGCGGCCGGCCCTTCCCTCCAGGACCTCGACCTGGTGGTCCCGGAGGGGGAGCTGACCCTGCTGGTCGGCCCGTCCGGGGTGGGCAAGTCCACGCTGCTGGGCGCGGTCTCCGGGCTGGTCCCGCACTTCACGGGCGGCACCCTGCGCGGCCGGGTGACGGTCGCGGGCCGTGACACCCGCACCCACAAGCCGCGCGAGCTCGCGGACGTGGTGGGCACGGTCGGCCAGGACCCGCTCGCGCACTTCGTGACGGACGTGGTGGAGGACGAGCTGGCGTACGGGATGGAGTCCCTCGGCCTGGCTCCGGCCGTGATGCGCCGCCGCGTCGAGGAGACCCTGGACCTCCTCGGCCTGAACGAGCTGCGCGACCGGCCCCTCGCGACCCTCTCGGGAGGGCAGCAGCAGCGGGTCGCGATCGGCTCGGTCCTGACCACGCACCCGAAGGTCCTCGTACTGGACGAGCCGACCTCGGCGCTGGACCCGGCGGCGGCGGAGGAGGTCCTGGCGGTGCTCCAGCGCCTCGTCCACGACCTCGGCACCACGGTCCTGATGGCGGAGCACCGGCTGGAGCGGGTGGTGCAGTACGCCGATCAGGTGCTGCTCCTGCCCGCCCCGGGCGCGGCCGCCGTGCTGGGGGCCCCGTCGGAGGTCATGGCCGTCTCCCCGGTCCACCCGCCGGTGGTGTCCCTGGGCCGCGTGGCGGGCTGGTCGCCGCTCCCGTTGTCGGTCCGCGACGCCCGTAGGCTGGCCGCCCCTCTCCGCGCCCGCCTCGGCGCTGGCCAGGATCCAGCCCGTCCGGCGTTCGAGGACCGGGGGTCCGGGGGCGGAGCCCCCGGTGTCGGGAAGGGGCGGGTGGGGGACGGCTCCGCGCAGCGGCATCCCGCACCCCGCACCGGCCTGCTGGCCCGCCTCCGCAAGGCCGCGGTCCGCCCCGCCCCCGCCCCCGCCCCCGCCCCGGCGAGCGCCGCCCCGGCCGAGACCAGGGGCCTCGGGGTCCGCCGGGGCCGCCGGGAAGTGCTCCGCGGGATCACCCTCACGGTCACCTCCGGCGAAACCGTCGCCCTCATGGGCCGCAACGGCGCCGGCAAGTCCACCCTGCTGTCGGCCCTGGTCGGCACCGTCCCGCCCGCCACCGGCGAGGTGACCGTCGGGGGCCTCGCCCCCCACCGCACCCCGCCGTCCGAGATGGTGCGGCGCGTGGGGCTCGTACCGCAGGAGCCCCGTGACCTGCTCTACGCCGACACCGTCGCCGCCGAGTGCGCCGCCGCGGACTCCGACGCGGGCGCGGCCCCCGGCACCTGCCGGGCGCTGGTCGGCTCCCTGCTCCCGGACGTGCCCGACGACGTGCACCCCCGCGACCTGTCCGAGGGGCAGCGGCTCGCCCTGGCCCTGGCCCTGGTGCTGACCGGCCGCCCGGCACTGGTCCTGCTCGACGAGCCGACGCGGGGTCTGGACTACGCCGCCAAGGCCCGCCTGATCGAGATCCTGCGCGCCCTCGCGGCGGACGGGCACGCCGTCGTCCTGGCCACCCATGACGTGGAGCTCGCCGCCGAGGTGGCGCACCGCGTGGTGATCCTGGCGGGCGGGGAGATCGTCGCGGACGGCCCGACGGCCGAGGTGGTCGTCTCCTCCCCCGCGTTCGCACCGCAGGTCGCGAAGGTCCTGGCCCCGGGGCACTGGCTCACGGTGACCCAGGTCGCCGAGGCTCTGGCGGCCCGGGCCCCCGACGCCGCCACCGACGCGGCACCGGCCGCGGATCCCGCCCCGGATCCCGCCCCGGCCCCCGATCCCGCCCCGGCCTCGGACCCCGCCCCGGATCCCGCCCCGGCTCCGGTCCCCGACGGCACCTCCGGGACGGCCCCCGCATGAACCGCCCAGCGTTCCGCCCCGGGCGCCCCGTCCGCATCGGCCCCCGCGCGGCCGCCGCCCTGGTCCTGGTCACCCTCATCGGGATCGCCGCCTTCGGCTGGCCGCTCCTCGCCGACGGGCGGTCCGGGCTCGCCCACTCCGAGGACGCCCCCTGGCTCTTCGCAGCGCTGCTCCCGCTGCTGGTCGCCGTCGTCGTCGCGACCGTCGCGGACAACGGCATGGACGCCAAGGCGGTGGCGATGCTCGGTGTGCTCGCCGCCGTCGGGGCGGCGCTGAGACCGCTGGGCGCGGGTACGGCAGGCCTGGAGCCCATGTTCTTCCTGATGGTGCTCAGCGGGCGGGTCCTCGGGCCGGGCTTCGGCTTCGTCCTCGGCTCCGTCACGATGTTCGCGTCCGCGCTGCTCACCGGCGGTGTCGGCCCGTGGATGCCGTTCCAGATGCTCGCGCTCGGCTGGTTCGCGCTGGGGGCCGGCCTGCTGCCGGGGCCGGAGAGGATCCGGGGCCGGGCGGAGCTGGCGATG
The DNA here is from genome assembly GCF_055585365.1 of Streptomyces sp. NPDC053432. Lineage (NCBI taxonomy): Bacteria > Bacillati > Actinomycetota > Actinomycetes > Kitasatosporales > Streptomycetaceae > Streptomyces > Streptomyces sp. NPDC053432. The sequence goes on from NZ_JBVJKF010000045.1 coordinate 16,895, forward strand.
CTCGCGGCGTACGGCTTCCTCGGCTCGTTCGCGTACGGCACGGTCATGAATCTGCAGGGGTGGGTGATGCTGCAGGGTATGGGCCAGGGCGTCTCCTTCCACCCGGGGGATCCGGTCGGGGCGAACCTCGCGCGTTTCGCCGCGTACTGCCTGGCGACTTCGCTGGGCTGGGATCTGGGGCGGGCCGCACTGACCGTCGTACTGACGCTGACGCTCGGGGCGACGCTGCTGAAGGCGCTGCGGCGGGCCACTCGGAAGGCCGCCTTCGACGCTCCCGTGTCCTTCGGTCCGGGGGTACGGACGGACGCGGACGGTGACATCCGGGGTCTCCGGCGGTGAGCCGCCCCACAGGACCCACGTCACATACGAGCCGGGGTAGTGGTCCCCGAACGTGCCGCAGGGCGCACTCCTCCCGCCCTCGCGGGGCGGGTCGTTGAGCCCGTCCTGCGAAGCCGTCTAGTAGGTGGGCTCGTTGCCAGGGGTCGGGGGCGTCGGTAGAACTGGGTGAGTCGCCGGGCGGCACGGGTGCTTCACCCGCCGCCCACGAACCCCTCTCCTTCGCGTGAGTGGCTCACGCATGCCTCTGGT
>NZ_JBVJKF010000046.1:0-7187 GCF_055585365.1 Streptomyces sp. NPDC053432
CGGCGATCTGGCACAACCGGGCCACCGGAACACCGATCACACGATCACTGATCGCCTACGACCACTGACCAGGACTTCGGACTTACTCGTCTAGGACCCGGGCCGGTGTCGTGCGCGGGCGGCCGGTGTCGGCTGCGGGACGCGGATCCCGTCGAGGACCTGGGCGAACGCGGTGGCGTCGTTGATGTTGCCGGGCGTGAGCACGATGGACAGGGGCAGGCCCCGGCCCTCGACGGCGAGGTGGACCTTGGTGGTCAGTCCGCCCCGGGACCGGCCGAGGGCCTGGCGCGTCTGCGACCAGCCCGGATCTTCCAGTTCGTCCCCGCCTGCCGCCCCTTTTTAGGCGCGCCAGCGGCATGTTGGTGGGCCCGGTTGGCTGTGGAGCCGACAGTGACGGTCCACTCCACCCAAGCCCATCGCGTCGTCGTGGACCTGCACGTGTTCCGACAGCGCTGCCCACGTGCCATCCGCCTCCCAGCGGGCGAACCGCTCGTAGACGGTCTGCCACGGGCCATACCGCTCGGGCAGGTCACGCCACGGAGCCCCGGTCCGCAACCGCCACAGCACACCATTGACCACCTGCCGGTGATCACGCCACGGACGCCCACGCCCGTCCATGCGCGGCAGCAAGCGCTCTATCCGCTCCCACGCCGCATCCGTCACCTCACCTCGACCTGCCACAAGATCACTTATCAGACAGGCCTTGGCGGTGAAGCTGGCGGCGTTGAAACCGCCGGCTGGCTCGAACCCTTCAAAATCAGTAGACGCGTCCGTCGGCAGGCCCCTTACAAGGACATCGTGCCGAGCTCGCGGGCGACGCGTACGAAGGACCGGACCATCGGGCTGTCGTTGTGCGACCGCCAGACCAGTCCCCACCGCAGGAGGGGCGCGTCACGAACGGGGACGTACGTGACGTCGGGCCGGACGTAGAAGCGGGTGACTTGATTCCCCAGCATGTGGAGGACTTCCCCCTCGGCGCTGTATGTGTACAGCTGGTCCAGCGTCGAGACCTGGAACTTCCGTTCGATGGCACGACCGCTGGGCGCAGAGTACGGGAGGAAGGCGTCCTCGAAGTAGTTGGGCTGGAACCCCTCCGGCCCCGCGACACCGTGGTCCGCGAACGCTTCCAAGGTCACCGACGGGCGATGGGCCAGCCGATGGTCGGCGGCCAACAGCGCGACCCTGGGCTCCACGAAGAGCACGGGCCCCACGGTCAGATCGGGCTCTTCCACCGGGAGCCATGACAGCAGCAGGTCGATCTCGCCGGCGCGCAGCGGGGCGAACGGGTCGATGTAGCCGTTGTGGCTCAGCCGCAGCCCCCACTGCGGGTGCCGCGCGCGGAAGGCGTCCCAGAACGGCCGCAGTTCGTGGCCGTTGGTGACCATCAGGCCGATCCGTAGGACGTCCGTCTTGCCTTGGGCGGCGAGCCGCGCCCGGTCCACGCTCGCCTTCAGGCTCTGGAACACCGGCCGCAGATCACCGCACAACTGTTCACCCATCGGCGTGAGCCGGACTTGGCGACTGCTCCGCTCGAAGAGCGGCGCCCCGATCGACCGTTCCTGCTTCTTGATCGCCTGACTGACCCGCGCAGCCGACAGGTGCAGCCGCTCGGCCGTCCGTCCGAAGTGCAGCTCCTCCGACAACGTCAGGAAGATCTCGATGTCGCGCAGCTCCACGTGCCCCCACACCCCCGTTTGTTCGTTAACCCTGGCTTAACCGGCGTTGCATGATCGACCGTTGATCATCGGCTTGTCCACACCGGACGCTCAGTGCATGAACTTCGTCACTACCAAGGTGTCGCTGACCGTGGGGGACGTAGCCGCTTCCAGCCGGTTCTTCACCATCCACCTGGGCTTTCGTGAGGTCGAGTCGGCGGAGGATACGTCTGCCTCCGCCGCGACGACAGCCCCACCGAGATCGCCCTGTCCGAGCACGATCCCGAGCTGCCGCCACCGGGGGGAGAGATGCGCGTGACATCACCATCGCTCTGGAGCAGGCGTCGCATACTCGCCACGTTCGCAGGGGCCGCAGCGGCCCCTGCCCTGCCCACAATTGTCAGCCTAGGAGCCTCGCCCGCCTACGCGGCCGACCCTGCTAGGGGTAGTGGTCTGCCGGATACTGATCGCGGTAGGGCCGTGTGGGCGTACAAGACAGGGGGGCGCGCGGTCCGCGAGGCCGCCGCCATGGCGCTTGCCGGGCCGTCGGCTGCTGTCTCGTCTTTCCTCGGCGCCGAATTGCCGGTCGCGAGGGCGTTGGACAATCGCACGGCCGTCTTCGCGGCACTGCCCTATGCGGGCAAGTCGACACGACAAGCAGCCAACGCTGCGTTGACAGGCGGAGATGACGCGATCGCAGCCTTCCTGCATGGCGGCTATGCCCAGGCCGTGGACACCGACCGGCGGGCCGACGTCTTTGCTGTCATCAACAACAGTGGGCCCGGCGTGAAGCGTGAGGGGGGCAAAGCTCTCGACGATGGCAGCCAGGCCGCGCTCCGCAAGTTCATGGACGAGACGCAGTACACGGCCTTGCAGGAGGACGAGCGGGTTGAAGTCTTCGCTATCCTCGCCACCGCCTCGCCCGAGGTGCGGAAGTATGCCGAGCGGGCTTTGAACGACGGGTCACCTGCTGCTATTCATCAGTTCCTTGTGTCCGGCCAATACATTGCCCGTGCCCGGGACGACGAGGCCGCGACGATCGAGCAGCTGGTGGCCATCGTCGATCGTGAGGGCAAGCGGGCGAAGCTGCAGACGGAGCAGGCCGTCGCTGCCTCCGACCGTGCGAAGGAAGCCGCCGAGAAGGCGAAGGCCGCTGCGTTGAAGGCCAAGGCCGAGGCGGTCGCTGCCCAGGGCGAGGTGAAGAAGTCGGCCGACGCCGCCAATGCCGCGGCGAAGGCCGCGAGCGGAGCGGCTGATGCGGCGAATACCGCGATCGCCGCCTCCCGTACGGCCCAGGCCGCTTCCAGCCGTGCAGCGAAGGCCGCGCAGGGAGCTGCCGCCGCCGCCGCGTCGGCCGGCGCAGCGGCGTCCCGCGCCTACAACGCCGCGATCGCGGCCTCTAAGGATGCATCCATGGCCTCGGCCGCCCGGGCCGCAGCCCAAGGCGCGAGGGATGCGGCGAAACGCGCCCGCACCGCCGCCGCGGCCGCAGACCAGGCCTGGACCGCCGCGCAGCAGTCGGAGTCGGCTGGCGCTGCCGCTGCGGCCGCGGCCCAGGACGCCGCGGCCGCCGCCAGCGCGGCCGCCGACGCCGCTGTTGCGTCCGGCGCCGCAAAGGCCGAGGCGGAAGCAGCCAAACGAGCGGCTGCCGAGGCTGACGCGGCTGCGGCACGTGCCACCAGGGCGGCGGGGATCGCGAAGACTCTCGCCAACCGGGCCGCTACTGCGGCCAAGGTGGCACGCGATGCGGCCATCAGCGCTGCCACCCACGCTGAGAACGCCGCCGCGGCGGCCGACGAGGCGGCGGCCCACGCGGGGCAGGCCATCGAGTACGCCAAGCGGTCCACCGCTCACGCGGCGGCTGCGGTGCAGGCCGCCAGCACGGCCTCCGACGCGGTCAAGGAAGCGCAGTCCGTGGAGCAGGCAGCCCGCGATGCGGAGACCGCGCGGCTGGAGGAGGAGAAGACACTGGGCGTGGAGGAGGCCCGCACCAGAGCGCAGGCTGAGGTTTATGAGATCGCCAAGGCTAACCGGGAGCGCACTCAGGCGGACAGGACCGCGACGGACATCAGGGACCTCATCGCCGCCGCCGAAGCAGCGCTGCGCGCCGGCGATACCTCCAAGGCCGTCGCGACCGGCCGCAAGGCTGCCGTCAGGCTCCTGGACTCGACCGGCACCTGGACCCGTGAGGCTGCGGAGTTCGCGCTGTCCGGCAGCGACTACGACGTGGTCAACTGGGTTGACACTGACCGCCTGCTAGCCCAGGACCAGGATGACCGGGAGACCGCTCTCGTCGTGGCCAAGGCGGCGACGCCCGACGTGGCTGAGGCCGCCCACCGAGCGCTGGCGAGCGCTGCTTCCAGCGCGGTGCGCGATTTTCTCACTACGGGCATCGTCGAGTCCGCTGTCACGCAGAACCGCCTCACCGTCTTCGAAATCCTGGCTCAGAACCCCGGCAAGGAAGTCAGGGCCAAGGCCGAGGCGGCACTGAACGACGGCAGCCCCGCGGCCCTGCACCGCTTCCTCGGCGTGGAACTGCCGGAAGCCGTCAAGCTGGACGACCACGTCGAGGTGTTCACCCTCCTCTCCTCGGGCGGGCCGTACATGAAGGCGGCGGCGGAGATTGTCCTGAACGGTCCGGCCCGTATGCGGCGGAACTTCGTCGCCCATGACAAGTTCGACATTGCCCGTATCGATGCGGACCACGCCTCCCACGTGGCTGCCATCCGCGCGGCCATCGCGCATGCCGCCAAGGTGGCAGCCAAGGCCCTCGAGGATGCCGCTTTGGCCTCGAAGGCGGCGGCCGAGGCCCGCCAGGCGGCGACGGAGGCTGCCGACTGGGCTACCAAGGCGCAGAACTACGCGGAGGCTGCGAAGGCCGCGGCGCGGGAAGCGACTACGAACGCGGATGCCGCCGACGCGTCGGCGGCCGCGGCGGCCAAGTCGGCAGCCTCCGCCGCACAGGCCGCGTCCGTGGCCCGCAATGCGGCCCGGACGGCCAACTACTCGATGCGGCAGGCCATGGCTTCCGCTAAGCAGGCGGCGTCCTCCGCGCTGAGCGCGCAGACTTCCGCCACCGAGGCACAGGCATCGGCCATCCAGGCGGGCAAGGACGAGATCGCGGCGGCTTCCGCTTCCAGAGAGGCGAAGCGAGTCGCGGCCGACAAACGGCGGGCCGAGGCAGAAGCGGCGGCGAAGCAGGCGGCGGAAGAGGCCAGGCGCCAGCGGCAGAATGGGACCAACCCCTCTCAGACCCCGGAGAGCGACAAACCCTGGTACGTGGACTGGGAGCTGTGGCCCGACGATGTCCACAGTGACAAGGACTGGGCTGGCGTCACTGGACACTGGAGCACGATCGCTGGGACTGCGTCGTTCGTGCTTGGCCTTGCGGCCCTGGCCCCGACGCCGGCGTCTGGGGTTCTGGGCACGGCGGCCATGGTGCTTGGCGCCGCATCCGTGGCCTTGCAGGGGGCAAGCGCGTACTTCAGCGGGAGGGCCTACGGCTGGGACAGCAGCGAGTTCCACGCCGCACTCGGTGTGGCGGTGCTAGGTGGCGCCTTCTTCGGCAAGGGACGCCTCTTCAGCAGGTTCGGTCTTGCCGAAGAAGTTGGCGCCAAGGTTTCGGGGGCTGCCGAGGACGCGGCAACCACCCTCATCGGCTGGGTGACCTGGTAGGCACTCCAGCAACTTGCCAGCGGGGTGGGGATTGAATTCTGCTGTGTGTTCCTTCCCCGCCCCGCCTCGAACACTCATTTGCCATGTCAGGGGAGGCGAGGGCCGATGTTGACTCCTGACATGTCTGTCAGCGAGTGGTGGATTTTTTTCGCCACCGTCCGGGCAGTCGGCAGCCCCGTGGCGAGTCGGCAGCCTTCGCCCACGGACCACATGGGTTAAGTTCCCCATAAATCAGAAGGAATCCGGAATGCGTATTACCCAGCGTGTCATTGCGACAGGTGCAGCAGTGGCGGCGTGTGCCGCCGCCACAATCTCCTTGGCGTACGCCAGCGACGCGTCGAACAGCATGTCCACCGCTGCCGATCTCCAGGCCCCCTATGCCGTTGAATACTTCAACTACCCTGGTGCCGAGAAGATCAGCACCGATCTCGGAATCGTCCTCAAGCGCGGTGACGGCCACATCACCCTCGCCGACTGTGGTTCGGACGCCGGACTGATGGAGGTCTACTCCCGGACCAAGGGACGCATCTGCTTTCGGGTCACCGGAAAGACGGGCTACCTCAGCGTGGAGATCCCGGCCGTGTACGGGATGAAGTCCGACGCCACCCACAAGAGCGACGTCAAGCTGACCGCCGAGGGCAGCGAGCAGAACGTCAGCCTGTCCGCGAACCAGTGGCAGGGCGTGGGCGAGTCACAGGACCCGCAGCGCCGCGACCACGTCCTCGTAGAGATAAGGACCTCGCTGTAGCCGTTCGGGCAGCACCTGAGATCCCTCGCCCGAAGGCACCGCTCCACCCGTTCACGAATAAGGAAGAAGCCATGCATTCCGCCAGACGTGTGCGTCTCACCGCTCTCGCCGCCCCGTTCGTCGCCGTTCCGCTGATGCTGGGCACCTCCTCGGCCCATGCCGTCACCGGAACCCCTGCTGTGGACACCGCCGGTTCCTACACGGTGCGCCTCGACATAGGCAAGGGTGCCCGAGCCTGCTCCGGATCCCTGGTGGATCCGCGCTGGGTACTGACCGCGGCTTCCTGCTTCGTTGACGACCCCGCCTCAGGAGCCGTCCCGGCGGAAGGCGCACCGGTAGCGAAGACTGTGGCCACCATCGGCCGTGGTGACCTGACCACGGCCACCGGTCTGGTCACGGACGTCGTCGAACTCGTGCCCTTCCAGGGCCGCGACCTGGTCATGGCGCGCCTGGCGCAGCCGACCACCGGCGTTGCCGGGATCACGCCGATCGCCCTCTCCACGACAGCTCCGGCGGCCGGTGAGTCTCTGCGGTCCTCCGGATTCGGCCGGACCAAGACCGAGTGGTCGCCCCTCGCCGTCCACAGCGGAACCTTCTTGGTGGACGGCACCGACAGCTCGCAGGTCGCCATCACGGGGCAGAGCAACGCTGCCGTCTGCGCCGGGGACACCGGCGGCCCGCTTGTCCGGGAGGCCAACGGCAAGGTCGAACTCGTGGCGGTCAACAGCCGTTCCTGGCAGGGCGGGTGCTTCGGCCAGGACCCGGCGGAAACCCGCACGGGCGCGGTCTCGGTCCGGGTTGACGACGCGGCCGTTGAAACCTGGGCGAGGGAGGTCCGGCAGCGCCTCCGCGAGGTGGTGTTCACGGCCGACGTTAGCGGTGACGGCGCGGACGATCTCGTCATCCAAGGCGCCGACGGCAAGATCGCTGTGCAAACCGCCGTGAAGAACTTCGCACCGACGGCGGGTCAGCCTGCCTACCGGTTCAGCACCGGCGTCCCGTGGAGTGCGGGTTGGGGCAATTTCCTGGGTCAGCCTGGCCAGGGCCGCCTCTACTTCGCCGACATCAGTGGCGATGGCAAGGCCGACTTGATTGTCCACGGCACTGCG
>NZ_JBVJKF010000046.1:7282-16203 GCF_055585365.1 Streptomyces sp. NPDC053432
CAAGGTCTCGGTCCGTACGAACATGGGCACCTACTTCGATGGCGGCAGGGACTGGAGCGTCGGTTGGGGCAATTTCCTGGGCCAGCCTGGCCAGGGTCGCCTATACTTCGGTGACGTAAACGCAGACAACAAGGCCGATCTCATCGTTCACTCCACAGACGGAAAGATCGCTGCCCGCCTCAACATGGGCACCTACTTCGCCGTCGCCCCTGGTGACGACTGGATCTGATCACACCCTCAGGGCAGGCTGCGAAGCAGCCCGCCTGACCTAACGAGGCCGGCGTCCGCCTCCGGGTCCTCTTCCCGGAGGCGGACGGCGGACGCCGTGCAGGTGCGGTCGATGGCACATCGTCAAGATCCGATGGCACAGGACAACCGCCGTCGTGCTGAGCCGTCCGGCGCCGCCTGTCCCGTCTCCGTGGATCTGGTCCTCGTCTCCGGTGATCTGGCCCGATTCGCCGGCGGTCTGAGGTGGTCTGGTCTGCCAGCCCCTTAAGTTGATGCCAGGACACGGTCAAGCGCCGCCCAGCCCGCGTGCCCCCATGTCGGCTTGCCGCCTGGCAGGCCCCGCTCCCCGGCCCGGCCCATAAGGATGAGGAAAAGGCTCTTCGCGGCAGCCAAACCTCGTGCGCGCCGGATCATCGCCTCGTCCGCGTCTACATACGCGTGGAAGAACCGTGCAGCCGCCCCCGTGGGGAGGAGCACCCAGGCAGCAGCGAGATCGACCGCCGGATCGCCGGCGCACATGTCACCGAAGTCGATCACGCCCGAGAGTGTCCCGTCCGAGACGACGACATTCGCTGGATGAAGGTCGCCGTGCAGCCATACAGGCGGGCCCTTCCATTCGGGAGCCGCAACGGCCTCGTCCCATACGTCCCGGACATTCCGCAGGTCAGCGGCATCGCCTCCGGAGGCGACTTCCTGAAGTCCCTTTTCGAAACCGTCTGAGAGCGTTTTGAGAGGAACGCCGCGCTCCTGACTGACCGGTGCATCTGCGGGCGCGTTCACATGGAGTGCCTGGAGGAAGCCCGCCAGAGTGTCGGCCGCGCTGTCATGGCTGATTGGGGCGCGGTCGGCTGGTTCGCCGGAAACCCATGTCGCAATGGTCCATGGCCGCGGGAAGCGTGCGGACGGTTCACCGATCCGCATGGGGGTCGGGACCGGAAGGGGTAGACGCGGGGCTAGGACGGGCAGCCACCGGCGCTCTTTGCGCAGGAGGGACGGCGCACGCTCCGTGCGCGGCATACGCACGGCCAACTCGTCTCCGAGACGCCATAGTTGGTTGTCCCAACCGCCGGCCACCTCACGCACGTCCAAGCCTGCAAGGTCGGGATGCTGCTCACGCACCAGAGAGCGCACCAAGTTCTCGTCGATCTCGAAGCGGTCCATGATCTCACTCAACCATCGATGGGACCGGGCGGACTATCGATGGTACGGGAAGCTGAATCGCCGACGCGTGTGAAACGGGCTGTCGCTCGTTGGCGTGACGCCTTCCGCGTCCGGGGCACGGGGCTCCGCGGGGTGTTCCACGCTCGCAGTGCAGAGCTGAGGGCAGCGAAACAGCGGACCAAACCAGATGGGTGCGGTTCCTTTGAAGGGAAAGGGCGCGTGCTGAGCTGGGCCGTGACTATGAAGCGTCGGTGTAGGCGAGGTGGGTGCCGCAGACGGTGCAGCGGAAGAGCATGGCGCTTGCCCCCTGGCCGAGATGGGTCAGGAAGCTCTCTAGCTGGGACGCGTCGTGCCAGCCGCCCATTCGGAGGTCGAGTCGGAGCTGGTTGAGTGCCTCGGGGTGGGCTGCCAGCTCGGTGTATCCAACCTCCCCGATGAAGGCGGCCGCGTCGCTGCAGTGGACAAGCCAGCGCGGATCCTGCCAGGCGTGGAACCCGGGGGTGTGGCGGGTGACCTGCGCCAGGGTCTCCTCGCTGACGCCGTCGAGTCCGTATGCGTCGGTGAATTCACCTTCGAATCGTTCAGCGGCACTGCCATCAGCGATGCACCAGGGGCAGAACCTCCCACTGACTTCCTGGGCGGTGTGGAAGCCGGCGGTGTAGATCCATCCCGTGCTGCGGTTGCAGCAGACGCAGGTCTCGGCGCCCTCGCGGACGGACCCGCTTGCCACGGGGTCGGGGTGATAGCGGAAGCCGGGCAGGTCGGTAGTCACTGGTGAGCCTGCCGGGGCATAGGGAGGTCCGCCTCGGCGCCGGTGCTCTGTGTGCCGTCAGGCACCCCTGTGAACCTCATGGGCCGCAGTCTGTCTGCAAGCAGTCTCGTGATCAAGCGGTGAGGCTGAAGTCCTGCTGGCCGGTCGGGGGATAGGGGCGCTCGTGCTCGCGGGCGGTGTGGTAGCGCCAGTAGGAGTCGAGGTCTCCGTTGGCGACGAGGGCACGGAGCCGCAGGACGGCTTCGGCTCCATGAAGGCCCCAGCGGGCGCCGATGATGTCGAGGCGGTCAGCGATCAGGCGGCGGCAGGCGCCTTCGACGGCGCCGGTGGCGATCGGCCAGGGCGGTGGCGTAGCGGAGCTGGTCGAGGTGGCCAGTCAGCTAGCGGTGGCAGGCGTCGACGGCCTCGCGGCGGGTGGCTGGCAGGTGATTCCAGTCGGCTTGGGCGGTCGTCTGGTCGCTGGTGCGGGCGGCGCGGTTGCTGATCCGGGAGCGGGAGCTGACCGCTCAGGTCGGCGCGGATCTGGACACTGCTGCGCTGTGGCAAGCGCTGGAGGAGGTCGTCTCGCGGGCCGCGGTGAAGAGCGCGGTGCGGGTGGTCGAGCAGCTGGTGTCCGAGGATGACGGATCCGCGGAGATCGCGCTGCGCCAGCAGCTGGCCGGCCGGTGCAACACGGTGCGCCCGTTCCTTGTGCTGCTGAGCGACAGCGACGTGCTGGGCGGGCGGCCCGGGCTGGCCCGGCGCAAGGTGGCTCAGCGCCCGCTCCTGCCCAAGGAGGTCGACGCCGAGCTGGTGCCGCTGGCCTGGCGTGTGTTGCCCCGAACCCGTAGGGCGGTTGATCCAATCGGCGATGGCAGTGGCGCGCAGCTGCGAGAGACAGAAGGTCTTGTCCCACCCGGTGAATGGGGAGTTCGTGGCCACGGTGGTCGCTTTGCATTCCTCACGCTCGTTGAAACGCTGGAACAGCAGCGTCGCGCCGATCTTGCCCAAGCCGGCCTCGGCGATCGTGCTGCCGACCGCGACCATTCAATATAGAGACAGCACGGCTTGAAAACGACGCTCCTCTTGAGGCGGATCTGAGATTTCCGTGTGGGCTGAGGCACAATTCGGCGCTTCCGATTGATCATCGCGCGGAAGGATGAAAAGAATTCGTGAGTCGTCGAGCGCCCACCGCAGCCACTTCCGGTCTCGGTGAGGGGCGGCGCGACGGTGAAGCCTGTCGTCGTCTTCAGCGCGTCCGTGACCGTGGTGGGCTTCGAGCCCAGCGGCGTGTACAGGCGGCCAAGGCAGGCGACCGGAGGGAGAAGGTGGGGATTGGTGGGCATGATGGCTGCTCAGGGGAGGTGCTGATGAACAGCGATTCGCTGTTTCACGTCGTAGGGCTGGCATTCAGCACCTTGGTTCTGCTGCCCTTGCCGCTGCTGATCACGACGGGGCGTACGCCGGCCTGGGTTGGAACCCGCGTGCCCGAGCCACGATGGATCGTTCTGGCCCTGCTCGGGCTCTGGTTTTCCGTGCTGCTCAATTCGGTGCCACGGATCCTGGACGGCGGAATCGGAATCATCCTGATCTGCTCGGCCGTGGGAGCGCTCATCGGGCTCGCCGGAATCGTGTGCCTCTTTCGCTTGGCGTGGACGACGGCCCGGGCCTCTGGATCCGCTCGGCGTCGCTGAGTGAAGCGCGCGGATCTCCGTCGCTCGGTCGGTACCCGGCCGGTCGGCGTTCCCCGTGGGGCACGAGGAAACGGTGAGTCCGCTACGCGCAAGTTCGTATCTAAGGGGAGTGGAGACGGCTTTGCTGGACGAGGGGGCAGGCGTGCGCGTCAACGGGGCCAGGAGCTCGGCAGATGGGCACGTGGCTATGCGGTTGAACAGTGGGCACGGGCAGAGTGCCCCGGGTGCGAATCAAGAGTTCGCCTCGACGCCGGCGGAGAAGCGGACGGCCGCTCACACCATTGAGACCGAACTCCAGCCGAATACGAAGACCGCCTCGAACCACGCGGAGGCCAGCACGAAGGCAGCCCGCGGCGGGTTCGACGGCTGGGATACGGCCGTAGGGATCAAAACCGTCGCCGAGACCTGGGAGCAGCAGGTCAGGACTCTGATGGCGCGGCTGGAAAGTGAGAAGAACGCCCTGCGCGGCGCCAATGGACTCTTCGTGGGCAACGACACGTCACTGGGCAACGACTTCCGTGCGTCGACGTCGAAGCTGAACGGCCTCTGAGGAGAAGCGGTGCTGACTTACTACGAAGTCATGACCACCGACTTCGGCCTCCTGACCACGGCTGCCACTCAGTGGGAAGCAATGGCGGGAGAGTTCGAAAAGATCGAGACCCGATATGACGAATCCGTCCAGAAGGTGGCGGGAGGCCCCAACTGGGTCGGTCTCAGTGCCGGAGCGGCGCAGGTGAACTTCGCCGCGACCCGGTACGAGTACGCCGCTGCCCAGGTGCAGGCCAAAGCCGTCGCGAGTCTGCTGCGGGACGCCCACGAGAGGTTCACGGACCTCAAGCGGAAGCTGGAGAGTGCCCGCGACGACGCCATTGCCGCAGGTATGTCCGTGTCGGAACAGGGGCACGTCGCCTTCGACAGCAGCCAGCTCACCGACGCCGAGCGCAACGCCTACCACCACGACCCGGACTACCAGTTATCGGTCCGCACCGCCGTCGGGCAGTGGCAGAAGCGCATCGAGGACAGGGTGAAAGCCGTCTCCGAGACGGACGCACACGTCAAGGCTGCCCTCAGCGCGGCCGTCACCGACAGCAACAAGGACGCGTTCGGCCAGGGCAGTGCCAACGACGGAACCCCGGCCGGTTTCAACGGGTACGCCGTGGGCGACCTGGACAAGGCGCCGAAGACCCTGCCGGCCGATGGGCAGGCCCCTACCAAGACGGACGGAGCGACGCTGACCGGCCCCGACGCCGGCATCACCGCCAGCGGCCCCAAGTACGGCAAAGAGGCCTCCGCAAAGGCGTACGCCGATCTCTTCCACGCCACCGCGAAGGGCGAGACGAGCGAGGGGCGGCTGACCCTCTCTGCGGTGGACGAGCTGTACGGGGGAGCCCGGGCCACAGGGAACATAGGGATGACCGACATGGGTTTCGTCGCCAAGGCCGAAGGATCCGCCGGCGTACGGTCCCTGGCGGAAGGCCGTGCCGAGTACGGCCAGGTGGGCGGCTACGGTCGGTTGGAGGGCTTCGCGGGCGCTGAGGCAGGCGTGAGCGGCAAGCTCACCAAGGAGGAGGCAACCCTCGGGGCGAAGGCGTTCGCCGGCGCCAAGGGGTCTGTCGCCGCAGGAGCGGAAGCCGCCGGCATCGGAATCGGGGTGACCGGAGAAGGCTGGGCGGGCCCGGGCGCCGAAGCCTCGCTCGGGTACAAGAAGGACGAGGCCACCGGCGTGTGGAGGTTCAACGCAGATGCCGGCTTCTCTCCTGCCTTCGGTGTGGGGGCCGGCCTGGAGATCACGGTGGACCCGGACAAGGTCTCCAAGGCCGCCGCAGGTGCGGCCGACGTCGTCGGCGAAACGGTCGGCGTCATAGGGGATACGGCCGGCGACTTCGTCGACTGGCTCACGGACTGATCTACTGCTTGCTGTCAGGAGACGCACGATGACCACCACACCACTGCCGGTCCCGATCGAGTTTCGTCTGCCCGAGGGCTGGCTCCCGGCCCGCCCGGGCGGAGATGACCCCGCAGTCGCGTTCGCCGCGGTGCACCCGCACCCGGACGCGGGGTTCGCCGCCAACATCACCGTCGACGGAGGCTTCCCGGCCGAGGGGACGACGTTGTCCGAACTCGCCGCAGAGTCCGTCCGGCGCCTGGCCGCCGTCGCCGACTCGGTGACGGTCGGCGCAGTCCATGAGTCGGGCAGCGCCGATGCCCCCGCCCTGACGCAGAGGCTGGCTTTCAGGGCACTCGCCGGTGAGACGCACCGTGACCTGGTCCAGACCCAGGTGTACCTGTCACTCGTCGACATCGAGGACCCCCGCAAGCGTGGGGTGATCCGGCTGGCCCTGACCGCCACGAGTGCCCAGCACGACCGTGTCGTGGGTGATTTCCAGGAGTTCCTGCGGAGCGTACGTCCGGATACGGGGAAGGCGGCGTAGCCGTGGGCTACCTGTGGGACAGGTGGATGGGCACCCGGGACCCCGAAGCAGGGACCCGGTGCCTTCCGACCTCGGACCTGCAAAGGACGCTCCTTGCGCTGAACGACTCCGGGATCCCCTTCAGCATCCGGGAATCCGGCAGCGGCGGCGCGGACCTGGTGGCGGAATGGCGCGTCATCGAGCCCGCCACGGGTACCGGCGCGACGCGGCGGCAGGTCGACCGGACGCTCAAGGTCTGGATGTCCTTCAGACCGCAGGAACGTGAGGTGCGAGCCATGGACGAGCAGTTCGAGGTGACCCGCGCGGGTGCGCCGCCCGGCCGTACCGTGGCCCGGGCTCACGGCCGCGGACCGATCCGCAGGATGCGGAAGCAATGGGTCGTCGAGAAGGGCCCGGACGGCCGCAGGCGCACGGTAGAAACATTCAGCTTCGACGCGCGGCAGCTGAAGAACCCCCTCCGCACGACGGTTCTGGAAGCCGGCTGGACCTGGCGGGGAGTGTACAAGCTTTGAAGTCCCCGCTCTCGTGATGGGTTGCCGGGCGGACCCGATGAGGGGTGGGCGCGATCCGCTCAGCCTCGCCCGCGAGGGGATCAGGGGTGCCGACCTTCCCGTGCCGTGTCGGGCCCGGCGATCAGCATCAGCGCGACTCCGTATCAGAGCTGCTGAGAAGGACGGCGAACAGAGCGTCCGCGGCCGCACCGCTCCTGGTCGACCACCTCACCACCATCAGCGCCGCCTGCCCCGACAACCTCACGGGCCTCCGCGACCGCGCCCTGGCCCTCATGGGCGTTAACGGTGCCAAGTGGGGTCTGGCCCAAGTTGTGTGGGCGGCTACTCGTTGTAGTTGTTGATCTTTATCGCGGTGCTTCCAGGTCGCCCGGATTTCGCTCCTCGTATGGCTGGCGTGCTCGACATTCGGTCGCCGTGAGCGAAGGCGGCCATGTCTACGGCACCGTCGTGATCGACGCCGAGACCCACCGGGTTCTCGACCTGCTGCCCGAGCGCGACGCCGCCACCCTCGTCCCCTGGCCCATGGCCCGCCCCGGAATCGAAGTCATCTGCCGCGACCGCGCCGGCGCCTACGCCGAGGCGGCCGCCGCCGCCTCGCCCCAAGCCCTCCAGGTCGCCGACCGGTTCCACCTCTGGCAGAACCTCACTTCCGCCGTCGAGAAGACGGTGGCCGCCCACCGCTCCAACCCGCGTGACCTACCGCTTCCAGTCCCCGAGCCGGAACCCCTCTGGGAGACGCCGATCGGAGAAGGCGCCGATCCGGACGATGAAATGGACACCCCGTCAGGCAAGTTCGCCGAGCGGGCCCGAGTGCACCACGCTCTGGTCCACGAACTCCTCGCCCAGGGCACGAGCCTGCGGGCCGTCGCACATCATCTGGGATGGGGTCGACACACCGCAGCGATACGCTCGCGCAGCGTCCTGGCAGGACATGGTCAAGGGACGGAAGCGGCAGCTTCGGAACAAACTCGATCCCTTCAAGCCCTACCTGGCCGCACGCTGGGCCGAGACCGCTGGAAGGGTGACCGTCCTCGCTCTCTTCCAGGAGATCACCGCCCGAGGCTTCCGCGGTCACTACACCATCGTCTGCGTCCTGCTCTACTCCTGACAAAGCCGCTCAGGACGCATCGTCGATCAACCCGAAGCCCTCCGGAAACGCTTCCAGGAACTCGCGGCGAGCTGGGTTGTTCTCGGCGACTGTCATCGCCCCGACCAGCTCGATCAGCTCCTGTCGCTGATCACTCGGCAGCGTGCTGACCACGTGGCCCACACCCTCCATGACCTTGACCGCGTCGTCCTGATCCATCTGCTCGTCTTCGCTACCGTCGATGAACCACAAGACATCGACCAAAGCCTCGGCCAGGGCACGAGTCAGGGACGGGTACGAGGACGTCACGAGGGCCTCCCAGCGGATCAACGACAGAGTCCGGCCATCCGACCACACTCCACTGACATCACAGTCCGTGAGCCCCCACAAGAAGTGGACCAGAGCCTAATCGGTACGGACGGCAACGGGCCCTCCTGCTACGACCACCCCGCTCCGGGGCAGCAGCTGCAGACAGACGGCCTCACCAGCTGTTCCTTCACCGCCGACATGGCATACACCGTCCTCCTGCAGGGCCAGGACGCCCCGCGCACCCACACCCTGGACCGCCGGGACGTCACCGCCACGGCCAAGGGCTGCGCCGCATCTGCCGCGACGGCAGTCGGTGCCCGGGCCACGACGGGCACGCCTGGCCAGACCGGCAGCCTCCGCTGCCACCGGATCACCACGGCCGCCGCGACGGACTGGCTGCTCGTCAACGCCCGGGACGCCCACGACAGCACACACATACTGATCACCGACAACACCGGCCGCATCGCCTGCTACCAGAAGACCTCGGTCTGCAGGCTCACCGGCTCCACCGGCTACCAGGTCATCACCCAGGTCCCGGACGGCTGGTCGCTGCCCGCTTCCTACCGCCTCGACGCCTGGCGGGTCGCCACCGCCGACGGCTACGCGCCCGAATGCACATGGGACGAGTCGGTCGCATACGGGTACGCCCCACTGAGCATTTTCAGCGTTGACGCTCCAGGGTGAGGACGGCTGCGGCGATGGCCGTCATGCGGTTGGGGCTGCAGCGGGCTTTGCGGAAGATGCGCC
>NZ_JBVJKF010000047.1:0-12746 GCF_055585365.1 Streptomyces sp. NPDC053432
GGGCGGCAGCTTGCAGCGGCGGTCACCCTCGCGGGTGACGATGAGCAAGGATACCCACTCGACCAGAGCATGAGGCAGGTCGAGTGCGGCAGGATGGGGAACCAACAGGGCTCCTGTGCCGATGGGTTGAGACTTCAACACCTCCCTCAACAGCGCGGGAGCCTTGTGCGTTGCGGTCCTCATCCTGACTCGGCCTGGGTCACTCAATCAGTGGGCACTCTGAAAGGGCTCACTGACCGGCACGCTCTCCGAGGAGCGCACCGGCGTGTGCGCCGTGCTGGAGAGCTACCCGGGCAACCGGTTCAGGGCCGACATCACCGCCACGGACGGCGGGGCGTTCACCCCGAAGCCCGCGTCCTACAACGACATCTGGCGCAACCTCTGCACGGGCACTGCGTCGCCGTGCGACTGCCAGACCGACGGCCGCAGCACGTTCGTCCTCTCGCTGCCGGACAACACGGACCGCACGGCGTACCGTGCCGAACTCGTCTGCACCACCGCACCCTGCGGCAGAGACGGCGTATCCGTCGGAACGGTCACGCCGAACACCGCGCAGAGCGGCACGGCGCAGGGCACGGCGCTGGGCATGAACACCACCGTCCAGCTGACCGGCGGCCCGGAATCACTGACAGCCACGACCGTCTCGGTCTCCGAAACGACGCCCGGACCCTCAAAGCGACCGTCGACCTGCGCACGGCCCCTGCCGGCAACTGGAACATCAAGGTCATCGCCCTGGGCCATGAGTACCCGCGCGGCACGCTGACGGTCACTCCGCCCGCGGACCCCAGCCTGGGCACATACAACCCGGTGACGCCGTCTCGGTTGATGGATACGCGTATCGGTCTGGGGGTGCCGAAGGCGAAGGTGGGTCCGGCTGGTGTGGTGACGCTTCAGGTCGCTGGTACTCCGGGGATCCCGGCGGCAGGGGTTACGGCTGTGGTCTTGAACGTGACGGCGACGGATCCGACGGCGGCGAGTTATGTGTCGGTGTATCCGAACGGTACGAATCGTGCGGGTGCGTCGAATCTGAACTTCACGGTCGGGCAGACGATCCCGAATCTGGTCATCGTTCCGGTGGTGAACGGGAAGGTCAGCTTCTACAACAACGCCGGCACCGTCGACCTCCTGGCCGACGTCGCCTGCTACTACACGACATAGCCCCAGAAAAACCTGGCCGCGCCCCCAACCTGGACAAGGAAACCGAAAGGCCTCGCTGCTCCCAGCGGGGCCTTTCGACTAGCCGCGCCCGGTGATGCTCGTGATGGTGGGCACCGGGCCACGTCTCCAGCAGTAGAGGAGCGAGGCGCCGAGCACCACAGCGCCACAGCCTGCGGCTCAACGCCTCTGAAGCGGCTGAGGGCCGGGACTAAAGGTTTCCAGTGAGCTCCTGATAGGCATCCATGACATCCCCCACGTGCAGGGTGGTGACCTCTTCCGGCGAGGGGACTCCGGAGCTGCCATGCCGGTCGAAGACTCGCAGATCCCGGGCTGCGGCGGCCTTACGTGCGAGTTCGCGCGCGAAGCGGCCGTTGCCGAGCCGGTTGATCGTGCCCTGGGTCACGGTGAGGTCGCATGAGGTGCGCAGCGCGATCGCCGCCTCCTCGGTGAGTGAATCCCCCTGGGCTGCCAGAAACGCCTCCGCGATCAGAACTAATTCGTCCGCCGCGTATGCGGGGAAGTCCACCCGGGTGTTGAAGCGGGAAGTAAGACCCGGGTTGGTGGACAGGAGACTGGCGATCTCGTCCGGATATCCGGCCAGAACCACGACCAGGCGGTGTCTGTCGTCCTCTGCCCGCTTGAGTAGTACCTGTAGTGCTTCCTTCCCGAAGGCGTCCCCGCCCGAGTAGCCGGCGTTGGACAGCGCGTAGGCCTCGTCGATGAAGAGGACGCCGTCCAGCGCCCGGTCGATGGCCTGGGACGTCTTGATCGCCGTCTCTCCGAGGTGCTGTCCAACGAGGTCGGCGCGCTGTACCTCGACGATATGGCCTCGCTCCAGCAGGCCGAGCCCGGCGAAGACATTGCCGACGATGCGGGCGACAGTGGTCTTGCCTGTGCCGGGCGGTCCGGCGAATACCAGATGTTGGGGAGCCGGTGCCGTGGCCACGCCCTGGCTTCTGCGTACCGCCGCCATCCTCAGCTGGGCGGACAGGCTCCTGACTTGGCGTTTCACTGGGGCCAGACCGACCAGCGCGTCGAGTTCGGCCATGGCCTTGTCCAGCAACACCGAACGCTCCTGGTCGCTCAACGTGCCGCTGGAGGATTTCTCAGGCTCCCGCGCATCGGCTGTGGTCTGGACTGGCACGCCTGCGGCGGGCGGGTTCGACGCCTTCGCACGCTGGGCCACATCCCCAAGGCGCGGGCTGTACCGGAATGCCGTCTGGAAGTGCTTCAGCGCTTCCTCGTCCTGGCCTAGTTGCTCATAGGCGCGGCCGCGCAGATAAGCCACTTCACCGAGAAAGCCGGCGTTGTCGCCGAGAGCTTGTGGGAGGGGGTTCAGCACGTTGAGGGCTTCGTGGGAAACGCCCTGGGCGATGAGACCGGCCGCGACGCAGAGCTGAGACTCGTCCCGCAGGAATGAGTCCCGGATCCCCTCGGCGGACGTCAGCAGCAGTGGCCAGTCCCTCTTCAGGGCTGCGTATCGTGCGCAGACGAATCGAGTCTCGTCGCAATCGAGCATGGCGATGGAGAGCATGGCCCACGCCTTGTCGAGCATGCCGTTGTCCAGGAGTTTCGCCGCCTGCGCGAGCCATAGATCGCGTTGTGTCTCCAGGCGGAAGTTTACGTAGCCCCCGATTTGGAACCGGGAGGACAACGGGGTACGGAGCTTCGCTCGCATAGCACCGAAGTTCCGGGACTGACCGTACATGGCCTCGACCGCCCGACCCTGAAGCTGTCCGACGGCATGGACTCCTAACCAGGCATCGGCCGCCAGCGGATTGTGCTCGAGGGCGGTGTGGAAGGATTCGGCCGCCGCAGTCCGGTTGCCCAGCCTCAGCTGCGCGACCCCTTGAAGCCATGCCTGTTCGCACTGATCAATCGAATGCCGTGATACAGACGGTCCTTGCACCTAGGTTTCCCCCTGTTGTCGTATCGGGTGATCCAAGATTCGCCATGCGGAAGGCGCGAGCTGATCCCATGGTCAAGTGATACCTGAGAGCTGCGATTCACCAAAGAGCGGGCATCTGTCGAGGTCTGCGAGCGCGGCGGCTGGTGCCTTCCCACCCGCTTCATGCTGCAGCATCAAGGTCCACGTGCTCGTCGGCCGTGCCTTGGAGCATTGTTGCCCTGGCGGTGGTCCTGCAGGGCGGCGAGCAGGTCCCAAGGGCTGTCCTGCAAAGCCCGAGATGTCCCAGTTGACGCCTGCAAGGCAGCTCGGGACCACGACGTCGCCGTACCAGGCCGACTTGGAGCAGCCCGACGCGACGCCCCGCGACGCCGCCCCCGCCCCGGCGCCTGCCGCCCCCGCCACGACGGCCGGCCCCGTTTTCGCCCTGCCCGACTGGCCGCCGCAGGAACACCGGGACCTGTGGGCGGCCGTGTGGGCGGCCCACGCGGCCGGGGGCCTGCCCACGGCCGTCGCCCTCGCCTACAAGCTGGAATCCACGCTCGGCGAGCACTACGGGGACATGCACCCGGCCGCCGTCACCGTGCTGACCGCCCGCGCGTGGCTCACCCTCTGCCAGCGCACCGACCTGCGCGAGACCACCGAGCTGCTGATCGTGACCGCGCTGCGCTGCCGGGCCGCCCGGTACCGGCCCGAGGCCGACACGGCGCGCACCGCCCGCAACGCGTATGCCTGCTGGGGCCGGCTGCTGTCCGCTGATCCGCAGGCGGCCGAGGACCTCGCGGAGCGCCTGGCGGGCATGCTCGCGATCCTCGGAGAGGACGAGCGGCGCCGGGACGTCCTCGCGCGCACGGGCATGGCTGCTACGGCCGGATGACGGCCGGCCGCCCGGACACCTGGGGGAGAACGTCCCTCGTCGGGGGCGGTTTCGAGAGGGGGCCGTGTCTCCTCCGGCAGCACCGGCATTGACCTGCCATGAACATCAAATACAGGTTGGCGGCCGCGGTGCTCGCCACGGCGGCCGTGGCGGCAGTGGCCGTGCCCGCCGCCACGGCCGCGCCAGCCTACAAGTGCGCGTCCAGCACCAAGGAGATCGACGACGCAGGGTATCCCGGACAACTGGAAGGTGACGGTGAAGACGTGTGCGGCCCGGTCCGGGGGCACGGTCTATGCGTACGCCGAAGTCTCGTGGGACGCCTCCCGCTTTCGCGAGGCGGACGACCCGACGATTTTCGACGGGGCCAAGCTGCGGTTGCAGATCAAGCAGTCCCGCGAGGGCACCGATCCTGTGGTGATCGAGCGGGACTTCACCGAGCTTGAGGGCCGGATGGAGCACAGCGGGTCGTCCGCGAACTACGACGGCCACTACCGGACCGGGACCATCAGCCACCGGGCCGGGCCCGGAGCGCTCGGCGACTCGATCCTGTTCCTGGACTGGCACGGCGACGGACACGGCTACCAGCGCCACGAATACACGGCCTCGCCAACGGTCTGACCCGGCGGCCGGGGACGCGCTCGACCGGACGCGGTGCGGGCCGCCACCCCGGGTGGGGCCCGCACTGCCGTGTTCACGCTCCGCTGCCCACCGTCGCCTCAGCCGCGGGCCGGATCTGTCGATCTTACAGTGTGAATGGGCGCCGCCAGGTCTGTGCCCGGTGTGGCCAGGAACGACGGGTACGGGCACGGCGGCCGGAGGGACCGATCTTCACGCCGTGCCGCCTCCGGGAACCTGAAGTACGCAAAGAATGCTCCGACTGCCATCGCATGATGGTGCCCGTCCGCCGGCTGCCGGACGGAGGACACCTGTGCCAGAACTGTGTGCCCAAGAACCTCCAGGAATGCTGCCACTGCCACCAAACAAGGAGAGTCAACGCCCACACCCGAGGGGCCGGTATGCGGCCGCTGCTACACCAGCCCACCGCGCCCGTGCGGGGTCTGCGGGCTCACCGCTCCCATCGTGGCCCGCGCCACAGCGTCCCGCCCTGACACCTGCGCCCGGTGTTACCGCGAGCCCGCAAGGCAATGCGCCGTCTGTGGCCAAGTCCGCCCCGGCCACAGGTCCGACCGAGGCAGGGGAGTATTTGACTGCCGCACCTGCGCCCCTCGCCCGATTCGTACTTGCGGCCTGTGTGGTCGTCCTAGCCCTACGAAAAGAGTGCGGCGCAGTCCGCATTCTCGTCGGCTGCACCACCGGGGGAAACGGTCTGTGCGCCACCTGCTGCGACCACGAGGATCCCTCTGCGCGCTGCAAACTCTGCACTGCCCCAGCCGATCTCCGTCCCGACGGGCTCTGTCCTCACTGCTCCCTCACAGACCGGCTCCGACATCTGCTGGCGGATGACGCCGGCACCGTGCCGGACCACCTGCAGCCGCTGCTCTCAGTCCTGACCGATGCCGCCAACCCCTACCCGGTCCTCGCCTGGGTCCGCCGCAGTCCTTCAGCACATCTCCTGGCCCAGTTCGTCCGCCAACCGGGCGGCCTCACCCACGAAGCCCTCGACGCTCTCCCGCAGAACGCCCCCACGTCCTACATCCGCGGGCTGCTGGTTACAGCAGGGCTCCTCGCCAAGCGGGACGAGAATCTCGCCCGCCTCGAACGCTGGGTCACGCGCACTCTGGCCAATCTGCCTTCCCACCACGCGAATATCATCCGTCCCTTCGCGCAGTGGCACACCGTCCGGGACGCGCGACGACGCTCAGCTCGCGGCCGCTACACCGTCAGCGCAGGTAAGGGCGACGCCAACAACATCCGCTGCGCGCAACCATTCCTGGCCTGGCTCGATACGCACGAGCTCCAACTCTGCACCCTGAAGCAGCCAGACCTTGATTGGTGGACGGCCACTCACCCCAGCAAGGCGAGCACCATCATCTCGTTCATTCGCTGGGCTCAAGCACGTCGCCTGGTCACCGGCCTCGACATCCATTACCCGCCCAGCCAGTACGCAGCCACCTTCCAGCCTGAGGACGCCCACCAAGAACAGCTACGACGATGCCTGACCGACACCTCCCTCCCGCTGGACATTCGAATCACCGGTGCTCTGATCCGCCTCTACGCTCTTCCTCTCTCACGCATCGTCGAACTCACTGCCGACCGCTACAGCCGCGACTCGGAAGCCGCCTACCTCACTATCAACCGCCATCCAGTGATCCTTCCGCCCACCCTGGGCCGCCTCATCGAGGCACAGATCGACCACCTCAGCGGCACGTCGGCCCACCGACGACAAATTGAAGACGAACTCTCCTTTCTGCTTCCGGGACAGAGCCCCGGCTGTCCTCGTAACCCTCTGGGCCTTGCGGACACACTCCGACGCCATGGTCTTCCGGCCCGAGCAGCCCGCAACACCGCCATGATCGAGGCCATCGCCGACATCCCCCGATCGTGATGGCAGACCTGTTCGGTATCCAGCCCCACACCGCCAACCGCTGGGCACAGCTCGTCAGCGAAAGCTGGTCCCACTACCTGGCGGCACCGTAGAACGCTGCCGGGCTGCGGTCTGTTCACTGCTCGAGTGGTACCCCTGCCCCGGCTTGATACGGCGAGCCGCGCGGGCGAGCTGAAGGCTCCTGCAGATGGTCTCGCCGTGTCACACGCCGCCGCGACCGCGGAAAGAAGCAAGTGCCTGTCACGACGGCCGGATCCCCACCGAACGCGCGTGAGAGACTCGGTAGTCGGATCGCCGAGGCAGAAGGGCCGCTTGCCATGTCGGACGCCATACCGCCGCCGGTGCATCTCGACAAGGTGGTGGACGGGCTGGCGGAAAACCCTGCACTACCGTCGGAGCTCGTCCACCGGCTCCTCGGATACCGCAAGGGCCTTGGCAGGGTGGCCAAGCGGCCGGACCTGAGCGATGGCGTGATTGCCGAGATCATTGCCACAGACGATCACTGGCTCACACACTCCCTCGCCCTGAACCGCAGCCTCCCACAGGCCTTCCGGATGACTCTCGCGGAGCACCCGGATCCCGCGATACGCAGGGCTCTGGTCGTTGCAGCGGACGGCGCACCGCGAGAGCTGTTCGAGTTGCTGCTCGACGACAGCGATCCGCAGGTCCGCGAACACTTGGCGGAGAGCGATCACATGCCGGCAGACCTGCGTACCCGGCTGGCGGCGGACCCGGACCCGAAGGTCCGGGCGACGCTTGCCCAATGGTGGACGACGGCCCCGGAACCGGTGCGCCGACTGCTGCTGACGGACCCCGACGACTCAGTACGAGCAGGGGCCTGCGCCACCTACTTTCGCCGGCTTCCCCATCCCGTCCCGCCGGCAGACCTCGTTCCGGAACTGTTGGCCCACCCGGTCACGCGCGCCGGGGCGGTGCGCCACTGCAGGCTGGACACCGCCACCGCCCACCGGCTGGCCGAAGATCCGAACGATGAGGTGCGCGAGGAACTCGCGGAGCACCCCGACCTGCAGCCGGCATTGCGCGACAAGCTTGCCCAGGATCCCAACCTGCGCGTTGCACTCCGTGTCTTCGCCCGTCAGGACACACCGGAGCCGATCCGGGCTGCGATCCATGTACAGATCGTGTCCGACGTACCTCCGCTGGACTGGCTCGCGGACCACCAAGCCCTGGACGACGACGCGCTCGACCGGGAACTCACGGGTGAGATAGCCCGCGCGGAGCTCCGGACACTGCGCCTGCCGTGGGTGACAGCCGACCCTGTGCCGTACGTGGACTCGCCATACGTCTGCTTCCGCGCCTCGGCCGCGATGTCCGACGACCTTCCGCCGCCGCTCGTCGCCCAACTGCTCGACGACGAGGAGAGCAGCGTGCGTACCACGATGGCTCTTCACGCCCGTGACCGGATCGATCCCGACACCGCCGAGCGCATTGAGCGAACCTATCGTCCGGACAAAATGGTCAGATGGCGACCGGCCGACGACTTCCCTCTTCCGGCAGATGTACTGCGGCGCCTGGCCACAGACCCCGACCCGAGAATGAGGCAGTTGGCCCCGCGGGACCCCGACCTGCCCGTGGAACTCGTGCGCCGGCTGGCGGCTGACCCCGATCACATGGTGCGCCGCACCATTGCGGCCCATCCCCGACTTCCGGCTGAGGTCCTGACGCGGCTGCTTTCTGATCCGTCGGAATCCGTCGCGGCTACTGCAGCCGCAAACCCGAACCTGCCAACCACAGGGATGCACCAGATGCTCGCCCTCGCAGGCTTGTGACGCTCGATTGGGCACGGCCGGCACCGGATCGGGACGCTGAAGGCCGTCGAGTGGCCGCGCTTGGCCGCGGCGACTCGACGGGGCCGTAGCCCGCGAGGAGCACCGAAACCCTCCAAGGACACGCTCTCGCTGCAGGCAGGGCAAGCTGTGCTTGACCACAAGTAGGAGGAATTGCGCAGGTACGCAATACCGCTACTTCACCAGTGCAGACGGGACACAACCGAGGCGGTCATCGGTGCGGTCACGGGCACCCTGGCCCGCCCGCAGCTCCTCGTCCTCGGCCGCCACGACGCCACAGGCCGGCTGCATACGGTCGGCCGCACGGTCCCCCTGCGCCCGGATCAGGCCCGCCAGGTCGCCGAACAGCTGACGGCCGCTGACCCGGGCCATCCGTGGACGGGGGTGCGGTTCGCGGCGTCGTGGGGGCCCCGCGACGTCCTGGACGCCGTCCTTGTGCGCCCAGAGCTGGTCGCGGAGATCAGCGCCGACCGGGCCGTCGACCACGGCGGCATCTTCCGCCACCCCCTGCGCTTCAAGCGGCTGCGCCTGGACGTGACGGTCGAGGACGTGCCCCGGTTCGGGGCGGGCCCGGCTGCCGCTGCTGGCTGAACCGGGGCCGCGACCCTGGCGGTTGTGATGCGGACGTGGCGACTCCGCTGGCATCCAAGGGTGTTGCAGGTCACACCGGCCGGGGTTGCGGGGCTAGGTGGGTGATCGTGTAGCAGGTGCGCGAATCCCACCCTTCAATGCCCTGACCTGCGCTTATGCGGGACTTGCAGGGCTAACCCCTCGGCGTTCCACAGTGCGGATCACACCTCCAATCCGGAGGCGTGATCCGTGGTTTCGCGTAAGGAGTCATCTGACATGAGCGCATCAGAAATGGGTGGGGAGTCGATGGGCGAGGTCCGGGCGGGAGCCGGGCGGGCCTGCCGGGGAGTCGGCCCCGCGCCGTCGCCGGACCGGTGGCCGCCGGCTGGTGGGTCGGGTGGCCTCGGAGGTCGCCGGGGAGGTGGCGCAGGCCGTGGTGTCCGTGTGGGCGCCGGAGTGGGCGGACGCGGCACGGGTGGCGGTCGCGGTCGCGCGGGTCGTCGTACGGCTCGCCCGGGGGCGAGGCGGCCGGCCGCGCGGCTAGGGCACTGCGGGGTTCCGGGGCCGCCCGCGCGGCCCCGGAACCCCCGGGGGTGCCACCGCCCACGCGCCCCCGACCCCGCCCGTCCGGAGCCGGCCCGCACTGCCCCGCACGACTCGGTGGAGGGCAGGTTCAGGCGGCACATATTCCCTGGGGCTGATCGCGGTGATCACGTAGGCCGATCACGCTTTTGTCGTGTCTTCAACAAATCCGCCCCCGCGTGCGGGGCGCTGGCTTCCGGCCGTGTCCATGGGCTCAGGAAGCGCCACACAGAACGAGGAGACCCCCATGCAGTTCCGCATAGGCCGCCGTGCAGGCCTCGCCGTGACCGCCGGCCTGGCCGGCATGGCAAGCCTGCTGGTCATGTCCAGTCCGGCGTCCGCATATGTCGGCGCTCCTTACATCCGGTACGGAGCGACGGGCAACCCGGCGTACTGCGTCCAGGTCGGAATCGACTCGATGGACAACAGCAACATCTATACGTACCCGGACGGCCATTTCGGTCCCGACACCCTGCGTGCGCTGAAGGCGTTCCAGTCTTACTGGGGTCTGGAGCCGGACGGCGTCGTAGGCCCGGCCACCGGTTCCAAGCTGATGGAAATGATCTACATGGACGGCGCGACGACCCCGAACAACAACATCTGGTGCAACGGGTACCTGCCGACGTACAGCTGAGGCAGGTGAACGGCCGCCTCGCCGCGCTCCCGTCGTCGCTGTCCACGAACTCTGGGCACGAGGGCTCCGCCACCGTGCCGGCCGAGGCGGGACGGGCTCCTGGGGCGGTGGGGCCGGACGGGGCGCAGTCGACCCGGCCCCGTCACCCCGGATGCCCTGCCACGCCTCACTCATGCCTTCTGAAGGGACGTGGGCATGCACTGCGCTGCAAGGTGCCGCACGTGGTCCGCCACGGCGTCCCGCAGAGGAGGGCCGGCGAGGACTGCGTGTGCGCGCGGCATGGCTGCGGTGGCCTGGACCCGGTCCTGTGGTGCGACGAGTACGGCGGCGAGGCGCCCCCGGTGCTGGAGTGGCACGCGGGCGGCGGCCTGCGCTGCGCACAACTCACGCGCGGCAGGGCGGCAAGCGCGTAGGGGCGCGTCGGCTGCGGGTGGTCCCGGCACACCCTCGGATGCGCCGAGGGCCGGTCAGGCCCGGATTCCACCGTCCGGGGTGCCGGCGGCGCGCTGGTACCAGGCTTCTGCCTCGGTCTCGCGGCCAGTGTTCCGCAGCAGCACTGCGAGGTTGTTCATGGCTTGGGTGTGTCCGGCGTCGGCGGCGCGCTGGAACCAGGGTTCCGCCTGGCTGGTGCGGCCAGTGTTTGCCAGCAGCAGTGCGAGGTTGTTCATGGCCTTGATCTGTCCGGCGTCGGCGGCTTTCCGGTACCAGGTTTCTGCCTCGTTGGTGCGGCCGGTGTTCTCCAGCAGCACGCCGAGGTTGGTCATGGCGGCGATCTGTCCGGCGTCGGTGGCTTTTCGGTACCAGGTTTCTGCCTCGTTGATGCGGCCGGTGTTCTCCAGCAGCAGTCCGAGGTTGTACATGGCGCCGGTCTCTCCGGCGTCGGCGGCGCGCCGGTACCAGGGATCCGCCTCCGTCTCGCGGCCAGTGGTCTGCAGCAGCACCCCGAGGTTGTTCATGGCGTCGGTGTTTCCGGCGGTGGCGGCGCGCTGGTACCAGGGTTCCGCTTCGGTCTCGCGGCCGGTGTTCTGCAGCAGCAGTGCGAGGTTGTTCATGGCGTCGGTGTTTCCGGCGTCGGCGGCGCGCTGATACCAGGTTTCTGCCTCGTTGGTGCGGCCGGTGTTGGCCAGCAGCAGTCCGAGGTTGTGCATGGCGTCGGTGTGCCTGGCGTCGGTGGCTTTCCGGTACCAGGTTTCCGCCTCGTTGGTGCGGCCGGCGGCCTCCAACACCACTCCGAGGTTGCGCATGGCGGCGATCTGTCCGGCGTCGGCGGCTTTCCGGTACCAGGTTTCTGCCTCGTTGATGCGGCCGGTGTTCTCCAGCAGCACGCCGAGGTTGTTCATGGCGTCGGTGTTCCCGGCGTCGATGGATTTTCGGTACCAGGTTTCCGCCTCGTCGATGCGGCCGGCGTCCTCCAGCAGCATCCCGAGGTTGTTCATGGCCATGATCTGTCCGGCGTCGGCGGCGCGCTGGTACCAGGGTTCCGCCTCGGTCTCGCGGCCACTGTTCTCCAGCAGGAGTGCGAGGTTGTTCATAGCGTTGGTGTTTCCGGCGTCGACGGCGCGCCGGTACCAGGCTTCTGCCTCGGTCGTGCGGCCAGTGTCCCGCAGCAGCACTGCGAGGTTGTTCATGGCTTCGGAGTCCCCAGCGTCGACGGCGCGCTGGTACCAGGGTTCCGCCTCGGTCTCGCGGCCAGTGTTTACCAGCAGCACCCCGAGGTTGTTCATGGCGTCGGTGTTTCCGGCGTCGACGGCGCGCCGGTACCAGGGTTCCGCCTCGGTCTCGCGGCCAGTGCTATGCAGCAGCACCCCGAGGCTGTTCATGGCGCCGGTGTGCCCGGCGTCGGCGGCACGCTGGTACCAGGTTTCTGCCTCGTTGGTGCGGCCGGTGTTCTCCAGCAGCACGCCGAGGTTGTTCATGGCGCTGATGTGTCCGGCGTCGGTGGCTTTCCGGTACCAGGGTTCCGCCTCGTCGATGCGGTCAGCCTCTTGCAGCAGCCGCGCAAGGCTGAACATGGCGTCAGAGTCCCCGGCTTCGGCGGCCCGTTGGAGGTGCTGCTGGTCGGTTTCTGGCGCCTCCGCTGCCGGAACGGGGGTGGGCGCGGGTGCGAGGTGGGCGGTGCGCAGGCGGGCGGCGACGTCCTTGGCGGTGGGGGGACGGGCGGCGGGGTCTTTGGCAATAAGGGAGGTGATGAGGTTGTCGATGTCGGGCGGGATTGCGGGCTGGTGGGTGCTGGGCGGTTCGGGAGTGGTGGACAGATGCATGGCGATGACGGCATACGCGGAGTCCGCGGTGAACACGGGGCGCCCGGTGAGGAGCTCGTAGAGGCTGGCGCCCAGGGCGTACAGGTCGCACGAGTACGTCGGTGTCTGTCCGCTGAGCTGCTCGGGAGCCATGTAGTGAGGGCTGCCGAGCAGCGCTCCGGTCATGGTCAGGCCGATCGTGCCGTCCTGGACCTGGGCGATCCCGAAGTCGCAGATCTTGACGGTGCCGTCGTCGAGCAGCATGAGGTTGGCCGGCTTGATGTCGCGGTGGACGATGTTCCGCGTGTGGGCGGCGGCCAGCCCGTCGCACACCTGGGCGCCGTACTCCACCACCTGCTCCAGGGGGAGCCCGCCGGGGTGGTCCTCGCGCAGGACCGTCGCGAGATCACGCCCTTGCAGGAACTCCATGACGAGGAACGGAGAGACCTCCACGTGCCCGTCGGC
>NZ_JBVJKF010000048.1:0-9596 GCF_055585365.1 Streptomyces sp. NPDC053432
GCGCTGCGGTCAGGGCCGCGACGGTTTTCTGTGGCTGCGCGCCGGCGACACGTGGCTCCGTATCGAAGCCTGACAGCGGCCGATGGCGGGCAGCACACGATCGCCGGGCCACCCCGGCCGTGTAGCCGTTCCGCCCGCGCCGGCAGACCACCGTTCGGCCGACACGGGGCGGGCTCTCAGCGGGTCAGGAACTCCTCGAGAAGCCTGTCGAGATCGAGGAACTCCTCCCCGTTGCCCACCAGCGCAAATGTCCGTCCCAGGAACGATTGCAGCGCGAGGGAATCCAGCAGGAGCACCGCACGTTCCTCCCGGCCATCCGCATGCTTTCTCAATACGATACGCACCTCGTCCCTGCCGGCCCCCCTCTCGGGGCGGAACGTGACGTCACCCTCACCCACCGGCCGGTGCATCCCCTCAGCCAGCATCTGCCGGTCGAACCGCCAGGAAGCCAGGACCTTCAGACCGTCGAAGAAGTCAGCCCGTACCGCGTACGGATCGTCATCGGAATACGACAAGCGGGCCAGGAGGGGCACGCGGCGCTCCCCAGTCAGGAGTCGGACAGCGATCAGACGGGACACGCAGGGCATGAGGGCCTCCGGGAGCGGCGGTACGGCGCGCCCCGCGTGTGCCCCCTTTTGCCGCACCCACACCTGAGTGACGGCCCAGATCGCCAAGCGGTTCGCCTCCCCGTCCGGCAAGGCTGCGGACGGCGCGGCGGCCCGCGCCGTTGCGGCGCGCGTCTCCGGCGCCGGAGCTGGGCCGCGGACCTGAACCGGTGACGGACGTTTGTCCCCGAGCTCTGCTTCGCGACTCGGCGCCGTCGAGCCCAACCGCTGTGGCCGGCGGCTTGCCGGGCAACCGACCGTTGTTCCCGCGTTCTCGCCCTCAAGGGCGCAGGACCGACATAGAGTCCGGTTATGAATGTTAACGGGGACTCCGAAGCCAAAGACCTGTACGAGATAGGCCCGCTGACGTATGGCCAAGGGTTCGTGTCGGTGTGGAAGGAGAGCGAGGGCTGTCGAGAGGATGCACTCATGCACGATCGCGCCATCGTGGCGGTGTACACCGGAACTCCCGAGAGCCGGGGGCCCCAGCTGTTCCGGGCATGGGTGGAAGCCCACGAGCTGCCCGCGCTTCTAGGCCACTGGGCGAACGTCCTGCGCTGAGGCCGCAGAGGCATGGCTGGCGTACGTACCTCTCGGCCCGGACCAGGCAGCAGTCCCGTTCCACCGTCACCTCGGCTGCCGGCCGGGCCCGGTAGGAGGTCGGAGTCGGCTGTGGCGACGTAGAGGCGACCGGCGGCCCGGGCCGGGACCTCGGGCCGCTGGATGCAGCGCGTTGGGACGGGGCGAGGCCGGAGTGTGGTGGCGTTGCCCGTCCGGGACGGGATCACGAGGGAACGCCGCGGTGGTCCTGGTCCTGGTGCTGCGTACGGCGACGTGGCCTGCGGGCCGGCTCCGCTACGTGGAGGCCCGTGCCCTCGTGCGCTTCTGCACCACGTACCCGGGGCCGGTGCCGTCGGGTGTGACATCGTGGCGATCATGGGCAACTCAAGAGCGTATCCCCTCTTCAGGAGTGCCAGCGCAGCGGACGCGCTCGCGCTGGCTCGGCATCTGGGCTTGCTGATGGAGAGGCGGGATCGCGTCGTCGAACTGACCGCTGAGCTGCAGACGGGGCAGGACGTGTGGAGGATGGTGCGGGTGCTGCCGGAGGCTGTGTACACGGCACAAGGCGTGCCATTCGACTCACACGAGTGGACTCATGAGTACCGGGCGGACACGTTGCCCAGGGATCCGGACGGGCTCGACACGTTGCTGCCGTTCCGCGTGGACGTTGAGGCGGCGGCAGGGGACGAGCTGGAGGATCTCTTCGTCCACGCCCTGGGCAATGGCCCCGCTTCGATCTATTGGGACGGCAACTGGCCCGACGTACCGGAACTCGATCTCGAGGCGTACGCGAAGTACGAGGCACTCCAGGTGGTGTTCAACAGCCTCGACCTTGACGGGGAGCTTCCCGCCGATGAGCACACGGTGTTCGTGCACCTGTCGAAGTTCGGGGACCTTTCCCGAGCGCAGTGGCTGGCGCGAGAGGTCGGTTCGGAAGTACTCGGGGAGCCCGTGATCGGCAGGTGACCCCGGCGATGGACAGACGCAGGCATGGCGCTTTGGCCGGTGGGCTGCCGTCGGACGGGCCGCCAGCGGGTGTCCGCCCTCGACCAGACGCGCGATGGCGCAGCCGAGGAGGGCGGTTGACCCAAGGGGAGGGGCGGTGAGGCAACAACCGGGGGATAGCAGGACAGGGGAAATTCTCATGACCCCGAAGTCGCACCCCAAGAACGGAGCAGGGCCAGCCATGGCAAAGGGACCCTGATCAGGAACGTGAGGTGCGTGCTGGTCGGCCTGTTCGTCGTCAAACCGGTAGGCACCCGCTGCGAGGTAACTGAAGGAGTGGCTGCTGGGGGCGGGCAGGAGACGCCTCCGGCGGCCTGCTCAGCGACAAGTTCCGCGAGGTGAACGGGCTCCCGGCCCCGACCCCGCTCCCCGTCATCCCCGAACAGCAGCTGACGGCCAGGCTGCGCACGGCGACGCCCACGGGAGCCGGCCAGTGAGGAACGAGACGGTGTCAATGCCGGAGAGCACAACGACCGACAACATTCTGCGTGACGCCTTGTCACGAGCCGTCGACGGAACGGTCGATACGATCCCCGGTGACGGGCGTCTGGAGCAGGACTTCGGCATCGACAGCGTGGCCCTGGCCGAGCTGGTCACCGACCTCGAAGAACGGCTGTCCGTCGTCATCCCGGACGAGGAGACCGGCCGCCTCCACACGATCGCGGACCTGCGCGCCCTCCTCGCCCGCCTCGCCCCCAGCGGAACGGACGCATCGTGAGCCCTCGCCACATCGAGCCCAAGCAGCGCGGCTTCCTCATCGTCAACTCCCACCCCGAAGGGGCCGCACAGACCGTACGCCGCATGTGGGACGAGATCCCGGCCCGTACCGACGGCCGCAAGCCGGTCGCGCTCATCCTGGGCCACTCCGCCGGCTACGGTCTCGCCACCCTCCTGACCGGACTGCGCCGGCACGGTATCCGCGGCATCGGCGTCGCCTACGAAGCCCCCGAGAACGGGCGCCGTACCGCGACAGCGGGCTGGTACCGCACCGCGGCCGCCGCCCGGCTCGCCGCCGCGGTCGGCCACGACATCCGCTTCGTGAACACCGACGCCTTCTCCACCGACGCCAAAACGCACGTCCTGGACCTGCTGGAACAGCACTACGGACCGGTCGACTACCTCATCTACAGCCTCGCCGCCCCCCGCCGCACCGACCCGGCCACCGGCACCGTCCACCACTCGGTGATCAAGCCCCTCGGCGCCGCCTACGAGGCACCCGCCCTCGACTTCTCCGGCCCCGACCCCAAGGTCACCCGCGCCCGGATCGAGCCCGGAACCGAAGACGAGACCCGGGCGACGGTCGCGGTCATGGGCGGCGACGACTGGTCCCTGTGGGTAGAGGCCCTGGCCGCCCGCAAGCTCCTCGCGGACAAGTTCACCACCGCCGCCCTCACCTACGTCGGCTCCGAGGTGACGGCGCCTGTCTACCGGCAGGGAACCATCGGCGCGGCCAAGGAACACCTGGAACAGACCGCCCACGACCTCGGCACCTCGCCCGCGCTCAAGGAACTGGACGGCCGCGCGTTCACGGTCGTGGCCGGCGCCGCCGTCACCCAGGCCTCCAGCGCGATCCCTCCATCGCCCTCTACACCGCCTTCCTCCACACCGTCCTGGGCGAGCACGGCTTCAAGACCACCGCCGAGCAGGCAGCGGACCTGTGGGACCAGCTGGAAGGACGCACCCCGCTCCTCCTCGACGAGGCAGGCCGGATCCGGCTGGACGGATGGGAACTCGACGACCAGGTACAAGGCCGTGTCCGGGAACTGTGGGCCGACCCCGAGCACGGCCTCGAAACCACCCGGACCGGCGCGGACTGGTTCATGAGCCAGGTCCAGGAACTGTACGGCTGGGGCCTCGACAGCGTGGCCTACGGCCAGCCCGTTGAGACCGACATCGCCTGGCCTACACAGCGTTAGCAGGGTCCACCATCCGGGGTATGCCAGCAGCACCACTGCTCGCACACCCCACCAGCCTGTTCAGACGATCAACCCGCCCCCACCCCGATACTGACCACGGAATAGGGCCTTCAGGGATGCCTGGCGCATGTCCCGAGGGTCCCTTCCCACCCGGTCCCCGTGGCAGGGCGAACGCACTCATCTCCTGTGAGCAGCCGGACGGCAGCGTCGCACCCTCCGCACTGCTGTCAGTGGCCCTGAGGAGGATAGGGATCATGACTTCGCTTCTTCCTTTGACCCTGCCCGCCGCCGTCGTGGCTGAGCACCTCGTCGACCTGACCGCCAAACACTCCGAGGGGTGGGCGTTCACGACGTACGACGTCGCCGCCACCGCGGCCGGAGTGACGTACGCGCTGTCCGGGGCGGTTCGCTACCGGGCGCGGGGCGACGCGTCCTGCGACCCGTTCCAGATGGACTTCGCGTACCACGTGATCACCCGGTACGACCCGGACGGGACAGCAACCGCCACGGCCCTGTACGGCGGGGGCACGCGGGGCAACGTCCCGACCGGACTTGCCCAGGGATCGGAATTCAACCTGGCCGTCCTCCCGGACGGGACGGTGGCGGTCAGTTCCAAGCCGGGGAACACCCACCTGTTCTCCGCCGATCTGAGCCGGCTCGTGGAGTCCTGGCAGTCGCCCTGGGGTTGGCAGGAGGAGAAGCAGCGGACGGGTGATCCGTACGCCATGTCGATCGACGTCACGCCGTCCGGCCGGCTGCTGTGCGCGGTGGCCGAGTATGGGGTGAGCAATTGGGCCGGGAAGGTACCCAACCTTGTCGCGCTCTCCGAGCCGGGCAGCACGCTCGGCCCCGGATCGAAGG
This sequence comes from Streptomyces sp. NPDC053432, assembly GCF_055585365.1. Taxonomy (NCBI): domain Bacteria; kingdom Bacillati; phylum Actinomycetota; class Actinomycetes; order Kitasatosporales; family Streptomycetaceae; genus Streptomyces; species Streptomyces sp. NPDC053432. The sequence continues at coordinate 4,949 of NZ_JBVJKF010000048.1, forward strand.
CCACCCTGCGGGCCATCGCGACCCACGACGCGCGATCCGACCGGCAGACGGAGGCCGACCGGTACCCCCACGTCCAGTACGACGGCGCGCCCGTCGCCGGCACGAACCGGCCGTCCCCTTCACTCACCGAGATGGTGTCCACGGACGCCCGAACCCGCTACGACTACACGGGCTGCCGGATGGGCCGCCCCGCGGCGATGGGCGACGACCTGTTCGTCGTCCCCGTCTTCGGAAAGACCTACCGGTCGGGCAGCCGCGGACAGGTGTTCTCGTTCCTTCTGCTCGACGGGCAGGGCACGGAACGCGGGAAGCTGCAGGGAATGCACCGGTACGAGGACAGTCCGTTCACCGGGGCCTACTGGACAGTCGTCGGCGATCCGTACCGAGCCCGGGCCTTCCACCTCAACCGCTACGGCCTGTACGCCTGGGACGCCGAGGGGCAGCTGCGCTCCCGGATCCGCACCGCAGACGCCCCGTTCAAGGCGCTCACCCACTTCCTCCTGATGGGCTGCTCCCCCGCCGGCGAGCTGCTCCTCGTGCACCAGAAGCAGCACCTGTTGCTCCGGGTGCCGGTGCCGGAGGACTTCCGCGAACTGGAGGACGCCGTACGGGCCGCCCTGAAGTACTACGGCCCCGGGCGCAACACGCTCAAGCGGCAGCACGCGCCGGTGAACTGGCACTGGACGGACGGCATCGCCCCCGTCCACCGCTTCTGATCCCCTGCGGCACGCGCGAGAGCCGGGGGACCACGCCGAAGTGCTCCCCGGCCCTGGCGTGAGCCGCGCGTGAGAGCTGGGCGGGGCTCAGCGCTTCGGTCACCTGCCGGTTCACCGTAGAGGGGAGGCCGAGGTGACCTCCCCGGCGGCCAGGACGCAGGCGTACGTCCCCCGGCCCGTAGGCGGCCGGGGCCACCGCGAGCGAGGCCGCAGCTGTCTCGGCCGGCCCTGCGCCCCATCGGGGTTCGTCCTCGAAGGCGGGTGGCTGGAGGGGGAGTTCGTGGTGGGCGGCGAGGAATACGGCGAGGGCCTGGACGTGGGCCGCGTCCAGGGTGACGGTCAGCAGGGCGGGGCCGAGCTGGTGGCCCCGGTGGTCGGTGAGGCTGTGCGGTGAGCGCCCGCCGCAGGCCGGCACTCAGCACGGCCGGGTCCGCTCCGGTGTCGGCTCGGCGCGCCGGCCCGGCTGCGGCCGGGGCGTGCTCGACGCGTTCGCGGAGTGCGGCGACGGCGGCCGGGACGACCTCCATGAGCTCGGCGGCCTCCGGGCTGAGGTCGGCGGCGACTGCGACCGCGTACCGGTCGATGGCCCGCTTCAACTCGGTCAGCGTGTGGTTCAGCGTGCGGCGGACCGTGGCGATCTCCATCGCGGTCCTGGGAGCCCGGCCTGTGGTCCGGCGACGGAAATTCGTCTGCCACGCCACACCACTGCTGAGCCGCACCCCGTTGTTCCCCAAACTCGTACTCCCCCCGACCTGCACAACAGATCCCCAAACGGTCGGGCAGCCCGACGCCCAGGCGCAAGAGACCGACCGGCCAAGAGCGCCGCACGGCCGACCTTCCATCGGATGGTTGCCGGAGGCTTGCCCAGCCCGGTGTGCCTCGCAGCGATAGGCGTCTCCGGCGACGGTGGCCGGCCGGCGGCCCGTGCCGGGATCTCAGCGGTACTTGTCACCCGATGCGCGAGCTTGTTGTCACCAGCGCCGTCGTGCGCGGCCGATGTTCTGGACGATCCACCTGGGAGCCGCGGGTGTCGGCGAAGCAGATCGCCTCCCCACCGCGTTCGCCGGTGATGTCCACGCCCTCACCCAGGACGCGTACGGACGCGAGGAACGCCCGGTGTACGCGTTGGTTGTCGGCGTCGATGCTGTTGGCGAACTGCCGCAGAAGTTCGCGGCGCTCGGTGACGACGCCGCACAGCCAGGCAGACCATATCCGGTCCGGCGGGACGTGGCGGCCGCTCTCCAGCGCTCGTAGAACTCCGCGTCGATCGACGACTTCGGCAGCTGCTCTGCGGCCAGCAGATCGGCGTCGGAGGCATCGGTGACGTGTAGCTCACGTCTCACGGTGGCGGGGTGGGGAGGAGGCACCGCACCTCCCGTATGGGAGCTGCGGTGCGTGCTGGCTATTCGTCCCAAGCCGCGTACGAGGTCTCCGAACCCGCGCTGGGCTGGCCCTGCGGCCCAGGCGTCGGGGTCAGAGCTTCGACGGGTCCGGAGGGTCGAGGGCTTCCAGGGTGCCAAGCGATGAGCCGCTGCCGGTCGAACCACCCGATGCGTAGACGCAGTTACCGCCCACGCCCACCGGGCACGGCATGGTGGCCGCGGCGAGGCCGGCGCGAGGGGTCGGCAGCGAAGGCAGGTCCGTCCAGAGGTTCGAGGCGGGGTTGTACGACTGGACGCTGGCCAGCGGGGGGCCGTTCACGACGCCCAGGCCGCCCACCGCGTAAATGCAGGTACCGCTCTGCCCGGGCGGGCAGGTGCCGGCCGCTGTGGCCGCGGAGCCACGGGCCGTGGGCATCGACGCAACCGGGCTCCAGGCGTTGGTGGCCGGGTTGTACGACTCCACCAGACTGAGGAAGCCTGCGCCGAAGCCACCGACGGCGTACACGCAGATGCCCGACTGACCCGGCGGACAGGCCGCGGCCGCGGCGCCCAGGTACTCCCTCCGTGTGGGCATCGCCATCAACGTGCTCCAGGAGTTGTTCACAGGGTTGTACACCTCCGCCGCGTTTTGATACATGCCGCCGTTCTCGCCGCCGACCGCGTAGACGCAGGTGCCGGTCTGGCCGGGCGGGCAGGGGGCCGCCGCGGCTGCAAGGGCGAAGCGTGCCGTCCGCAGAGGGGTGACCGTGCTCCAGGCGTTGGTTACCGGGTTGTAGGACTCCACCACCGACTGCGCGACGGTGGCCCCCGACCCGGTGAGCGTGAATTCGCCGCCGATGACGTAGACGCAGGTCCCGGTCTGGCCGGCCGGGCAGGGAGCGGCCACCGCCGCCGCGAGTGCGCGCCGCGTGGGCATGGGAGGGAGCGTGGACCAGGCGTTGGTGAGCCGGTTGTACGACTCCATCGTGGCCAGCTCACTGGCGTTCGCTCCGCCCACGCTGTAGACGCAGGTGCCGGTCTGGCCGGGCGGACAGGGGGCAACGGCCGAGGCGTGGCCGCTCCGGGGAGTGGGCATGCTCGGCAGGGTGGTCCAGAGCGTGCCGTTGCTGGCAGCGGCGGGCAGCATCCCGGCGAGGACCGCGACAGCGGCCAATGCGGCAGCCAGGGCGAGTCGCCCCCGCCACTTCTTCCGGGGTCGGGCAGGGGGCGGTGTGCGCATGGGCGGCACTCTTCTCCTCGTTCTACGAGACGGGACATCCTGGGGGATGTGCCACGCCGCGCCCGGGAGTCGGCTGCCTACCGGTGAGTTACCCCCTGTTGGCCCCGGCGGGACCTTGCGCACGGAGCAAATTCGCGATTCTTGGTTTCGCGTTAGCGATCGATGCCGGTCACGGATTCGTAAGCGCTATTAATGCCGCTGGAGCTTGTCTGATAATCGATCTTTTGGCAGGTCGAGGCGTGGGCGGACGTGGCATGGGAGCGGATAGAGGCCTTGTTGCCGCAGGTGGACGGGCGTGGCCGGCCGTGGCGTGATCACCGACAGGTGGTCAATGGTGTGCTGTGGCGGTTGCGGACCTCAGCTCCGTGGTGTGACCCGCCGGAGCGGTACGGGCCATGGCAGACCGTCTACGAGTGGTTCTCCCGCTGGGAGGCGGATGGCACGTGGGCACGGCTGTTGGAGCCCGGGCAGGTCCGCGACGACGCTGTGGGCCGGGTGGAGTGGACCGTCGCCGTCGCCGTCGCCGTCGCCGTCAACTCCACGATCAACCGTGCCTACCAGCATGCCGCCGGCGCGCGCAAAAAAGGGGGGCCGCAGAACTCGCGGGCCGCATGGTCGGCGCCACTTGCGCGCCCTGACCACCCTGCCCGGCGCTTCGGTTCCCGAGGTCCCCGCCAGCCCACTCCACCCCGAGGGCGGCGAGGGCTTCGAGCTGCGCGGCTTCCAGCCGGGCGCGCGTCCGGTTCCGCTTCATGGCCCGTGGCTGCCGGGGGCCGGGGTGTGCCGGGGTGTGCCGGGGTGTGTCTATGCGGTGGTTATGGCCGGCCATTGATGTAGTGCCTGGGCCGGTCCTTTGACCTGGGTGTGTTCAGGTTGGTTGCGGTGTGCGGGCTTGGGGGGTGTTGGCCGTGGTGTCGGGCCTGGTCGATGGGGCGCCTGGTGGGTTCGGTCTGGGGCGGTGGCCTCGTGATTTCTCAGGTTGGCCAGGTTTTCCATGTGTGCAGGTGTTCTAGGTTTTTGCGCAGGTGTAGTGGCCGGTCTATAGGTCGCTGGCCTTGGTGGTCACTGCGGCCAGGTGCCGAGTGCCTGGGCGAGCCGGTCGTTTTGTTCGCGGGTGATGCCATGGGCGAGCTGGATGCCGTTTCGGGGGCTGTGGTGGGCGCTGCACACGAGGATCCCGTCGAAGTGGGCGTCACTGCCGATGATGGCCAGGCGACGTGGGTTCCGGGAGGTCGCCTTCCTGACAGGCCTCTGGAGGGATGTACCGCTGCCACCGAGGGGGACCGGGTCTGGCTGGTCTGGTATTCCGGCAGTCGGCGGGGTGGCACGTT
>NZ_JBVJKF010000049.1:0-5231 GCF_055585365.1 Streptomyces sp. NPDC053432
CCAGGAAGCCAGGACCTTCAGACCGTCGAAGAAGTCAGCCCGTACCGCGTACGGATCGTCATCGGAATACGACAAGCGGGCCAGGAGGGGCACGCAGCGCTCCCCAGTCAGGAGTCGGACAGCGATCAGACGGGACACGCAGGGCATGAGGGTCTCCGGGATCGGGTGGTACGGCGCGCCGCTCGTCTGCCCTGTACTGCCTTACTCACACCCGAAGGACGGCCCAGATCGCCCAGCGGCTCACCTCCTGTCCGGGACGCCTGCGAACGGGTCGGCGGCGGCCCGCGCTGGTGCGGCGCGCGTCTCCGACGCGGGATACGTCCCGGGCATCCGGTTCGCACCGTGTGGTGAGGTGCTGCTGGCTGTTCCTCCTCTGCGTCGTCCGTCCACCCTCCTCTGACCACCGTCGGTCGCGCTGGCTGCGTCGATGGCTCCGGGCCAAGTGGCTGCCCGTGCGGGCGCCTGCAGTTAGTCGGCTGCGGGGGTGCTATTGCGGCTTGGCCTGGAACAAGTGCCTGATCTCCTCTGACGGCTGCTAGATCCGGGATGGACGTCATCTGATGCGGCGGAAGTCCCCCACGACGAGCCCCCTGCTGTGTGGTCTGCTCAACGTGACCCGCCGAGTCGTGAACACGACACCTTGTCCTGTGGCGTAGCAAGTGTGGCCGCCACCCGGCACGGGGGCGCCCCCGTGCCGCCCTGCCGGCGTATACCACGGCAAGGAAGGGCGCCGATTAGAGGGTGGGGATGCGGTGGGGGTCGATGACGAGGAGCCATTCGTCGCCGCGGGTTTCGACGGTGAGGCCGGCGGCGCGGAGGGCGGCGGCGAGGGCGAGGCCGAAGGCGTGTCGCAGACCGGGCAGGTTGGCGTGTCCGTTGCGTCCGCGTCGGGGGCCGCGGCGGCGGGGGTGCGTACGGGTGCGGGTGATCTGTGTGGGCATCCAGCCGACCATGACTCCGCGGGCATGCCGGATGAGATGGACGCCTTCTGCGCCGGTGGCGACGTCCTCGAACCCCACTTCGGTCAGGACCTGGCGCACCCGCAGCAGCAGCTCGTCTTCTTGATCGACCATGAAGCGGACTGTAGGGCGACGGTCAGCCGGTTCGGCCGCCGACAGGCCGGATCGTCCCGCCATGCCCGTGGCGCCGGATGTCGCAGGCCGGTCGGCAGCAGTCGCATTGTGCGTGTCCCCGTCGGGCGCTGTGGTGCCGGAGCGCCGTGGCAGCGACCATGCGAGCCCCATTCTTCTGTCTTCCGGGTGACCGGGGTTCAGGGGCCGGTGATGTCCAGCAGGCGCAGGAACTGGCGTTGCGAAGTGGGCAGGATGAGCTGCTTGTCGTGTTCCTGCGCGGTGTGCCGCCTGGATGAGGGCGTTGAGGCTTGCGGAGTCGCAGAAGCACAGGTCTGTCAGGTCCACGACGATCTCGCCGGGGCCGCCGGGCCGGCTGATCGCTGTGTGCAGGGCGTTGGCAGCATCGGAGCCCGGTCGATGCACCCCCTGAAAAGCGCCTTGAACGCCCGTGGCTGCCTTCTGCGGGGTTGATGCGGCAGCTGGCGGCGCGGATATGCCCGGCACCGTGTCGGCAACCCGGCGCAGGGAGGTCGCCCGCGTCAACAGCCGACGTGCCTGCCGTGCTCCGCCGACGCAGCTGGCAGGCGTAAGGGGCGGCGCGCGGCGAAAGTGGTCGGCGCCCCCGATCGTGGTCCGCCCGCGGGCGCGGCCGGTTTCCGGATCGCCCGCACCGTGGCCGCCCTTCGGACGCGCCGCGAAGCCGAGCAGTCACATGGCCAGGACGGCAATCGCGCCCCACAGGATCTTGACCGCGAAACCGGCGCCGAAGAAAATCAGCGCGAGTGCAGGACCAGAAGCAGGGGGGCAAGGCTGTGAACCGCCGGAACACCGTGTTCCCAGAAGCCCGTTCGATACGAGTGGCGTCTTGACCGGGCGTCGGGTGAGTGCCATGACGATGGGCGCACTGCTCGTGCTCACCGGGTGTGGCAGCGGCGGCGAAGAGGCCCCCGTCTCCTGGAAGCGCCCCTGCGACATGCTGCCCAAAGCCGTGGTGGAGAAGTCGGTCGGCGTTCCGCTCGTGGCAGCGGGCTCGGAAGAACGGTACGGGTTCGAGTGCCGCTACCGGCCCCCGAAGTCCCCCGAGGATTTCTGGACGGTCTCCTTCAAGTCGGATTCAGCCGGGACGTACTGCCCCGAACCGAAATCGCAGCCCGCGCCGGAGATCGACGCCGACGCATACAAGATCGACGACAACGGACGTGTGGTCGTCGGGGGCCCGTACCACGGCCACTGCCTGCGTATCGCGGGCTACGGCAACCGGATTGACGGATCGGAGGTCACCGTCGCCTCCGCCCTCGACCTGCTGCGCACGGCCCGGGGCCGCATGGAGTGACGGCGCGGTCGTGGAGTGCTCGGACCCATCTCACGTCAGTTGCTCCGATGCCTTGAGCGCGGGCTGCCTCGCGCACGGTGAGGAGCAGGTTCAGGCCCTCGGGGGTGCACGGTTCCACCGCGTTGTGGTCGATGGCGAGCAGGCGGGGGCGGGTTGCAAGTGGTCCGTCGTAGGGGAGACGGAAGCGGTACGGGTTGCGTCGGCCCCAGGGTGGTGGACCGCCCTCCCAACGGGCTGTGGGGCGGCAACCGATCAACCGACGCCACATGCCCCGACACCGTGACTGCCCGGCAGGCTGCGCAGTTCCCCGGGCAGAGTCCACCTGAACTTCCGTGAAGCCTGGAGAGCCCCATGCACCTGCGCAGCCGCCTGCTCATGGAGGACAACCTTCTGCTGGTCAGCCTGGACGAGCCGGTGAGCCACAGAGCAGCGGGCCGCCCTCGCCCAGGCCGTCGACCGGCTCGTCGCCGAGCACCGGCCCGCCGGCCTGGTCCTCCGCGCCGCTGACCCGTGGCCGGGGCCTTCCCGCCGGTGCCCCCCTGTGTACATGATCGCTGTGCGAAGGATCAGCCGGGCAATGTTGTTCGCCGTGCGCGGCCATCGAGCGGTTCGGACCAGGCGCGTTCACAACCAGCGGTCCACCGAAGTGGTGAAGAGCCGAGCTGGACGGTGACACCTGGCGTGTGACCGAGCGCCGCAGGATTGGAGTGCCCGGAGGGGTGGTCATGCGCTGCGGTCAGGGCCGTGACGGTCATCTGTGACTGCGCGCCGGCGACACGTGGCTCCGCATCGAAGCCTGACAACCGCCGACAGCCAGCAGCTCACGATCGACGGGGGAAGGTGTCGCGCAGCACCTTGGCCGGCGAACCCGTCCCGGCCCCGAACGGGCGCTGGTGGTCAGGGCATCGATGCCTGGCTCACCGGGGCGGGGCTGTCCTGGGCCGACACCCACTGGCCCGCCCGCCCCGGGCCGCCGTCGGACCGGCTGTAGCCAGCCGGGTCACGGCGGGGATTCGGCCCACGTCTCCGGCCCGCCCCCATGCCACTCCACGAACGCGGTGTCCGTGAGGTCGACGTCCTCCGGGTCCTCCATCCCTCGCACCGAGACGGCTAAGCCCACGCGGGCCCGCTCGCGGTGCTCGGGGAGGTCCGGGTGACCGACCGGTTCCGCTCGGGGTCGGGCGGACTGCGGATCACGTTGGAATGGCCGGCCCGTCTGCGCGGCACCACCGCGCCGACCGGTGACGGTGGTGTGGTCCGCCACGGCGTCCCGCAGACGAAGGTCGGCGAGCACTGCGTGTGCGCGCGGCACGACTGCGGCGGCCTGGACCCGGTCCTGTGGTGCGACGAGTACGGCGGCGAGGCGCCCCCGGTGCTGGAGTGGCACGCGGGCGGCGGCCTGCGCTGCGCACAACTCACGCGCGGCAAGCGCGTAGGGGCGCGTCGGCTGCGGGTGGTCCCGGCGCACCCTCGGATGCGCCGAGGGCCGGTCAGGCCCGGATTCCACCGTCCGGGGTGCCGGCGGCGCGTTGGTACCAGGTTTCTGCCTCGGCCGCCCGCCCTGTGTTCTGCAGCAGCCGTGCGAGGTTGTTCATGGCAAGGGCGTTTCCGGCTTCGGCGGCGCGCCGGTACCAGGTTTCTGCTTCGGCCGTGCGCCCGGTGCCCTGCAGCACCACTCCGAGGTTGTTCATGGCTTCGGTGTGTCCGGTGTTGGCGGCGCGCTGGAACCAGGGTTCCGCCTGGCTGGTGCGGCCAGTGTTATGCAGCAGCAGTGCGAGGTTGTTCATGGCTTGGGTGTGTCCGGCGTCGGCGGCGCGCTGGTACCAGGCTTCCGCCTCGGTCTCGCGGCCAGTGGTCTGCAGCAGCACCCCGAGGTTGTTCATGGCCTTGATCTGTCCGGCGTCGGTGGCTTTCCGGTACCAGGTTTCTGCCTCGTTGATGCGGCCGGTGTTCTCCAGCAGCATGCCGAGGTTGTGCATGGCGTCGGTGTTCCCGGCGTCGGTGGCTTTCCGGTACCAGGTTTCTGCCTCGTTGGTGCGGCCAGCGTCCTCCAGCACCATGCCGAGGTTGTGCATGGCGCTGGTGTTTCCGGCGTCGGCGGCGCGCTGGTACCAGGGTTCCGCCTCGGTCTCGCGGCCAGTGTTCTCCAGCAGGAGTGCGAGGTTGTTCATTGCATTGGTGTTTCCGGCGTCGGCGGCGCGCTGGTACCAGGGTTCCGCCTCGGTCTCGCGGCCAGTGTCCCGCAGCAGCACTGCGAGGTTGTTCATGGCTTCGGTGTCCCCAGCGTCGACGGCGCGCTGGTACCAGGGTTCCGCCTCGGTCTCGCGGCCAGTGTTTACCAGCAGCACCCCGAGGTTGTTCATGGCGTCGATGTTTCCGGAGTCGACGGCGCGCCGGTACCAGGGTTCCGCCTCGGTCTCGCGGCCAGTGCTATGCAGCAGCACCCCGAGGCTGTTCATGGCGTCGGCGTGCCCGGCGGCGGCGGCACGCTGGTACCAGGGTTCCGCCTCGTTGGTGCGGCCGGTGTTCTCCATCAGCACGCCGAGGCTGTTCATGGCGCTGATGTGTCCGGCCTCGGCGGCGCGCTGGTACCAGGGTTCCGCCTCGTCGATGCGGTCAGCCTCTTTCAGCAGGTACGCGAGGCTGTACATGGCGTCAAAGTCGCCGGCTTCGGCGGCCCGTTGGAGGTGCTCCTCGTCGGTTTCCGACGCCTCCGCTGCCGGCACGGGCGTGGGCGCGGGTGCGAGGTGGGCGGTGCGCAGGCGGGCGGCGACGTCCTTGGCGGTGGGGGGACGGGCGGCGGGGTCTTTGGCAATAAGGGAGGT
>NZ_JBVJKF010000050.1:0-5117 GCF_055585365.1 Streptomyces sp. NPDC053432
CCCTGTGGGAGAGTAGGACGCCGCCGAACAATCATTGTGGGAAAGCCCCGCACCAGCCCTTCAGGGTTCGGTGCGGGGCTTTTCTGCGTTTACGGCGCGATGACGGCCGCTATCGTGTCGGGCCATGGAGACGAGTCCTGTGGAATGGGTGCTGCGCAGCGCCGAGCCGGCGGATGTCGAGGCGATCGCGGAGCTGCGGGCCGTCGTCATGCGGCCGGACCTGGAGCGGCTGGGGCGGTACGACGAGTCGAGGGTGCGGCAGCGGCTGCGGGATTCGTTCTCCGAGGAGCACACGTCGGTCATCGTGGCCGACGGCGCGTTCGCCGGCAGTGTCACCATGCGTCCCGGCCAGGACGGGCGATGGCTGGAGCACTTCTACCTCTCGCCGGCCGTCCAGGGGCGGGGGCTCGGATCGGCCGTCCTGCGGGCGCTCCTGGCGCGGACCGACGCCGATCGGGAGGCCGTACGGCTGAACGTCCTGCAGGGCAGTGCCGCCCAACGGCTTTACGAGCGCCATGGATTCACCGTAGAGGCGGAGGATGCCGTCGACGTCTTCATGGTGCGTCCGCCCGGTGTGGGGAGTGTTTACGTCTGAGGGTCGGGCCCGGAGGTGCTGGGGCGTGTGGCTGGTCCCCCGGGCCGGCCCCGGCGCCCGTGAGCAGGTCCATCAGGGCCGTCAGGTCTCAGGGCCGTCAGGTCTTCTGGTCTTCAGGTGCTGCCGCCCGGCGTGCGGTGCGGCGCGGGAGCAGGAGCGGGGTGGCCAGTAGGAGCACGCCCGCCAGGCCGATGGCCGTACGGGGGCCGAGCAGGCCGCCGAGTACGCCCCAAGTGGCCGTCAGCAGCGCGGTCGAGGCCTTGGTGGTCACCGCCCAGGCGGTCAGGGTGCGGGTGACGCGTTCCGTCGCGGTGCGTTCGAGTCGGTACGTCGTGGAGACGGGGTTGAAGACCCCGCAGCAGAAGATGAGGCCGAGTTCCACGACCATCACCCACAGCAGACCCCCTGTGCCGGGGCCCATGAAGGCCAGACCGACGGGCCAGATCGCGCGTAGTGCGCCGGAGACCACCAGGACCCCGCGCTGTCCGAACCGGTTGACGAGAGGACGGGCCGCGCGGGCACCGATCAGGCCGCCGATCGACGGGAGGGCGAAGGCGAGGCCGTACTGCCACGGGTCGAACCCGAGCCGACCGAGCATCAGCACGGCCAGCAGCGGCTGGGATGCCATCACCAGGCCGTTGAACAGGACGGTGTTGAAGAACAGCGGGCGCAGGGTGGGATCGGCGAGGATGTACCGCCAGCCGTCCAGCAGGTCCCGGGCCCGCATGCGCGGGGCCTCCCGGCTCCCGGCCTGCGGCTCGTTCCCGCCCGTGGCGCGGATGCCCAGCGCGGAGAGCAGGTAACTGATCGCGTCGGCCACCACCGCCGCCAGCGGCCCGAGGAGCCCCATGGCCGCGCCACCCAGGGGCGGTCCGATGACCGTGGCCGTCCAGGCGGTGGACTCGAAGCGGGCGTTGGCGACCAGGAGGTGCTCGGCGGGCAGCAGCGTCTTCAGGTACGCGCCCGAGGCAGCGCGGAAAGTGATGTCGGCCGCCGCGACGACAACCGCGACCAACAGGAGCTGGAAGAAGGTGAGCGCGTCGAGCGCGTACGCGGCGGGGAGCGTCAGCAGCGCCGCGAACCGCACCAGGTCCATCGCGATCAGCACGGGGCGCTTGCGGCGGAACTCAACCCACGGGCCGAGCGGCACCGCTACGGCCGCGCCCACCGCGGCCGCCACGGAGGAGAGCGCGGCGACCTCGGCCGGTCCGGCGTGCAGCACCTGGATGGCGATCAGGGGGAATGCGCCGAAGGCGAGCCAGGTGCCGAGCGCGCTGGTTCCGTACGCTCCCCAGAGCCACCCGAACTGCCGCCCCAGCCGGTGCCCTGTCCTCATGCCCGCTGCCCCTCGCCACTCGCGCCGCTCTCCACTCGCACAGCTGTGCGCTCGTCCCGGCCTGTACAACCGATCAGGGATCGAAAGCATCCAAGCGGGCGTCGGGGAGAGCGATCAAACAACTATCGAGGCCTCAGCCACAACCGATTGTTGTGGGCTAGCGTGGCGGCGTGGATCTCGAAGCGGTACGGACGTTCGTCGCGGCAGCTGATGCCGGTCGGTTCCAGGAGGCGGCAGCCGAGCTGTCGGTCACCCAGCAGGCCGTCTCCAAGCGCATCGCCGGGCTGGAGCGCGGCCTCGGGGTGCGACTGTTCACGCGCACCGCGCGTGGTGCGGGGCTCACCATCGACGGGCAGGCCTTCCTGCCCCATGCGCGCGAGCTGTTGCGCGTCGCCGAACGGGCGGTCGCGTCCGTGCAGCCCGGGCGCCGGCCGCTGCGGGTCGACGTGATCGCCTCGCGCGTCGCACCCTCGGGCCTGATGCGCGGCTTCCACCACGCGCACCCCGGGATCGACCTCGACGTGGTGATGCTGTTCGACATCGAGACGGCCGTCGCCGCCCTCCGGTCCGGTGCGATCGACGCGTCCTTCCGCGCCGTGGCCGCTCCCGGGCGGCCCCTGCCGGAGGACATCGAGTCCGTACGGGTGCTCGACGAGCCGCTCGAACTCCTCGTCGGCCCGGAGCACGCACTGGCGGGCGCGCGGTCGGTGACCGTCGCACAGCTGGCCGGGCACCGGATCTGGATGCCCGGCATCGTGCCGGGCACCGAGTGGGCCGCCTACTACGACGACCTCGTCGCCGAGTTCGGCCTCACCATCGAGGCGACCGGTCCCAACTTCGGTTCCGACGCGCTGCTCGACACCGTCGCCGACACCCCGGCGCTGGCCACCTTCATGGGTGAGCAGACCCGCCTCGTCTGGCCCGCCGGCCACGGCCTGCGCCGCATCCCGGTGACCGACCCGACCCCCGTCTACCCGCACTCGCTGCTCTGGCACCGCGACAACCCCCACCCGGCACTGGCCACCCTCCGCGACCACCTCGCCGGCCTCGCGCCCCGTCGCGAGGCCGCCGGGACGTGGGTGCCGGGATGGGTGGTCCCGCGCTGAGCGCGGCGGCCGGCGGACGTTCCCGGGCGGCATTGTCGGACCCCTCGGCTACCGTGCGGCCATGGCGATCTTTGTTCTCGTTGCAGGGGCTTGGCTCGGATCGTGGGCCTGGGACGACGTGGTGCCCACGCTGAGGGAGGCGGGCCACGAAGCACTCCCGCTGACGCTTTCCGGCCTTGCCGAGAGGCGGGCCCTGCCGGCAGGGCAGCAGACGCACGTCCGCGACATCGTGGACGAGGTCGAGCGCCTCGATCTGCGTGACGTCGTACTGGTCGGGCACAGCTACTCGGGGATCCCCGTCGGGCAGGCCGCCGAGCGGCTCGGTGACCGGCTGGCGCGGGTGGTCTTCGTCGACTCCAACGTTCCGGCGGACGGTGACTCGTTCGTGTCCACCTGGTGGGAGGGAGCGGCGAAGCTGGAAGCCGCCATCGCCGGCAACGGCGGCTCCTGGGCGCCGCCGACCGCGGCCGACTGCGACGGCCAGGGCCTCACCGAGGAGCAGATAGACCGCTTCCTGGGCGGTGCGACGCCTCACCCGGGCGATTCCCTGGCCGAGCCGGCCGTGCTGGCCCGGCCGCTGGGCGAGCTCCCGGCGACGTACGTCAAATGCCTGCTCGACGGCGCCGAGCCGAACGCCGACGTGGCCGCACTGCTGACCAGCGAGCGGTGGGCACTGGTCGAGATGGACACCGGCCACTGGCCGATGTTCTCCCAGCCGCACGAACTGGCGCGGATCCTCCTCGAGGCGGCCGGGTAACCTCCGGGCCGCCCGCATAGGCCTCCCCCAAGCCTCCGATGCCAGAGCGGCACGGGCGGGTCCCGCCGGGGGGAACCGGACGTGGTCCGCCGCGAGCCCGCGAGGCGGCGCCCGGGTCGAAGTGGATCGCCCTGAGCCAGGGCGACCAAGCCGTCCTGCTGTCCATGACGGCCCCGGCCGTCGCGACGGCCCGCTGTCCGTCCCGTACCGGGAACGGATCCTCGGTGGTGACTGGCCGATCGCGGACGAGGGAGCATCGGCCGGGCCGGTGATGGCCGATCTCGCTGAAGGCAGCCTGGTGCTCGACATCGACATCGACGTCGGCCAGGTCCTGAACATCAGGCCTGCCTCGGCCGCCGCCTACGGATACGGCTACGGGCTCGATGTCTACGACCTGCGCTCGGGCAAGGCCGCCAAGGAGCACCCTGCCGATCCGTACCCGGTCGGCTCCGTACTCAGCTGCGCCGTCGACCGCTTCGGCGGCCGCCTGGTCTCCATGGCCCGGGACGCGTGGCAGGGGAGGCACCAGTCGGACGAACTGTGGCAGCTGATCGAGCCGTTGCTGTCCGAGCCGATACCCAAGCAGGTGGAAGGTCGCCCTCGGGTTCCGGACCGGCGGGCACTCTGCGGGAGCCTGTTCGCCTGCACACAGGGATCCAGCGGGAGTACCTGCCACAGGAACTGGGCTTCGGCTCCGGCATGACCTGCTGGCGGCTCCTCGCCGCGTGGAACGAGGCCGGCGTCTGGGACCACCTGCACCTGGTGCTGCTGAAGAAGCCGCGGGATCCCAAGAGGTTCGACTGGTCGCGGGGGGTGATCGACTCCTCCTGCGTCCGGGCTGCTCGACGGTGCCCAACGCCGTGAACGGCGCGAGGCCTTCCTCGGCAAGTCCAACGCCGACGGGCACGGCCACGCGAGTCCTGCGGGGTGCGGCCAGTCGTTTTGACACCCTCGCGAGCACGGTTGTAGAGTCGAGCAGTTGCCTGGAGCGGGACACGCTCGGCAGCAAGCCCCCACAAGGAATCGCATTTCGCGTGGGGACACTCGACTCTTCATTCGGGAATCGAAGCCGGGGAAATCCGGTGGAAAACTTCTGATAGAGTCGGACTCGCCGGAAAGGGAAACGCGAAAGCGAAAACCTGGAAAGCACCGAGGAAGTCGGACACGAAAGAGTCTGATAGAGTCGGAAACGCAAGACAGCAGAACGAAAGCCCGGAGGAAAGCCCGAGAGGGTGAGTACAAAGGAAGCGTCCGTTCCTTGAGAACTCAACAGCGTGCCAAAAATCAACGCCAGAAGTTGATACCCCGTCCACTCCGGTGGAT
>NZ_JBVJKF010000051.1:0-2958 GCF_055585365.1 Streptomyces sp. NPDC053432
TGGTTAAGTCCTCGATCGATTAGTATCTGTCAGCTCCATGTGTCGCCACACTTCCACCTCAGACCTATCAACCTGATCATCTTTCAGGGATCTTACTTCCTTGCGGAATGGGAAATCTCATCTTGAGGGGGGCTTCATGCTTAGATGCTTTCAGCACTTATCCCGTCCGCACATAGCTACCCAGCGATGCCCTTGGCAGAACAACTGGTACACCAGCGGTGCGTCCATCCCGGTCCTCTCGTACTAAGGACAGCTCCTCTCAAATTTCCTGCGCCCGCGACGGATAGGGACCGAACTGTCTCACGACGTTCTGAACCCAGCTCGCGTACCGCTTTAATGGGCGAACAGCCCAACCCTTGGGACCGACTACAGCCCCAGGATGCGATGAGCCGACATCGAGGTGCCAAACCTCCCCGTCGATGTGGACTCTTGGGGGAGATAAGCCTGTTATCCCCGGGGTAGCTTTTATCCGTTGAGCGATGGCCCTTCCATGCGGAACCACCGGATCACTAAGCCCGACTTTCGTCCCTGCTCGACTTGTAGGTCTCGCAGTCAAGCTCCCTTGTGCCTTTACACTCTGCGAATGATTTCCAACCATTCTGAGGGAACCTTTGGGCGCCTCCGTTACCTTTTAGGAGGCGACCGCCCCAGTCAAACTGCCCACCTGACACTGTCTCCCCGCCCGATAAGGGCGGCGGGTTAGAAGGTCAATACAGCCAGGGTAGTATCCCACCGATGCCTCCACCGAAGCTGGCGCTCCGGTTTCCAAGGCTCCTACCTATCCTGTACAAGCTGTACCAACATTCAATATCAGGCTGCAGTAAAGCTCCACGGGGTCTTTCCGTCCTGTCGCGGGTAACCTGCATCTTCACAGGTACTATAATTTCACCGAGTCTCTCGTTGAGACAGTGCCCAGATCGTTGCGCCTTTCGTGCGGGTCGGAACTTACCCGACAAGGAATTTCGCTACCTTAGGACCGTTATAGTTACGGCCGCCGTTTACTGGGGCTTCAATTCGCACCTTCGCTTACGCTAAGCGCTCCTCTTAACCTTCCAGCACCGGGCAGGCGTCAGCCCCTATACTTCGCCTTACGGCTTCGCAGAGACCTGTGTTTTTGCTAAACAGTCGCCTGGGCCTATTCACTGCGGCTCTCTCGGGCTTGCACCCTAACAGAGCACCCCTTCTCCCGAAGTTACGGGGTCATTTTGCCGAGTTCCTTAACGAGAGTTCTCTCGATCACCTTAGGATTCTCTCCTCGCCTACCTGTGTCGGTTTGCGGTACGGGCACCTCTCACCTCGCTAGAGGCTTTTCTTGGCAGTGTGGAATCAGGAACTTCGCTACTATATTTCGCTCGCCATCACAGCTCAGCCTTATGGGAAACGGATTTGCCTATTTCCCAGCCTAACTGCTTGGACGCGGATATCCAATACCGCGCTTACCCTATCCTCCTGCGTCCCCCCATTGCTCAAATGGTGAGGAGGTGGTACAGGAATATCAACCTGTTGTCCATCGCCTACGCCTTTCGGCCTCGGCTTAGGTCCCGACTAACCCTGAGCGGACGAGCCTTCCTCAGGAAACCTTAGGCATTCGGTGGAGGGGATTCTCACCCCTCTTTCGCTACTCATACCGGCATTCTCACTTCTAAGCGCTCCACCAGTCCTTCCGGTCTGGCTTCACAGCCCTTAGAACGCTCTCCTACCACTGTTCGAAGAACAGTCCGCAGCTTCGGTGATACGTTTAGCCCCGGTACATTTTCGGCGCAGAGTCACTCGACCAGTGAGCTATTACGCACTCTTTAAATGGTGGCTGCTTCTAAGCCAACATCCTGGTTGTCTAAGCAACTCCACATCCTTTTCCACTTAACGTATACTTTGGGACCTTAGCTGGCGGTCTGGGCTGTTTCCCTTTCGACTACGGATCTTATCACTCGCAGTCTGACTCCCAAGGATAAGTCATTGGCATTCGGAGTTTGACTGAATTCGGTAACCCGGTAGGGGCCCCTAGTCCAATCAGTGCTCTACCTCCAAGACTCTTACCTTGAGGCTAGCCCTAAAGCTATTTCGGAGAGAACCAGCTATCTCCAGGTTCGATTGGCATTTCACCCCTACCCACACCTCATCCCCGCACTTTTCAACGTGCGTGGGTTCGGGCCTCCATTCAGTGTTACCTGAACTTCACCCTGGACATGGGTAGATCACCTGGTTTCGGGTCTACGACCACGTACTCATGCGCCCTATTCAGACTCGCTTTCGCTGCGGCTCCGCATCTTCTGCTTAACCTTGCACGGGATCGTAACTCGCCGGTTCATTCTACAAAAGGCACGCCATCACCCGTTAACGGGCTCTGACTACTTGTAGGCACACGGTTTCAGGATCTCTTTCACTCCCCTTCCGGGGTGCTTTTCACCTTTCCCTCACGGTACTGGTTCACTATCGGTCACTAGGGAGTATTTAGCCTTGGGAGATGGTCCTCCCGGATTCCGACGGAATTTCACGTGTTCCGCCGTACTCAGGATCCACTCAGGAGAGAACGAAGTTTTGACTACAGGGCTGTTACCTCCTATGGCGGGCCTTTCCAGACCTCTTCATCTACCTCGTTCCTTTGTAACTCCGTACAGAGTGTCCTACAACCCCAAGAGGCAAGCCTCTTGGTTTGGGCTAATCCCGTTTCGCTCGCCGCTACTCAGGGAATCGCATTTGCTTTCTCTTCCTCCGGGTACTTAGATGTTTCAGTTCCCCGGGTCTGCCTTCTCATATCCTATGAATTCAGATATGGATACCACTCCATTACGAGTGGTGGGTTTCCCCATTCGGAAATCTCCGGATCAAAGCTTGCTTACAGCTCCCCGAAGCATATCGGTGTTCGTCCCGTCCTTCATCGGCTCCTAGTGCCAAGGCATCCACCGTGCGCCCTTTCTAACTTAACCGTTAAAAAGAATCACTATGTGATATCTTGTA
>NZ_JBVJKF010000052.1:0-4147 GCF_055585365.1 Streptomyces sp. NPDC053432
GGGGCCGGGCAGAGGCCGCGTGTCGAAGGCGGCCGTCCGCCGTCCGGGCGGCAGGCGGGGTCAGGAGCGTTCGCGCTGCTCCCGCTCCCGGAGGAGCTCCTCGACCGCGGTGGGGAGGGTAGTCTCGAAGTCGATCAGTTTCGCCCAGGTCGGGGTCACGACGATCCGCACCATCCCGCGGTAGAGCGAGTGGACCTCCGCCTCCCACTCGGCCCGCTGCTCGGGAGTCATCGCGTACGTGGAGTTCGCCTGGAGGTACTCGTCGGGGATGCCCTCGACGGCGTCGAGCTCGGCACGGCCTCGGATGAGCAGGATCTGCGGAGGGTGGACCTCGGTGTCGACGGTCAGGGCGACCGCGGGGTTGTGGCGCAGGGACGTCAGCTTGGGGGCGTTCGGCGGCGTGCACATGACGATCTGTGAGCCGTTCCAGACGAACGCGATCGGGATGGCCCGGGGTGTGCCGTCCTGGGCCACGTAGGCCAGGCGGGCCACGTCGCGGGCCAGGAGTTCCCGGCTGAGCGGGCGGTTGAGGATCTCGGTGATCTCGCTCGGCTGCACGGTCCGATCCTCCCGTACCGGTCGCCGGAGCGCAGGTCGAGGGGCGGGGCGGGCCCCCGGAGGGGGGACCCCGCCCCGGTGCCGGTCAGCTCGCGGCCTGCTTCACGAGGGCGGCGATGGCGGCCTCCGTGGCGGGGGTGATCTCCGCCAGGGCGTAGGAGGTCGGCCACATGGCGCCCTCGTCGAGGTTCGCCTGGTCGCTGAAGCCGATGGTGGCGTACCGGGACTTGAACTTCTCCGCGCTCTGGAAGTGACAGACGATCTTGCCGTTCCGTGCGTAGGCGGGCATCCCGTACCAGAGCTTCGGCGCGAGGCCCGGCGCGGAGGCCTTGACGATCGCGTGGACGCGTTCCGCCATGACGCGGTCGGAGTCCTGCATCTCGGCGATCTTCGCGACCACGGCCGCTTCGTCCTCCGCCGCCTTGTCGGCCTTCGACCCGCGGCGGGCGGTCGCCCTCAGCTCCTTGGCGCGCTCCTTCATCGCGTCGCGCTCCTCGTCGGTGAAGGCGTCGGCGGTGGTGTCGGTGGTCTTGTTCATTACGGGTTCCTCCTGGGGGGTGTGGGTGCGGTGGGGGAGCGGGGCTCAGCCCCAGGCGCCGGCGATCTGGCGGGTCGTGGCGTTCAGGCGGTTGAACATGTTGGTGACGCCGATCATCAGGATGATCGCGGCGAGCTGCTTCTCGTCGAAGTACGTGGCGGCGGTGTCCCAGACCTCGTCGTTCACCGCGTCGGGACGGTCGGCGAGCCGCGTCGCCGCCTCGGCGAGCGCGAGGGCGGCCCGCTCCTCGTCGGTGAAGTACGGGGTCTCCCGCCACACGGCGACCGTGGCCAGGCGCTCGTCGCTCACGCCCGCCTTGCGGGCCGTCTTGGCGCCGCCGTCGACGCAGGCGCTGCAGCCGTTGATCTGGCTGACCCGCAGGTGCACCAGCTCCAGGATCTCGCCCTCCACGCCACCGGAGTGCACGGCCTTGAAGATGTCCTGGATGGGCTTCATCGCGTCCGAGAGGACCATGGCCGGGTTCTGCATGCGGGACTTCATTTCGTTTCTCCTCGCCGTCGCTTGCGGTGTGACTTCATTCCAGCCGTTCCGGGCCGGCGGGGGCAGGGCGATGGGACGCCGTGGGACAGGCGGAACAGCCTTGACCAGCCCGGATTCGGGCCGAAATACTGCTGCCGGGGCGGGACAACGGAAACGGGGAACGGTGGAACAGGACGAGCTGGCAAGCCGGTTGCGCGCACTGCAGGAGCTGTCCGGACTGGGGGTACGGGCCCTCGCGCGGGACACCGGTCTGAGCTCTTCGTCGCTCTCGCGCTACCTCAGCGGCCAGACCGTGCCGCCCTGGCCCGCGGTGGTGGCCCTGTGCCGCCTGGTCAAACGTGACCCGCGGCCGCTGCGCCCCCTGTGGGAGCGCTCCTCGAACCCGCTGCCGGCGCCCCCGAAAGCCAGCCGCCAGGTGCCGCCGCGTCCCCGCAACGATCTGCCCCGCGACGTACCGGACTTCACTGGACGCGAGGAGCAACTGGCTGAGCTCTTAGCCGCGGTGAAGAGTCATCAGGTGGTGGCGGTCGACGGTATGGCCGGGGTCGGCAAGACCTGTCTGACCGTGCACGCCGCGCACCGGCTCGCCGCCGACTACCCGGACGCCCAGCTCTACGCCGACCTGCACGGATTCACCGAGGGCCGGGAACCGATGAGCGCCGACTCCGTACTGCGCATGCTGCTCGGCGCGCTCGACGTGCCCTCCGAGAGGGTCCCGCAGGAGGGCCTGGAGCAACTGGCAGCCTGCTGGCGCGCGGAACTCGCCGGCCGCCGGGCCGTCGTCGTCCTCGACAACGCCGCCGACGCCGAGCAGGTACGCCCCCTGCTGCCCGGAGCCGGCCCCTCCGTCGTCCTGATCACGAGCCGCAACCGGCTGCTGGGCCTGGACGAGGTCCCCCCGGTCTCCCTCGACGTACTGAGCCCCCGGGAGAGCGCCGAGCTCCTGACCCGGGCCAGCGGCGCCGACGCCCGCCTGGCCAAGGACCCGGATTCCGCCGCCGAGGTGCTGCGCCTGTGCGGCCACCTCCCCCTCGCCCTGCGCCTGGCCGCCGCCCGGCTGCGCCACCGGCCGGGCTGGACCGTGGGCATCCTCGCCGAGCGGCTGTCGCAGGGCACGGGCGAGTTCGACGCGGCGTTCGCCATGTCCGTCCGCCAGCTGGACCGCTCCCAGGCCCGCCTGTTCCGGCTGCTCGGCATGCTCCCCGGCGGAACCTTCGACGAGTACGTCGTGGCAGCCCTGGCCGACCTCCCGCTGAGCAGCGCCCGCCTGATGCTGGAGGACCTCCTCGACGCCCACCTGGTCCAGCAGCCGACCACGGGCCGCTACCGCCTGCACGACCTGGTTCATCAGCACGCCCGCAGGGCCTGCGCGGCCGAGGACTCACCATCGGACCGCGAACAGGCCCTGTCCCGCTTCCTCGACTACTACGTCCACGCCGCGGCCGCCGCCGACGCGGCGATGCCGGTCCTGGCACCCGGCCGCACCGCCTCCGCCGGCCGCCCCCCGGCCGCGCTCCCGCACTTCGCCGACAAGAACCACGCCATCGCCTGGCTCACCGCGGAGTACGAGAACATGATCGCCGCCTTCGAGACGGCGGACGCCGTCGGCGCCGACCTCCACGTGTGCGAGCTGCCCCGCTTCCTGCGCGCCTACTTCGCCCGCCGCTGCGGCACCACGCACCTCAACTACCTCTTCGAACGCTCGCTCGCCGCCGCCCAGCGCCTCGGCGACCCGCTCCAGCTGGCCGAGGCCCACAGCGACCTGGGCTTCGCCCGCTACAACGCGGGCCGGATGGCCGAGGCCGCCGCCGCGTACGAGGCCGCCGAACTCCACGGCGACACGGCCGAGCTGGCCATGCGCCGCGGTTACCTCAGCTGGGACGAGGGTCACGCCGAGGAGCCCCTCGAACTCTTCCGCCTGGCCGCCAAGCTCTACGAGGAATCCGACTGCCCCACCGGCGCGGCCCACGCCGCCGCCTCCGAGGCCTGGTCGCTCCTCCAACTGGGCCACCGCGACCAGGCCGCCCAGCGCGCCCGCGAGGTCCTGGCCATCCCCCACCCGGACCCCGCATGGCCCCCCACCCTGACGGCCCGGATCACCCTGGGCGTGGCCCTCGCCGCGGAGGCCCCCGAGGAGTCACTGGAACACCTGGACCGCGCCCTCGCACTGGCCCGCGAGGACGGCCACATGAACAACGAGGCCTGGTGCCTCAACTGCCAGGGCGTCGCCCTGCGCGACATGGGCCGCTACGAAGAGGCGCTGACCAGCCACCGCAAGGCCTTCGCCCTCCTGGACGAGCTCTTCGAGGACCACTGGAAGATCCGTTTCCTCAACGCCTACGCCGAGACCTGCCGCCTGGCCGGCCTCCCCGACGAGGCCCTCCGCCTCCACCGCCAGGCACTGGAACTGGCCCCGAAGCTGGGATACCGCCACGAGGAGGCACTGGCCCACGAGGGCATCGCCACCCTCCTCCAGGACGCCGACCCGACCACCGCCGCCGAGCACCGCACAGCGGCCGAATCCATGCTCGTCCGCCTCTGACCGGCCCA
>NZ_JBVJKF010000053.1:0-4004 GCF_055585365.1 Streptomyces sp. NPDC053432
CGTGCCCCAGCCGGCTCTCGAGCCGGTAGCGGCCCGCCAACTCCATCCCCCTGTACATGAAGATCAACGTATGCGACTCGCCCGCGATGCGACAAGAATCCTCCGAACCCGGTCGGGGTCTTCCGGCCGCATCCGCCGGCCCGCTGCCAGGAGTACGAGACCGCCGCGACACCGCGACCGGTCCGCTGCGCGGGTCGGCGCTGCACGGCCACGTCGCGGACGACTGACAGGTGCGCCTCGTAGTCGGCGATCGGCCCGGATCGGAGGGTCCAGTCGAGCGGGTACTCGGCCACCCCGCGCATGCGGGTGCGGTTCGCGGTGTCGTGGGGCTCGCCCCGAGGTGGTCGCGGAGATTACGACCTTGGGCGCGGTGATATCGGGGGGTGCTGGCCTGGTGGGTGATCAGCAGGCGGACTGCTGGGCGAGGTTCGGTGCTTGGCTTGCGTCGGGTCGCCCGGCGGGAGGAGCGGTTCGAGACCAGTCCGGCGATCGCGAGGTGGGTCTCGGCGTAGGTCTCCCGGCGGCCGGTGAACTGCTGCAGCGGCCGCCACTGCTTGGACTCGGCGTTGGCGTGCTCCACGCGGATCCGCCGGGAGGACTGGCGGCGTCGCTGCTCGCTCCAGGCGTGGTGCTCGCCCAGCGGGCCGTCGTCCTGCGGCTTCTTCGGCGGGGTACTGACCTGGGCGAGGAACTCGCCAGGCCCCGGTAGCCCTCGTCGAACCCCGCCTTCACCTTCGGGTGCTGGCGGAACTGCTCGGCGATGCCCTCGGTGCGCACGGCGGTCTGGTCGTGCATCCGCCCCGGCCGGACCACCCCGCTGAGCAGGGTGCGGCCCTGGGGGTCGCTGAAGGTGGTGGTCTTGATGGTGTTCTGCTTCCTCTTTCCGGAGACGAATGCCTTACGGCCGGGGCGTCCCGCGCGCGGGCGGCGGACCTGCACCTCGGTGCCGTCGATCCGCAGGTCCACGCCCTCGGCGTCGGTGTAGGCGAACAGGTCCTCCAGCGTGCACAGCCGCAGTCCGGGGCGGTCGGGGACGGCGAAGCCGCGGGCGGCCAGCAGCGGGCGGACCTCGCGGATCGCGCCGGAGACGGTGGAGCGGTCCACCCCGTACAACTGGGCGAGCGCCGCGTGCGGAAGCCCCAGCCGCAGGTGCACAGTGTGACCAGGAGCCGGTCGGTGAACACCTGGCGTTGCTCGGGCCCCGCGCCGGCGGCCCGCCGCCGGTCCCCCCATTACATTCTTGGTGGCCCCGCAATGGGGCGCCCAGCCTCCGGAGTTGGCATGACTTTCTCCCCCTGTCGAACGTATGGCCTGGGGGGGCACCGGCTCCGGAGGCATCGACAGACCGCTGATTAGGGGCATGACCACCGGCTTCTTCGCAGGTCGGGAGGCTCTTCGTAATGTGGATGTGGCGATCGGTGCCGTGGGACGGCCGGGTGGGGACGACCGAAGGACGCACGTGATCGACATGAGTGACATCGGCGCTTTCCTTGGCCTGGACGTCGGCAAGGGCCAACACCACGCCCCCGCCGTCACCCCGGCCGGGAAGAAGGCCTTCGACAAGCGGCTGCCCAACAGCGAACCCAAGCTCCGCGAAGTCTTCGGAAAACTGCAGGCCAAGCATGGGACGTGCTCGTCGTGGTCGACCAGCCGGCCTCCATCGGGGCCCTGCCTCTGGCCGTCGCGAGAGACATGGGCTGCCCGGTCGCCTATCTGCCCGGCCTGCCGATGCGGCGGATCGCCGATCTCTACCCGGGCGAGGCCAAGACCGATGCCCGCGACGCGTTCGTCATCGCGGACGCCGCCCGCGTCATGCCGCACACGCTCCGCTCGGTCGACCTCGAGGACGAGACGATTGCCGAGCTGGAGATGATCGTGGGCTTCGACGACGACCTGGCTGGCGAAGCCACCCGCATCAGCAACCGGCTGCGGGGTCTGCTGACACAGATCCATCCGTCGCTGGAACGGGACCTGGGCCCGCGAGTGCAGCATCCAGCCGTGCTCAGGCTCCTCGATCAGTTTGGCTCGCCCGCCCAGATGACGGCAGTTCGTTCCCGTCCGCCGCCCACCTCGCCGCCTACGCCGGCCTCGCCCCCGCGACCCGCAGTTCCGGCTCCCCGATCCGAGGCGAACAACCCTCGAGACGCGGAAACAAGCAGCTCAAACGGGCCTTCTTCCTCTCCGCTTTCGCCGCCCTGGCCGACCCGGTCTCCAGGACCCACTACGACAAGAAGATCAGCCAG
Organism: Streptomyces sp. NPDC053432; assembly: GCF_055585365.1. Classification (NCBI taxonomy): domain Bacteria; kingdom Bacillati; phylum Actinomycetota; class Actinomycetes; order Kitasatosporales; family Streptomycetaceae; genus Streptomyces; species Streptomyces sp. NPDC053432. Next base: position 2,244 of record NZ_JBVJKF010000053.1, read on the forward strand.
GGCAAGCACCACACCCAAGCCCTCCTCTGTCTCGCCCGACGACGAGCCGACGTCCTGTTCGCGATGCTCCGCGACGGCACCTTCCACGAACCCCAACCCGCCCCATCAGCTTGACCAAACCCATAGGGGCGCACCCCCCCCGCGCCGCTCGCGCAGCGCCGACTCCCGGGCCGCTTCCCGCTTGGGGGCGGGTCTTCGAGCAACTCGCAGCAATGTGCACGAGGGATGCCAGACAGGGCAGGATGGGAACAGGCTGCACAAGCCCAGGTTTGACTCACAACTTGCCCCACCCGTACGGCCCTTCTCCGTCACGGGCGATACTCGACCAGTGGACTCGATCTACCGCAGTACGACGGGCAAGGAGCTCATCCAACGCTGGTGCCTCGACCAGCTCGCCGCATGGTCGGTGCCGCACGAACGGAAGACGGTGACCGCCAAGGGCGCACAGACCCACGTGGTCATCGCCGGCTCCGGTGCGACGACGGTCATGTTCGTCCCGGGCACCAACTTCAACGCCGCTGCGTCCCTGCCGCTGGCCACGGCCCTGGTCACCACCGGCTACCGGGTCCTGCTCGTGGACGTCCCGGGCCAGCCCGGTCTCAGTTCCGGCGAACGTGGTCTTTCCGGCGGTCGGTTGTCCTGGTACGGGGCGTGGCTGAGCGAAGTGATCGAGAAGATCTCGTCCGAGCCCGTAGCGGTGATGGGCCACTCCTTCGGTGCCGCCATTGCCCTGTCCAGCGACTGTCCCCGGATCGACCGGCTCGTCCTGGTCTCCCCTGGCGGACTGACCAGGCTGAGACTGACCCCCACGGTGCTGGCCGCCTCGGCCGCCTGGTTCCTGCGGCCCGCACCGACGCACAGCGCCCGGCTCCTTCGCGCCATGCTCGCGCCTGGCCGTCCACCCCGCGAGGAATTGGTGACCTGGATGACACTGGTCGCCCGGCATGCGCGCTCCAGCGGGGCGCCGGGTGCTGCCACCCTGCCAGCGCGGTCAATTCCCCGCCTGGTCGTCACGGGGGACCACGACGTCTTCCTCCCTCCGAGGCGGCTCGGCCCCGCAGTGCGCGCCGTACTCGGCGCTGAGCTGGGTGTGGTCTCCGAGGCCGGACACCTCGTGGTCGAAGAGCGCCCCGAATACCTGTCCACCTTGCTGGAGAATCCGGGCCAGTCAGCCTCCGATGCCCCCGCGAGGTAGCGACCTCCGGGTGCCGTGTCTGCCGACCACCCGGGCCCACACAGCAGGGCACTCCTGTCGCGCCCAAGGTCGTTAGACACATCCACCACACCGGAGGTCTTCGTCATGATCAAGACCTGGCCCGCGCTAACAACGCTCGTGGTCAATACACCTAGGCAGTGTCTGACAAATGATCATCTGGCTGGTTCGCGGAGCCAAAGGATCAGCGAGGCCAGGACGACTCCGGCGCGATAGCGGTCGGCGAGCTTCTCGCACCTGGTCGCGATCGCGCGGAACTGCTTGAGACGTGCGAAGCATCGTTCCACCACGTTGCGGTCGCGGTAGACCTCCATGTCGAAGGCGGGCGGCCGGCCTCCCAGGCGCCCTCGGCGCCGGCGGTTGGCCGCTTGGTCGCGCCGCTCGGGGATCGTGGCGGTGATGCCCCGGCGCCGCAGCAGGTGACGGATCGCCCGGCTGGAATAGGCCTTGTCACCTAGACGAGTAAGTCCGAAGTCTTCGGGCGCATAAAGCGAGGGTCTCGTTGGTTCGTTTGTGACGACAAACCTGGAGACCCTCGCGACTGCACT
>NZ_JBVJKF010000054.1:0-3386 GCF_055585365.1 Streptomyces sp. NPDC053432
TCGGCGTCAAGCTCACCACCCTGCGCCCGGAGCAGGCCGCCTACATCGGCGTCAAGGTCGAGGGCCCGTACAAGCCGGACCACTACCGCTACTGATCCGAGCAGCGGCAGCGAGCAGAATGTGAAGCAGGCCCCCGGCACGTGTGCCGGGGGCCTGCCCCGTACGTCCCCGTTCCGACAGAAGTGTGCGCACCATGCCCCGCGGCCGCTACTCGCTCCATGACCCGCACGACCACAGCCCCCTGGGCGAGGAGCACTTCCACTGCGCCCCGGGCCCCTCCGGCTGGCGCTACGTCTCCCAGCTCACCGCACCGGACGGCGACCACCGCGGTTCCGTCGACCTGGCCATCGACGAACTGGGCCGCCCGATCCGCCTCGAAGTGAACGCCGCGAGCTGGCAGGTCCGCGGCGCCGCCATCGACGGGGTCACCTGGGTCCGCACCGACCCCACGGGAGCCGAGGCCACCGAGGGCAACGTCCGCGCCCCCGGATTCACCGGCACCTCCCCGGCCTTCCTGATCGCCACGGCCCGGCTGCTGCGCCTGGCCCCCGGCGGCCCCGCCACCCGCGTGCGCCTCGTCGCGCTCACCGACCCGGTCCTGGCCCCGCGTACGGTCGACCAGGCCTGGGCGCTGGTGCGGCGCGAGGAGCACCCGACCGACAGCGGCCCGCTGCTGGTGGACGAGTACCAGGTCAGCGCCCTGGACACCGGCGAGGTGCACACGATCCACATCGCGGGGGACGTGGTCCTCTCGGCCCCCGGCATCGAACTCGAACACCTGGAGACCCCGCCCTCCACGTTCGACGCGAACGAGAGCGACGAGGAAGACGAGGAAGCGGACTAGGCGGGCGGCGCGAACCCGCCGGCCCGCGGGGCCGGCGTCTCGGCGGGCGCAACGGGAGCCACCGGCGCCACGGGGGCCGCCGGCGCGGGATCGACAACGGGCACCGGTCCGGGCCCGGGCACAGGCATGAATGCCGGCCCGGGCACGGGAGCAGGGCCGGGCGGGAAAGCAGGCCCGGGCGTGAAAGCCGGCGCGGCCATGGGAGCCGGCCCGGGCCCGGCGGGCCGGAACGCCTTCGCGGCATCCCGCGCCTGCCGCTCGTGCACCACGGCCATCAGGAACGCGGCAGCCGGCACCCCGGCGGGCGCCGGAGCCCCCGTCCGCGCGACCAGATCGTCCGCGAGCCGCGCCGCCATCGCCGCCCCCACCTGCGGGTCCAGCTGGTGCATCCGCGTCAGGTACTGGCGTATCGCCATCCACAGCCCCTCGGGCACGGCCGAGAGGTCCAGCCCCGCGAACCGCCCCGCCAGCCACGGCGGCGGCGGGGGCACCGGCATCACCCGCGCCGCGGGCACCCGCTCGCGTATCACCAGCGTGCCCGCGAAGACGTCCCCGAGCCGCCGGCCCCGCGCCGACACCAGCGAGGCGATGCACGCGACGGATCCGACGGTCGCCAGCAGCTCGATCACGCCCATGGCACCGCGAACCAGTGCGTGCCGGAAGCGGATCGGCCCGCCGTCGTCCCGCACCACCCGCAGCCCGCAGGCGAGCTTGCCCAGCGACCGCCCGTGGCTCAGCGTCTCGATCGCGATCGGTACGCCGACCAGCACCAGTACGAAACTCGCCACCACCACGGCGGCCTGCGCGGCCGGGTCGAGGGAAGCCGTCGCGTAGGCCAGCCCGATCACGATCACCGTGTACCCGGTGAGGTACACGAGCAGATCGAGGACGATGGCCAACGCCCGGCTCGGCAGTCGCGCGGGGCGCAGCCCCAGAACTACCGCGTCCCCCGTCACCAGATCGCTCACCACAGCACCTTTCGCGTGACCTGCCCCATCCCCACGGACGTCCAGTCTGCCAAGCTGAACCACGCGAGGAACAGGCAGTGTCAGGGGACCAGGGGCAGGGGAGCGGCAACCGTATGGATCTCGACGTCTTCGTGACGGCACACCGCGGGGAATGGAACCGCCTGGAACAGCTCCTGGGCCGGGGCCGCCGCCTGACCGGCACCGAGGCCGACGAGCTCGTCGCGCTCTACCAGCGGGTCTCGACCCACCTCTCCCTCATCCAGTCCAGCGCCCCCGACCCCATGCTCACGGGCCGCCTGACACAGCTGGTCGCGCGCGCCCGGGCCACGGTGACGGGCACCCGCCGCGCGGGCTGGCGCGACGCGGCCCTCTTCTTCACGGCGGGCTTCCCGGCGGCGGTCTACCGCAGCCGCCGCTGGTGGATACCGACCGCACTGATCTCCACGGCGGTCGGCGTGCTCATCGGCTGGTGGATAGCCACACACCCCGAGGTCCAGTCGGCGATCGGCACCCCGGAGTTCCTGAAGGAGATGACACAACCGGGCGGCGAGTACGAGACGTACTACTCCAGCCACCCCGCGGCCTCCTTCGCCGCGCAGGTCTGGACGAACAACGCCAAGGCGGCGGCGATCTGCCTGGTCCTGGGCGCCTTCCTGGGGCTCCCGGTCCTGGGGATCCTCTACGTGAACATGCTGAACCTCGGCGTGGGCCTCGGCCTGATGGCCGCCGCCGGCCGCCTCGACGTCTTCCTCGGCCTGATCCTCCCGCACGGCCTGCTCGAACTGACCGCGGTCTTCGTCGCCGCAGGGACGGGCCTGCGCCTGGGCTGGACGGTCATCGACCCGGGCCCCCGCACCCGCCGCACGGCCCTCGCGGAACAGGGCCGCGCCGCCCTCGGCATGGCCATCGGCCTGGCGGTGGTCCTGTTCGTCTCGGGCCTGATCGAAGGCTTCGTCACCCCGTCGGGACTCCCCACCTGGGCCCGCATCGGCATCGGCGTCGTCGCCGAGGCGGCCTTCCTCGCCTACGTCTACGTCCTCGGCGGCCGCGCCGCCCGCGAGGGCGAGACCGGCGACGTGGAGGCCGCCGACCGGACGGCGACTCTCCCGACCGCAGCCTGATGTGCATCGGACCCCCCGGAGCTGCTAGTCTCCTGAGGTCCCGGAGCGGGTGTTGACACATCCGCGACGGGGAGGTAGATTCTAACGGTTGCCTCGAACTGGACAAGTTCGGCAGCGATGGTTCATAATCTTTCTCGCCCCCACTTCGAAATCGAATTCGATCGGGGCACAACCGTCTCTTCATTCGGGAATCCGAAGCCGGTAAATCCGGTGGAAAACTTCTGATAGAGTCGGAATCGCTGGAAAGGGAAACGCGAAAGCGAAAACCTGGAAAGCGCCGAGGAAGTCGGACACGAAAGAGTCTGATAGAGTCGGAAACGCAAGACAGCAGAACGAAAGCCCGGAGGAAAGCCCCAGTCAGTGTTGCTGAGGGTGAGTACAAAGGAAGCGTCCGTTCCTTGAGAACTCAACAGCGTGCCAAAAATCAACGCCAGAAGTTGATACCCCGTCCAC
>NZ_JBVJKF010000055.1:0-2448 GCF_055585365.1 Streptomyces sp. NPDC053432
GTATCGACTCAGACGACGGATCACCCTGCCTCGCCATCAGGCAGGAGCGCGTAGCGATGGAGGCGCTCTGGGCCGTCGGTACGCTGGCCGAATGATTCGGACCGTCGTTCTGGACATCGGTGAGACCCTCACGCGAGACGATCGTTACTGGGCCGCATGGGCGGACTGGCTCGGAGTGCCCCGCCACACGCTTTCCGCGCTGGTGGGCGCCGTGGTCGTGGACGGACGGGACAACGCGGACGCGATCCGCCTTTTGCGCCCGGGCGTCGACCTCGCCGCCGAATACGCCGCCCGCGAGGCCGCAGGACGCGGTGAGCGGCTCGACGAGACCGACCTCTACGAGGACGTCCGCCCGGCACTGAAAGCGCTCCGGGCCTCCGGCGTACGAGTCGTCATCGCGGGCAACCAGAGCCCCCGAGCCGGTGACATGCTGCGCGCACTCCAGCTACCGGCAGACCTCGTCGTCACGTCGGGCGAGTGGGGTGTCTCCAAGCCTGCGAGTGCCTTCTTCGACCGAGTGCTGGCGGTATCAGGCAGTACCGCCGAAGAAACCCTTTACGTGGGCGACCACCCGGCCAACGACATCCACCCGGCGCGAGCCTCAGGCCTCCGCACCGCACATATCCGGCGTGGCCCCTGGGGTCACTGGTGGGCGGACGACCCCGCTGTCCGAGCCGCCGCAGACTGGTCGATCAATTCCCTCAGCGAACTGCCGGACATCGTCCGGCAGTAGGAACAGGCACCCATTCGTGGGACGCCCACGGCTCGGCGCGATACGGTCCGGGCATGGCCGAACACATCGGGCAGCGCATCGCCGCCCGGCGGCGAGCCCGACGCATGACGCAAGCCGACCTCGCTCGCGAGGCACACGTCTCGCTCCCCATGATCAAAGGCTGCGAACGGGGTGTCCGTTCGCCCGGCCCTTCCACGCTGGAAGCGATCGCCTCCGCTCTCGGTCTGGATGCGTCCCGCCTTGATCCGGCCTACGTCGGCACCGGCCGCCGCGTCCACGCCGCACTCCCGGCGATCTCTGCGGCGATCGCCGGATACGAACTCGCACTGCACCCGGTCGGCAGAACACTCGAAGCATTGCGAAACGACATCGACGCCGCTGTCGGATGGCGCCTCGCAGCCCAGTACGGCCTGATCGCGACGCAGGTCCCCAAGCTTCTTGGCGACGCGCTGGCACACCTGCATGCAACATCCGGCCCTCGCATCGAGGAAGCGGCGCACCTCGTCGTCGCGGCGGCGCGGTCCGCCGATGCAGTGGCCTACAAATTCGGCGCACACGATCTCTCGGCTCGCTTGATCGACGTGATGCGGTGGGCAGCCGCCCGCTCAGAGGACCCGGACCTGGGCGCTTGCGTGGCCTACGTGCGCGCCGAGACATTCCTCGCCGCCCGCGCCTACCGGGGCGGCCACTTGGCGCTGGAACAAGCCCTCGATGTAGGCCCTAAGCCGAACACCGGCCGGTCGATCGCGACCCTTGGCGCCCTGCACATGCGGACGGCCGTCGTTGCCGCGCGAGCAGGCAGTGCGGATGCCGCCTACGACCACCTGAACGCGGCCCGGACACTGGCACAGGGCCTTCCCGAGGCCATCTATCTCGGCACCTCGTTCGGGCCGTCCAGTGTCCGCATCCACGAGGTGGCCGTCTCGGTCAGCCTCGGCAGCGACCGCATCGGCCGCGCCCTGGACGTCGCCGGTAAATGGAGCCCGGGCCGGGACATCCCGGCAGAGCGCCGGTCCGGGTTCTGGATCGAGGTGGCGCGCGCACGACTTTGGTCGGGCGACCCCGACGGAGCCTTCAACTGCCTGAAGGAAGCTCGCAAACACGCACCGCAACACGTACGTGAGCACCCGTGGGTCCGAGAGGACATTGGGAAGATCCTCCGTCTCAAACGCGCCCCCGCTGAATCGTTGACGTCCTACGCCAAGTGGATCGGTGTCATCTGAGCAAGCCCTACGAGGAATACAGCCCGTATCCCTTGCAGGACTCGTAGCGGCGCACCATCTGTCTGCCCGTACCGAAGAGACAGATGGGAACGCCCATGATCAACCAGGACGAACGCCCCGGGCCGGATCACCCATGGCAGACCACATCATGCCCGTGCCACCCAGGCGGGGAGAAAATCACGTTGGGGCCCAGCAGCGATCTCCTCGAACGGGCTCGCACCGGCTGGGAGCGTTTCGCCTCCTCCTTCAATGAGCAGTCCGATGGCTGACCACTACGCGTACGTGCCGCACCCACTGCTGCGGCGTCGGGTACGCGATGTGGCGAGTGGCGTGGAGGGGGAGTTGATGGCAGTGATCAACGAAGACGTCTCGAACTCGATCAAGCCCCATTGGATGGAGCTGGCATACGTCCGGGGCCCATCCGGTCGCGAGTTCTCCACGGCAGTCGACAACATCGAGCCGGCCGACCCGCATCCGAGTCAACGCACCCGA
>NZ_JBVJKF010000056.1:0-2219 GCF_055585365.1 Streptomyces sp. NPDC053432
TGTCGGCGGCGCTTGAATCGTGACCCACCCTGGCCGGTTGAAGATTGACCCCCGGTCCGTCAGTTGATGTTGTTCATTCCCCGGTGTTGGCGGGTGGAACCCGGCCGAGGTCGCGGCCGCGCATGCGGTAGCTGTCGCCCTTGAGGGAGATCACTTCGGCGTGGTGGACGAGTCGGTCGATCATCGCGGCGGCCACGGTGTCGTCGCCGAAGACCTCTCCCCAGCGTCCGAAGGGCTTGTTGCTGGTGACGATCACGGACGCGTGTTCGTATCGGCCTGAGATGAACTGGAAGAACAGGTTCGCGGCCTCGGGTTCGAACGGGATGTAGCCGACTTCATCCACGACGATCAGGGGGATCCGGCCGAGACGGGTGAGTTCGTCGGCGAGTTTGCCGGCCTGGTGGGCTTCGGCGAGGCGGGCGACCCACTGGGCGGCGGTGGCGAAAGCGACCCGGTGACCGGCCTGGCAGGCCCGGATTCCGAGCCCGGTTGCGAGGTGCGTCTTGCCGGTGCCGGGCGGTCCCAGGAAGATCACGTTCTCTTTCCCGACGACGAAATCGAGCGTCCCCAGGTGAGAGATCGACTCTCGTTTGACGGACCGCTGGTGGTCGAAGTCGAAGTCCTCGAGCGATTTGCGGGAGGGGAAGCGGGCGGCTCGGATGCGGCCTTCGGCGCCGTGTGAGTCGCGGGCGGCGACTTCCCGCTGGAGGCAGGCGGCGAGGTATTCCTCGTGGGTCCAGCCTTCCGAGCGGGCCCGGTCGGCGAGTCGGCCGACCGAGTCACGCAGGGCCGGCGCCTTCAAGGCCCGTGTGAGATAGGCGATTTCCGAGGTGACGTCGCGGCCGTTCTTCGTGGTCTTGTCGTTGGTGGTGGTCATCAGGCTGCCCCTTCGCCCGTGGTCAGTCCGCCGTCGATGACGCCGAAGATCCGGTCATAGGAGTCCAGCGACCGTTCTTCGACGTCGGTCCCCTGGACGGGAACCGTCTTCTTGCTGGTGGCCGCCCTGCGGGCGGCAGCGGCAGCCGCCGCGTGATCCGGGTCGGTGAGGGTCTGGTGGCGGGCCCAGCAGCGGGCATGGCGGGCGACCTCGACGCCGTCGCAGGTCACCAGGACCTGGTCCAGGTCGGCGGCCACCTCGATGCGACGGCCGATCGCGAGGGGATGGACGGAGTAGTCGCAGGTGTCGAGGCGGACGTAGTGGTCCCGCGGCAGCCGTAGCGATGCTTTCCACCAGCCCGGCGGGGAGATCGGCGGCAGCTGGAGCATCCGTGAGCGGTCGGCTTCCAGCCGGTCCGACGGCCTGGCCTGCAACGTTCGGTGGATCCGCCGGTTGGCCTTGGTGAGCCAGTCGGCCAGCTGGATGTTGAAGTCCGCGGGGCTGGCGAAGACCCGGCCGGGCAGGAACGAGGTCTCCAGATAGCCGTTCGCCCGCTCGACCAGGCCCTTCGCTTCCGGATCACGGGGCTTGCAGAGGACGAACTTGATGCCCAGCAGGCCGGCGAACGCCGCGAAGTCATCCGTGAGCCGCGGGCCTCCGGGCTGCCACGAGCCGACGGCTCCTTCGTTGTCCCAGACCAGAGCCCTGGGGACGGCTCCCAGATCGGTCAGCAGCCGCCAGTGACCTGCGATCAGATCGGCCGCGTTCCTCGAGGGCAGCATCCGGGCGGTGATCCACCGCGAATAGCCGGCCACCATCACCAGCACCGGCGGATGGCCCACCTGCCCGAAGCCGAGCGGGATCTCGGCGGCCGGGAACCACAGATCACACTGGGCAACCTCACCCGGCTCATAGACCGTCCGCGATGCCGGATCGACGGGCCGGTAAGCCGGCCGAAGTTCCCGGACCCGTTCCTTGAGCACCGTCATGCCCCGCTGCCAGCCGAGCCGCTCGGCAATCACGGTCGACGGAATGTCCGGCCACTGTTCGAGCAGTTCACGGATCTGCGGCTCGACCGCATCGACGACCGAGCCCTTCGGCGCCCGCTGGTACTTCGGCGGCGCGTCATCGGCCACCGCCCTGCGGACCGTATTCCGCGAGATCCCCAGCTTCCTCGCGATTGCCCGGATCGGCATGTCCTCGGCTCTATGCAGCCGCCGGATCTCCGCCCAGTCCTCCACGCTGATCACCCATCCTCCCGGCCTGACTCAACGAGCCAGACCCTCGATGGGGGTCAACATTCATCCGCCGCCAACGGTCCACTTTTCACCCGTCACCGACA
>NZ_JBVJKF010000058.1:0-1689 GCF_055585365.1 Streptomyces sp. NPDC053432
GCTAGTGCCGCACCAGGCAACGTTCGCCTCGGCCTCGCCGGTGGGGCGGGACGCGTAGTCTCGCGGGATGCACTCTCATCTGCGCTTTGAGAACCCTTCCGCGCTGCCTCATGAGGTGGCGGCCGAGGCCTTGGAACGGGCTCTGCGCGACCGCTCGTACGAGGGCGAGGCGGCAAGCGTTCTGGTCGGGAGTGCGCTGAACGACGACGATCAGGCATTCGTTGAGCACTGGTGCGTGCAGGTCGGGACGCGGGCTGTGCCGGGCAGTCCTCTGCTCGGTCTGGCCGGCCTGTGCCTGGGGCATACTGCCCGACGCTTCGGACATCTCGGCGATGAGGCCCTTGCGCTGGCGGAGTCGCTGGCGGTGCGGGCGGAGGCGGATCCGTCGGATGTGGACGGTCGGGCTCTGGACGGCTTTGACGACATCCGGAGCTTCCTGCACCTGCGGTGAGGCTGGTCGCTGCGGCGGGAGCCAGGCAGCGTTCGCTCTCTTGTGGCGAGCCGCCCGGTTGCTGTGATCGGTAGCTCCGGATGGTCAGAATGATCACGTGGCTGAACGCGTGCGGGTCCGTGAGATCGATGATGACGAGGGGCGGCGGCTGCTGCGGATCATCCGCCGGGGCACCGGATCGGTGGTGACCTGGCGGCGGGCCCAGATGGTTCTGCTGTCGGCGCAGAGCATGGACGTGGCGAAGATCGCGGAGGTTACGTTCACCAGCGCGGACCGGGTCCGCGACGTGATCCACAACTTCAATGCCGACGGCTTCGACTCGCTCTACCCGAAGTACAGGGGCGGGCGACCGAAGACGTTCACGCTGCCCGAACGTCGCGAGATCAAGAAGATCGCCAAGTCCAAGCCGGTCGAACACGGCCTGCCGTTCTCGACCTGGAGCCTGGCCAAGCTGGTCGACTTCCTGGTCGCTGAGGGGGTGGTCGACGACATCAGCCACGAGGGCCTGCGCATCCTGCTCCGCGAGGAAGGCGTCACCTTTCAACGCGTGAAGACCTGGAAGACCTCCCGCGACCCCGACTACGCAGCCAAGAAAGCGCGTGTCGAGCACCTCTACGCGATCGCCGACGGCGAGGTCATACCCGAGGAAGGCGAACCCGAAGTTGTCTTCTGCATGGACGAGTTCGGGCCGCTCAACCTCCAGCCCCACCCCGGCCGGCAGTGGGCTGAACGCGGCGGCCGGCACAAGGACCGCGACCGCGATCCCAGGCCCCGAAGACGGGCGACCTACACTCGACCGCACGGGGTCCGCCACCTGTTCGCCGCCTACGACCTGGGCAAGGACCAGCTCTACGGCCACATCAAGAAGGCCAAGAACCGGTCCAAGTTCCTGGAGTTCTGTCGCTACCTGCGCTCGCTGCACCCGGCCGAGGTGCGGATCGCAATCGTCTGTGACAACTACTCCCCGCACCTGACCACGAAGCGTTGCCAGCGGGTCGGGACGTGGGCGGCGGCGAACAACGTGGAGATCGCCTACACCCCAACCAACAGCTCCTGGCTCAACCGGATCGAGGCCCAGTTCACCGCCCTGCGCTACTTCGCCCTCGACGGCACCGACCACCCCTCCCACAAAGCCCAGGGCAGCATGATCCGCCGCTACATCATCTGGCGGAACAAGCACGCCGCCGACGACCGGCTACGCGAAGTGACCACCAGGGCGAACGTTGCCTGATGCGGCA
>NZ_JBVJKF010000059.1:0-1491 GCF_055585365.1 Streptomyces sp. NPDC053432
CTTCGCGATCGCCTGCGGCGACCCTTGACAGGCCGTCCCGCCACGGAAAGACAAGGACTGCCGGGAAACCCCCAAAAGAACGGGCCGGGCGGAACCGCCCATAAACGGCCCAGCCAGAGATCCGCGAGGCGGTGGGGCAGGCCGAACCCCTCCCCGAGCCGCCACCTCGCCCCTCCGGGCCGGGCAGACGACCGAGACCCCTCCCCACCTCGACCTCAAGAGCCTGACCGGCAGGAAGGGCGCACCAGATCGCTACGCGCTCCTCACGTCTCGGCGTCTGACCCCCGTCCGGGGCTGGTCACGCCCCAGATCGCTACGCGCTCCTCCTTGACGGCGTCCAACGACCGCCTGGGGCTGGACATAGGCCGCAAAGGGCCACCACATGCCCCTCGACGACGGCGTCTGCAGGCGGACTTGGGCTCGTCCGGGACGGACGCTTAATCGCTTGCCGTCGGCGAGTCCGGGCCGATAGGAACATCGCATGCTTCGAGGCAGCAAGGTCGGGCTCAGGGCCCGGCACGAGGACGACATCCCGATCCTGCGGACCGAGCTCTACGACGACGTGGTCAACGGCTCGCGGGCCGAGGGCGGCCCGTGGCGGCCGATCACACCGGGGTCGAAGGACCCACGGCTCGTCGTGGACGACAAGGAACAGGGCCACGTCCCGTTCTCCGTGGTGGAACTCGAAGGCGGCACGCTGGTCGGCACCGCGACGCTGTGGGGGATCGACAACCACAACCGGTCCGCACACATCGGGCTCGGATTGCTGCCGTCTTCCCGTGGCAAGGGCTACGGCACCGACGTCGTCGCAGTGCTGTGCCACTACGGTTTCGTGGTGCGCGGCTTGCAGCGGCTGCAGATCGAGACCCTGGCCGACAACGACGCGATGCTGCGCTCCGCAGAGCGCAACGGCTTCGTCCGCGAGGGCGTCCTGCGCTCCTCCGCCTGGGTGCTGGGCGAGTTCCTGGACGAGGTACTGCTCGGACTGCTCGTCGAGGACTGGAAGCGAGCCGACAAGGGCTGACGCCCCTGACCCGACTACAGCTCGGCCCGACCGCTCTCCAGGGCGTTTTCTACCCAAGCCTGCCCGCAGACGCGGTCGTCGAGGGGCCTGTAGTGGCCGTTGGCGGCCTATGCCCGGCCCCAGACGGTCGTTGGACGCCGTCAATGAGGAGCGCGTAGCGATCTGGGGCGTGACCGGCCCCGGACGGGTCGCAGGCGCCGTCGGTGAGGAGCGCGTAGCGATTTGTGGCGCCCTTCCTGCCGGTCAGGCTCTTGTGGCCGAGGTGGGGAGGGGTCTCGGTCGCCTGCCCGCCCGGAGGGGCGAGGTGGCGGCTCGGGGAGGGGTTCGGCCTGCCCCACCGCCTCGCGGATCTCTGGCCGGGCCGCTTATGGGCTGTTCCGCCCGGCCCGTTCTTTTGGGGGTTTCCCGGCAGTCCTTGTCTTTCCGTGGCGGGACGGCCTGTCAAGGGTCGCCGCAGGCGATCGCGC
>NZ_JBVJKF010000060.1:0-1418 GCF_055585365.1 Streptomyces sp. NPDC053432
GCCCGGTTACATTCCGAACCCGGAAGCTAAGCCTTTCAGCGCCGATGGTACTGCAGGGGGGACCCTGTGGGAGAGTAGGACGCCGCCGAACAATCTTTCAAGGACCCTTGGTCCAGCGTTCAACGCTGGACCAAGGGTCCTTTTTGTTTTGCCTCGAATTACGCCGAAGCGCGGCCATGGGTTGGTTGCGCGAGAATGACTAGCGGTACCCCGAAGACAGGAGTCACACCCATGTCCAACTCTCCCGACGATCGTCCGGAGCGCGAGCCTCGTCGCAACGACGGCGGTGACAGGGGCGGCTACCGCGGGGGCCGTGACGACCGTGGTGGCGACCGCCCGTCGTTCCGTCGTGACGACCGCGGCGGCCGGCCGACCGGTGGTGGCGGCGGTTACCGTCGCGACGACCGCAGTGGGCGTCCCGCCGGCGGTGGCGGCGGTGGCTTCCGTCGTGATGACCGTGGCGACCGTCCCAGCGGCGGCGGTGGCGGTTACCGCCGTGACGACCGTGGTGGCGACCGTCCGAGCTACCCGCGTCGTGATGACGAGCGTGGCGGGTTCCGTGGCGGTCGTGACGACCGTGGCGGGGACCGTCCGAGCTACCCGCGTCGGGATGACCGTGGTGGCGACCGTCCGTCGTTCCGTCGGGATGACCGGGGCGACCGTCCCTCCTACCCGCGCCGGGATGACGACCGTGGTGGGCGTCCTTCCTACCCGCGTCGTGATGACGAGCGTGGCGGGTTCCGTGGCGGTCGTGACGACCGTGGCGGGGACCGTCCGAGCTACCCGCGTCGGGATGACCGTGGTGGCGACCGTCCGTCGTTCCGTCGGGATGACCGGGGCGACCGTCCCTCCTACCCGCGCCGGGATGACGACCGTGGTGGGCGTCCTTCCTACCCGCGTCGTGATGACGAGCGCGGTGGCTTCCGTGGCGGTCGTGACGACCGTGGCGGCGACCGTCCCTCCTACCCGCGCCGGGATGACGACCGTGGTGGGCGTCCTTCCTACCCGCGTCGTGATGACGAGCGTGGCGGGTTCCGTGGCGGTCGTGACGACCGTAACGGGGACCGTCCGAGCTACCCGCGTCGGGATGACCGTGGTGGCGACCGTCCGTCGTTCCGTCGGGATGACCGGGGCGACCGTCCCTCCTACCCGCGCCGTGACGACGACCGTGGCGGGCGTCCTTCCTACCCGCGTCGTGATGACGAGCGCGGTGGCTTCCGTGGCGGTCGTGACGACCGCGGCGGCGACCGTCCCAGCTACCCGCGCCGTGACGACGACCGTGGTGGGCGTCCTTCCTACCCGCGCCGTGACGACGACCGTGGTGGGCGTCCTTCCTACCCGCGTCGTGATGACGAGCGCGGTGGCTTCCGTGGCGGTCGTGACGACCGCGGCGGCGACCGTCCCAGCTACCCGCGCCG
>NZ_JBVJKF010000061.1:0-1345 GCF_055585365.1 Streptomyces sp. NPDC053432
GCGGACCGGCTGCCGGAGTACATGGTGCCGTCGGCGGTGGTGGTGCTGGACGAACTGCCGATCACCGCCAACGGCAAGCTGGACGTCCGCGCGCTGCCGGTGCCCGCCTTGGATGCGGGGGCCGTGTTCCGGGCTCCGCGGACCCCGCGCGAGGAAGTGCTGTGCGCGGTCTTCGCCGAGCTGCTGGGTGCGGAGCGGGTGGGCATCGACGACAGCTTCTTCGCCCTCGGCGGACACTCACTGCTCGCCACGCGGCTGGTGGGGCGGATCCGGAGCGTGCTGGGTGTGGAGGTGACGATCCGGACCCTGTTCGAGGCTCCGACCGTGGCTTCGCTCGCGGCCCGGCTGGACGAGGGCGGGCGGGCTCGCCTCGCGCTGACCCGGGCGCCCGGGCGGCCCGAGCGGGTGCCGCTGTCGTTCGCCCAGCGCCGCCTCTGGTTCCTGGACCAGGCGGAAGGCGTCTCCGCGACCTACAACCTGCCGTTGGCGGTCCGGCTGTGCGGTGTGCTGGACCGGGAGGCGCTGCGGGTGGCGCTGGGTGATGTGGTGGAGCGGCACGAGTCGTTGCGGACGGTGTTCGCCGCGGTGGACGGGGAGCCGGTGCAGGTGGTGCTGGCGGCGGAGGCGGCCCGTCCGGGGCTGCCGGTCACCGAGGTCACCGAGGCCGTGCTGGAGGACGTACTGCACGCTGCGGCGATGCGTCCGTTCGATCTGGCGGCCGATCTGCCGGTGCGGGCCGAGCTGTTCGCACTCTCCGACGACGAGCACGTCCTGCTGGTCACCTTCCACCACATCGCCTCCGACGGCTGGTCGGAGGGCCCGTTCGCCCGCGACCTGTCGGCCGCCTACGCCGCCCGGCTGGCCGGCACCGCACCGGACTTCACGCCACTGCCGGTCCAGTACGCCGACTACACCCTCTGGCAGCACGGACTCCTCGCCGACGGAACCGAGTTGTCCTCCCGGCAGCTGAGCTACTGGCGTGAGGCGCTGGCCGGGATCCCGGAAGAACTGGAGCTCCCGTACGACCGCACGCGCCCGGCCGTGGCCGGGCACCGGGGCGGTACGGTGACCTTCCGGCTCGGCGCCGAAGCGCACCGCGCCCTGGCCGCCCTCGCCCGCGACACCAACGCCAGTTTCTTCATGGTCGTCCAGGCCGCGGTCGCCACGCTCCTCGGCCGGCTCGGCGCCGGCACCGACATCCCGCTGGGCACGGCCGTCGCGGGGCGCACCGACGCGGCGCTCGAAGACCTCGTCGGCTTCTTCGTCAACACCCTCGTGCTGCGGACCGACCTCTCGGGCGACCCGTCGTTCGGTGATCTCGTCGCCCGCGTCCGGGAAGCCGACC
>NZ_JBVJKF010000062.1:0-1211 GCF_055585365.1 Streptomyces sp. NPDC053432
GTCCCGCCACGGAAAAACGAAGACTGCCGGGAAACCCCCAAAAGAACGGGCCGGGCGGAAGAGCAGATAGACGGGGCGGTCAGCGATGTGCGAGGTGGTTGGGGTGGGGCGCGCCCTGCCTCGGGCCGCTCCCTCGCCCTCCAACCCGGGCAGGCGACCGAGACCCCTCCCCACCTCGGCCACAAGAGCCTGACCGGCAGGAAGGGCGCACCCAATCGCTACGCGCTCCTCACCGACGGCGCCTGCGACCCGTCCGGGGCTGATCTCGCCCCAGATCGCTACGCGCTCCTCTTTGACGGCGTCCGACAGCCGCCTTGGGCTGGACAGAGGCTGCCCACCTAGACCGGAGTGCGGGTGACGGTGCGGTGTTCTAGCGTCGAAAGGGCGGGGGTGACCGATGCGTCGAGCCGGTCGCCCCCCGGAGTGCCTGCTCCGCGCCGCCCCCGCCCGTGGTCCGGTGTACTCACGGATCGCGTGACCGACCGAGAGAGCAGGTGCATGCGCATGCGTCCGTCGGCCCGAATTCCCAGCATCCTCGCCGGCCTGATCCTCGCCGCCGGCGGCGCCTTCTTCGCTGCCCCAGGGGCCTCCGCCGACGTCCAACAGTGCGAACAGAACGTCATGTCGCACGGGAAGCCGGCCACGGCCGATGTGGCCCAGGCGTGTTACGAGGGCTCTATCGGCAACCAAACCAGCTGCGTTGCAACCCTCCAAGGAGTCGGTGTCTCCGCGAACGACGCCAACTCGGCCTGCCGCGCATCCCGATAGCCGGACAGCCGCGGTCGTCGAGGAGCGCGCAGCGATCGTGGGCGGCTTATGAGCAACCCAAGGCGACCGTGGACGCCGTCAGGGAGAAGCGCGTAGCGATCTGGGGCGAGATCAGCTCATGACGGGGGGCGGACGCCGTCGTCGAGGAGCGCGTAGCGATTGGGTGCGCCCTTCCTGCCGGTCAGGCTCTTGTGGCCGAGGTGGGGAGGGGTCTCGGCCGTCTGCCCGGCCCGGAGGGCAGACGGGCGGCCCGAAGGGCGGCGCGCCCTACCCCCACCGCCTCGCGCATCGCTGACCGCCCCGTCTATCTGCTCTTCCGCCCGGCCCGTTCTTTTGGGGGTTTCCCGACAGTCCTTGTCTTTCCGTGGCGGGACGGCCTGTCAAGGGTCGCCGCAGGCGATCGCGCAGCGACGCGACGACGAAGGAGGAGCGCCCTTGACAGG
>NZ_JBVJKF010000063.1:0-1139 GCF_055585365.1 Streptomyces sp. NPDC053432
CTAGTCTTCTGAGTCAGGAATTCCATTCAGATGTGTAGGCTTGTTGGGTGGCACGAACTGGGCGGCCGAAGGCTGAGTTGACGTTGTCGGACGAAGAACGGGCCGCACTCGAGGGGTGGGTGCGGCGCCGTTCCACGCCGCAGGCGTGGGCACTGAGGTGCCGGATCATCCTGGCCTGCGCGGAGGGTGCCTCGAACAAGGACGTGGCGGCCCGGCTCGGCTCGACCGCGCATGCGGTGGGCCGCTGGCGGGCTCGTTTCGTCGAGCACCGGATCGCCGGCCTGGGCGACATGCCTCGCTCGGGCGGTCCCCGGTCGGTCACCGACGAGCAGGTGGCCGCGCTGGTCACCAGGACTCTGCAGTCCGCTCCGAAGAACGCGACGCACTGGTCGACACGTTCGATGGCGAAGGAACTGGGCTTGTCGCAGTCGACCGTGTCGCGGGTCTGGCGGGCGTTCGGCCTGCAGCCGCACCGCTCGGAGACGTTCAAGCTGTCGACGGATCCGTACTTCGTCGACAAGGTCCACGATGTCGTCGGCCTGTATCTGGACCCGCCGGAGCGGGCCCTTGTCTTCTGCGTGGACGAGAAGTCGCAGATCCAGGCCCTGGACCGCTCTCAGCCGGTGCTGCCGATGATGCCCGGAGTGCCGCAACGCGTCACGCACGACTACGTCCGGGCAGGCACCACCACCCTGTTCGCCGCCTTGGAGGTCGCCACCGGCAAGGTCATCGGTTCCCTGCACCGCCGCCACCGCGCCGAGGAGTTCAAGAAGTTCCTCGTCAAGCTCGACCGGGAAGTGCCGGACGGTCTCGAGGTCCACCTGGTGCTGGACAACTACGCCACCCACAAGACCCCGGCCATCAAGACCTGGCTGCTGGCCCATCCCCGGTTCCACCTGCACTTCACACCGACCGGGTCGTCGTGGCTCAACCTGGTGGAGCGATGGTTCGCCGAACTCACCAACAAGCAGATACGGCGGGGCGTCCACAAGACCGTCCAGGCCCTGGAACAGGACATCCGGACCTGGATCGCCGCCTGGAACACCGACCCGAAGCCCTACGTCTGGACGAAGACCGCGGACGAGATCCTTGAACGCCTCGCCTCATATCTGAACAGAATTCCTGACTCAGAAGACTAG
>NZ_JBVJKF010000064.1:0-1069 GCF_055585365.1 Streptomyces sp. NPDC053432
CTCCTTCGTCGTCGCGTCGCTGCGCGATCGCCTGCGGCGACCCTTGACAGGCCGTCCCGCCACGGAAAGACAAGGACTGCCGGGAAACCCCCAAAGGAACGGGCCGGGCGGAAGAGCAGATAGACGGGGCGGTCAAGATGTTCGACCCGGTTGGGGGAGGGCGCGCCCGGCACCGGCCCACCTGTCCGCCCTCCGGGCCGGGCAGACGGCCGACACCCCCCGAAACCTCGGCCACAAGAGCCTGAGGGGGAGGAAGGGCGCGTCAAATCGCTACGCGCTCCTCTCGTCTCGGCGTCTGGCCCCCGTCCGGGGCTGGTCACGCACCAGATCGCTACGCGCTTCGCTTTGACGCCGTCCACGGTCGTCTTGGGTCGGGCATAAGCCGCCCACGATCGCTACGCGCTTCTCGACGACGGCGTCCGGCCCCCGTCTGGGCCTGATGGGGACGAAAGGGGGTGCAGAAGGGGCCGGGGAAGGGCTCGGGAGGGTGGAGCCTCGGCCTGGCCGAGCTGTATCCCCCACAGAGCGCAAGCCTCACCAACCACCCATAGTCATATGGGATCAATTGGGGCATTTCGAGGGGTCTTTTCAGATGCCCGGCCCTCTGACCCGAGTACAGCTCGGCCTGGCCGCTGTCTGGGGCGTTTTCCACCCAAGACTGCTCGCAGGCGCCGTCGTCGAGGGCCCGAAGTGGCCTTTTGCGGCCTATGTCCGGCCCCAGGCGGTCGTCGGACGCCGTCAAAGAGAAGCGCGTAGCGATCTGGGGCGAGATCAGCCCAGGACGGGTCGCAGACGCCGTCGGTGAGGAGCGCGTAGCGATTTGACGCGCCCTTCCTGCCGGTCAGGCTCTTGTGGCCGAGGTTTCGGGGGGTCTCGGCCGTCTGCCCGGCCCGGAGGGGCGAGGTGGCGGCCCGGGGAGGGTTCGGCCTGCCCCCACCGCCTCGCGCATCGCTGGCCGCCCCGTTTATGGGCTCTTCCGCCCGGCCCGTTCTTTTGGGGGTTTCCCGACAGTCCTTGTCTTTCCGTGGCGGGACGGCCTGTCAAGGGTCGCCGCAGGCGATCGCGAAGC
>NZ_JBVJKF010000065.1:0-1064 GCF_055585365.1 Streptomyces sp. NPDC053432
GGGGTTGCGAAGCTGAGAACTTAAGCGCCAGTAAACGGCGGTGGTAACTATAACCATCCTAAGGTAGCGAAATTCCTTGTCGGGTAAGTTCCGACCTGCACGAATGGCGTAACGACTTCTCGACTGTCTCAACCATAGGCCCGGTGAAATTGCACTACGAGTAAAGATGCTCGTTTCGCGCAGCAGGACGGAAAGACCCCGGGACCTTTACTACAGTTTGATATTGGTGTTCGGTTCGGCTTGTGTAGGATAGGTGGGAGACTTTGAAGCCGTGACGCCAGTCATGGTGGAGTCGCCGTTGAAATACCACTCTGGTCGTGCTGGATGTCTAACCTCGGTCCGTGATCCGGATCAGGGACAGTGTCTGATGGGTAGTTTAACTGGGGCGGTTGCCTCCCAAAGGGTAACGGAGGCGCCCAAAGGTTCCCTCAGCCTGGTTGGCAATCAGGTGTTGAGTGTAAGTGCACAAGGGAGCTTGACTGTGAGACCGACGGGTCGAGCAGGGACGAAAGTCGGGACTAGTGATCCGGCGGTGGCTTGTGGAAGCGCCGTCGCTCAACGGATAAAAGGTACCCCGGGGATAACAGGCTGATCTTCCCCAAGAGTCCATATCGACGGGATGGTTTGGCACCTCGATGTCGGCTCGTCGCATCCTGGGGCTGGAGTCGGTCCCAAGGGTTGGGCTGTTCGCCCATTAAAGCGGTACGCGAGCTGGGTTTAGAACGTCGTGAGACAGTTCGGTCCCTATCCGCTGTGCGCGTAGGAATATTGAGAAGGGCTGTCCCTAGTACGAGAGGACCGGGACGGACGAACCTCTGGTGTGCCAGTTGTCCTGCCAAGGGCATGGCTGGTTGGCTACGTTCGGGAGGGATAACCGCTGAAAGCATCTAAGCGGGAAGCCTGCTTCAAGATGAGTATTCCCACCTCCTTGAGAGGGTAAGGCTCCCAGTAGACGACTGGGTTGATAGGCCAGATGTGGAAGCCCGGTAACGGGTGAAGCTGACTGGTACTAATAGGCCGAGGGCTTGTCCTCAGTTGCTCGCGTCCACTGTGTTAGTTCTGAA
>NZ_JBVJKF010000066.1:0-1062 GCF_055585365.1 Streptomyces sp. NPDC053432
GGCGCATCTTCCGCAAAGCCCGCTGCAGCCCCAACCGCATGACGGCCATCGCCGCAGCCGTCCTCACCCTGGAGCGTCAACGCTGAAAATGCTCATTGAGCCGCGATCTGGTCGGTAGTCAGCATTCGGGTAGCCATAGTCCGGCCTGCCGCGGCGAAGTAGGTGCTCAGCTGGTGGGGCACTGCGCAGTCCACTGTCCGCCACCGCTTGGAGAGGTGCGAGGACTGGTTTCCAGTTTCGATCCGGCTCGAAGAATGAAGCGGAGCGACTCGTCGAGTGCGCGCGGCGGGGTGGGCCGGATTCGAACCGGCGTCTTCCCTCTTAGCTAGAGGGTGCGTCGACCTCTGCGCTACCTTCCCCGCCGCGGCGCGAACACTCTATCGATGCTGGGTGGCGGGGCCGGTCCTGGTAGGCCTGCAGCTGGCCCTTTTTCCCCGGCCGCCGGTTAGGTCGTGACCGCCCCCGTGCAGATCGGGAGGACTGCCGTTGGGTTTCCAGTGTTGGATGCCTCGGTGCCGGCCCCGTCATGGGCAGGCTAACCGGGACCACTGACATTGCTGCTGGCGCCCGCGGAGCGGGCTGGTCCTGGAGGCGAAGCCATAAGGACGGCGGGTGGTGGAGCGAAGCGGAGCCGCCCCAACAGTGCACACGTTCGCACCCTGTGAAACAAAGTCACCCTGGCCCGCGTAGCGAGCTGTTCGGTATGTAGCGAAGCGAATCCAGGATCAGTCCGGAGCGAAGCGCGGGACTTCTGGCCGGAAGGCCGGATCTGGCTCGGCGAAGCCGAGCCCCGCCGAGCAAAGCGAGGCGTTTCACTGCTCTGGAGCGAAGCGGAGGAGCAGGCGCCGAAGGCGCTCTCGGCCGAGCGCAGCGAGGCGGGATCCTTTCTCCGGAGCGAAGCGAGGACATCCCCCCGAAGGGGGGCTTTGGGCGGCGAAGCCGCCCTCCGCCGAGCGCAGCGAGGCGGGTTCCTGCCCAGGCGCGCAGCGCCTGGGGTCCCGCTCCGCGGGAGATCGGAAAAGCACACCTCCTACTCCAGCCCCCAAAAGTTCTATCCGGGAG